>CAIMEB010000133.1 GCA_903839855.1 uncultured Methylococcaceae bacterium
CTGGTTGCCTTTTGACGCTTATAAGTCTTTTGCTGATCTCAAAAGAGAATTATTTGATGTGCTTGCTAATATTGGACTATCTTTCACCGTAGACTTTTCTTAAAAGTTAAGTTAAATTAATTTTACATAGGTACTTAGTATGCCAAAGACTAACCAAACTCGATGAGGTTTAAATAGTTTTAAAAAAAACCAGCAATCTTTCATGATACCAACCGACCTTGTTGCAGGACAATGTGCCGCGTCATTCTATTAATAACTACAGGATCATGTGTGGCGATAATCAAGGTTTTATCCTGGAACAAATCATCAATGACATCTAGTAATAGTACTTTATTCGTACTATCAAGATTAGCAGTAGGTTCATCCAATACAATAATATCAGCCTCTTTTAAGAAAGCTCTTGCTAATGCGATGCGTTGTACTTGTCCGCCGGATAAGCCATAGCCTCGTTCTCCAACTAAAGTTAGCAAACCTTCGGGTAACGATTGACTAAACTCAGTAATACCTGATGCTTGTGCCGCTTCGCTAATACGTTGCTCAGTTGCTTCAGGATTAGCCAAGGTGATATTGTCTTTTATAGTTCCGTGAAAGATGTAAGCATTCTGTCCGACCCAAGCGATCAGTGTTGCTGTATTTTCTTGAGTCACTTCAACGCCATTGATGAATACCTGTCCCTCTGACGGACTCTCAAAGCCTAGCAACAAATTAAGAAGCGTTGTTTTTCCGGCGCCTGATTCACCTATTAAAGCGATTTTTTCACGTTGAGTCATGACTAAGTTAATAGATGTTAGAACCATTCTTTGTTCATAAACTTTGCTGACATTCTTAAATGCAATGCATTGCTCGCTATCAAGGGGTAAAGTTACCTTTTTCTTATCTAGCAATATAGTTTCCTGCTCAAGTAGGGCAAGAATAGCATCTGTAGCACCTAAAGCCGCAGCCCGATCATGATAGTTAATGGCTAATTGTTTCAGCGGCATAAAAAATTCAGGAGACAGTAACAACACAAATAAGGCATTTCTTAAATTGATATGTTCAGCTGGGCCAAAATGTATTTCGCCCAATAAGCCCAAGCCAACATACACTGCAATCAGAGCAACAGCCACCGCACTAAAGAATTCCAGAACAGCAGAAGATAAAAAAGCAATTTTTAACACCGCCATGGTTTTTTCCCGGAAGTGTTCGGCCATAAGGTTAATGTTATTTAATTCTGCTGTGGCTTGGTCGAATAACTTAAGTGTCGCTAAACCTTGCAGACGATCCAGAAAATAACCACTCATTCTTTTCATAGCTAAAAACTGATTACGGTTTGCAGAGGCAGCGCCCATGCCCACTAAGGCCATAAACACAGGGACTAAAGGGCCGGTTAACAAAAAGATTAGCCCAACCACCCAATTAACAGGCATAACAACCATGATCATAATGATAGGTAGGATACCGACAATCATTTGTTGAGGTAAATAGCGCGAAAAATAATTTTCTAGGGCTTCTACCTGTTCTAAGGTAACAGAGGTCAGTTCACCACTTTGATGGTGTTTGATTTCTGAAGGGCCCAGGTTTAAAAAACTGTCCAGTAATTGTTGCCTGACTGATGATTTGACTTGGGCACCTGCCTCAAAGCCAAACACTTGGTACGCATAAAGACAGACACCCCGAAGAAGGAAGATGCCAATTAAAGCGGCAAGCCAAGTCATGATAGATGTTAAGACCACTTTATCTATAATGACGGCGTGTAATATAAAGGCTAATAAAGCCGCTTGTGCAATGACTAATTTACATTGAATGTTTTTCATTAGTATATATTTTAATATATACTTCTAGTCTGAGATAGTTATAGGTCGACTTAATAAATTGATTAATAATATCTTAACGCGGTTTTTTTATTATCCATAAAAATTAATAACAATAAAAATTAATAAGAGGTATTTATGAGCAAGATCCTTAATGAAGTTTTATCTGCAAACAGAGATTACGTCAATAATTTCGGTGACAAAGGTGAGTTAGCACTCCCACCCGCAAGGCATTTCGCAATATTGACCTGTATGGATGCACGTTTAGATCCTGCAAAATATGCTGGCTTATCAGAAGGTGATGCCCACGTTATTCGTAATGCCGGTGGTCGTGCGAGTGATGATGCCATTCGCTCATTAGTGATCTCTTACAAGCTATTGGGAACCCGTGAATGGTTTGTTATCCACCATACTAATTGCGGCATGGAACTTTTTAACGACGAAATTATGAGAGACCTCTTAGCAAGCAGCTTAAAAACTGCTTCTATAGACGAAAATGGCTGGCATGATTGCTGTGAAGGCCACGGTTCTTCTGAAGCACGCTATATCGACTGGCTAACAATTAAAGATCAGGAGAGCAGTGTACTGGAAGATGTCACCCGGATTAAAAACCATCCTTTAGTGCCTTCTGATATTCCCGTTTATGGTTATATTTATGATTGTACTTCTGGGAGGCTAATTGAAGTGCCTGCTGCAACAGAAGCAGGTAAAAGCAAGTAAATAACGTTTTCCATATAGTCATTACTTTCAATCGCAGACGTAGGGACAGTTCGCAACCTGTCTCTACGACTAGAAGATTACACACTTGCTGATTTATAGAATAAAAATATAGTCGGTGGTAGACCATCAAGATGATTCTGGCTTATGCTATCGGCATTGATAAATTATTAGCTGAATGCGTACATTTTTCAAAGTGGTACAAGCAGTTAATTGAATTAAACATATAAATAATTCAATTTATCACTCAGCGTACTCTACTGATCAAAAATACATTCATGAACGAACCCAAATCTTTTGTTAGCTGGTTTAGAGATTCATCTCCCTATATCCATGCCCATAGAACCAAAACCTTTGTCATTTATTTTGGTGGTGAAGCCGTCTTAGCTAGTGACTTTGAGCATCATGTCCAGGATTTTGCCTTACTCAACAGCTTGGGTATCCGCCTTGTATTAGTTCACGGCATACGTCCGCAAATCGATGAGCGCCTCAAGAAACTAAACACCCCTGCCCTGTTTCATAAACACTTACGCATCACTGACGATCTAGCATTGCAATGTGTAAAAGAAGCCGCCGGTTTAGTACGAGTAGAAATTGAAGCTTTGTTATCAATGGGCTTATCAAACTCCCCGATGGCAGGTAGTGCTCTTAAAGTCGCATCGGGTAATTTTGTCACGGCCAAGCCGATTGGTGTGATAGAGGGTGTTGATTATTGTCATACAGGCGAAGTCCGTCGTATTGATAGTTTGGCTATTCATCAGCAATTAGATCAGGACACTATCGTTTTAATCTCACCCGTTGGTTATTCACCCAGCGGCGAAGTATTTAACCTTTCTGCTGAACAAGTGGCGACTGCCGTGTCTATTGCCTTAAATGCAGAAAAGTTAATTTTGTTAACTGAACAAAGTTGTTGTGACCCGATTAATAATGAAGAGATCATTCGGCAAATGACCACGGATGAGGCAGAAAGCTTTCTGCAAGACTATCCGGCGATTTCCAATTCTATTAGACTTTCACTCAATGCCGCCATTCAAAGCAGCCGAGCAGGAATTGAACGCGTACACTTAATTAATAGAACCATTAATGGTGCATTATTATTAGAACTCTTCAGCCGCGATGGAATCGGTACGCTGATCAGCTCAACCCCCTTTGAAGACATACGATCTGCGACACTGAATGATATTGGCGGTATCCTTGAACTGATTAAACCCTTAGAGCAACAGGGCATACTCGCTAAACGTTCCCGAGAAAAAATTGAAATGGAAATAGCCGACTACATCATTATTGAGCGTGATGGCTTGGTGATTGGCTGTACCGCTCTTCATCCTAATCAAACGGATGAGTATGGATGTATTGCCTGCCTTGCCGTGCACCCTGATTATAGAGGCTCAGCAAGGGGTGATCGTTTAATTAATTATGTTCATAGTAAAGCCAAGCAATTAGCGCTTAAACATTTATTTGTGTTATCAACCCAAACAATGCACTGGTTTATTGAGCGAGGCTATTTATCTTCTAACATCAATAACCTTCCAGAAGCACTCAAGCTTAATTACAATCCACAAAGAAACTCCAAAATCTTAGTGAAAACGATTGAGTAACTGGATATGACCTGCTTATCGATTCTACAAATTACAGATCTGCACATCCAGCCAAACTTGGATGATCATTTTCTAGGTATCAATACCGAAGACTATTTTCATCGGGTGCTTGATCTTGCATTTTCTAAAGAACAAGCCATTGATCTCATTTTGTTAACGGGTGATTTAGCGCAAGATCCCTGCCCTGCAAGTTATCAACGTATTCTAGATCGCATCTATGCTAGCAATACACACTGTATTTGTCTGCCTGGCAACCATGATGATTTTGCGCTCATGCAACAAGTCTTCAATACTCCGAAAATAACGTGTCAAAAGCAGACGGTATTTGAGAACTGGCAACTGATCTGTCTTAATAGCCAAATAATAGGGGCACCCGGTGGTCGCTTATTACCGGAAGAGCTGCAATTTTTAGATGGCTGTCTAAAAAGCAATCCCGATCATCATGCACTCATTGCCGTTCATCATCATTGTATAGCGACTAAGAGTACCTGGCTGGATACGATGCAGATTGAAAACAGTGCCGAACTTTTGACGATACTGGAATCGTATCCTCAAGTAAAAGCCATTACGACGGGGCATATTCATCAAGAAAAGGATGACCTTAACAAAACAATACGCATATTTGGCACTCCGTCTACCTGCTTTCAGTTTACACCCAACAGTCACCACTTTAGTCTGGACAATACTATGCCGGGCTATCGCGTAATAAAGCTTTACGAAACCGGTGAAATTGAATCCGAAGTAACCCGCTTACCGGGAATACTGACTGAATTACAGATAGAATCTCGGGGTTATTAAGGGAAGACTCAAAAATAAATCACACTATAGATGGGTTGAGCGGGAGTTAAGCACACCGTATGGCGTAAAATAGCTTTAGCTATTTTTACAGGCAATAGCTGAAGCGATTGCACTCCCGTTTTTTACCGTGAAAGCCTCGAGTACTCCAGACAAGCATAACCCTGCCGCCCTAAGCAGTATAATAAAATCAATAAGCGCGGATTCAACTCCGAAGTGCAATTAATTTTTATAGAATTGGAAGGGTCAGCTGGTGTAAAGTTCAAGCTTTCCAATCCGACCAAAGATGAGAGAGCTAATGAAGAAATACAGTCAGCTGACCGAAGGTCAACGGTACCA
>CAIMEB010000134.1 GCA_903839855.1 uncultured Methylococcaceae bacterium
ACTGGTTGCCTTTTGACGCTTATAAGTCTTTTGCTGATCTCAAAAGAGAATTATTTGATGTGCTTGCTAATATTGGACTATCTTTCACCGTAGACTTTTCTTAAAAGTTAAGTTAAATTAATTTTACATAGGTACTTAGCAGTCTCATCCAAAGGTAATAAAGACCAAAGTCTAAAATGTCTGTCAACAATGTGAACCTTCTATAATCTGTCCAAAACTGATACCGGCATCATTGCCTGGAATCTTTTCGGGCAGTAACACCTTAAAACCTTCTGCTTCAAGTAAGGCGATAACCTGCTCCGTTAACAATCGATTCTGGAAGACCCCACCTGTTAAGCCAATCGCGACAAAATGATGAGCGTTCTGAATGTGTCTGGCTTGGGTGAGTAAAGCCAATGCCAGACTTGCATGAAAGCACTGGCCTCGTGTTGAAGGGGCTAAATCAGTGTTTGTTAGCATGGGTAATAAAGGTGCCCAATCACTTAACCATAAGCCATTGTTGTCTCGGCTTAGAGGTAAATCAATCGAAGGGAATATGCTGATATGACGATATACATGACTTGCTGCTTCTAACCACATCGGCGCGTGACCTTCAAAATCAGCGTGTTGAACAATGCCAGTAAGTGCAGCGGCAGCATCAAAGAGACGGCCTACTGAACTTGATTGAGGACTGTTGATTTGACGCTGCCAAGCCTGTTTAAGTAATAAGGTGTCAACCGGACAGTCAGGCCAATCCTGATTTTGTTCCCAGAGCAATGCCAAAGCACTACGCCAAGGTTCTCGACTGGCTTTATCACCACCCGGTAACCGAAACGGTTTAAAAGAACTAACCCGTTGCCAATGCCCTGGTTGACCTAAGAGACCTTCGCCGCCCCAGAATGTGCCGTCTTCTCCATAACCCGTGCCATCCCAGGTAAAAACAAGGAGCGGCTCAGTGCTGGTGTGTTCAGCCGCTAAGGCGGAAGCATGAGCAGGATGATGAAATACTTTGTGTACGGTCAGACCCGATTGTTCTGCCCAGCGGGTGGCGCTGTAATCAGGATGAGCATCACAAACACAGTGTTTAACGTTGATACCGTAAAGTTGGCTAAGATCAGCAATGGTTTGCTCAAAGACCTGTTGGCTTCGTAATGAACCTAAATCACCGATATGAGGAGACATCACCAGGCGGTTATCCCAAGCCAAGGCAATCGTGTTTTTCATTTGCCCGCCTACAGCAAGGAGTGGACTTTTTAATGAAAAGGGCAGATCAATTTCAAGGGGGGCAACGCCGCGTCCGATTCTGAGAGCTTGTGCTTTATGGGCAATAATTTTGTAAACACTGTCATCAGCGGGTCTTAGAATAGGGCGGTTATGATGCAAGAAAGCATCAGCAATGAGTCCTAAACGTGCTTCAACTTGAGTTGCATCAGTTAATACAGGCTCTCCGCTGATATTAGCTGAAGTCGCTATCAACGGAGCTGCATAGTCTTCAAGAATTAAGTGATGTAACGGACTGTAGGGCAGCATGAGTCCATACTCTTGCATATTAGGCGCTATGGTTTCTGCAAGCTGGATGTCGGGTGATTTTTTAACCAGAACAATGGGTCGCATTGCGTCAATCAGAAGCGCTTGTTCCGCTGGTGTGGCATTCGCATACAATCTTACTTGATCTAAACCATCGATACCTTGCCAGGGTAACATGACTGCTAAGGGTTTAAAGTGCCGTTGCTTACGTAAGCGCAATTTTGAAATAGCTTCTTCTGACGTGGCTGAACACAATAAATGATAGCCGCCGATGCCTTTCACCGCAACAATTAAGCCTGCATGTAGTGCATTGACAGTGGCTTTAATGGCGGCGTCATTATCATTAATATCATTCTGTTCGGGTTGTCTAAACGTAAGTATAGGGCCGCAAGCCGGGCAGGCTAAGGGTTGGGCATGGAAGCGCCGATCGAGAGGATTTTCATAGTCTGCAAGGCATTCGGGACATAAAGGAAAATCGACCATGCTGGTGTTCGGGCGATCATAAGGAAGTCGGTTGATTAAGGTATAGCGGGGGCCACATTGGGTGCAATTGATAAAAGGGTAATGGTATCGACGTTCCCGTTTATCATGCATTTCTGCTAGGCAATCAGCACAGATAAAGTAATCAGGCGGGATATGCGCCTGATTTAATTCACCACTTAAACTCTGTAGAATCGTAAAGCGGTCAAGCTCAATGGGGATGACTGTGTGTGAGTTAAGCGGCTGGAGTTTCGCTAGCGGCGGCGCTTCGCTTATGAGAGCGTGTTCAAATTGATCCAGTAGGTCATTGTTACCTTGTATCCATATTTCTACTTGACCGGATTGATTACGCACCCAGCCACACAGGTTTAAATGATGAGCCAGTCGGCTAACAAAGGGTCTAAACCCAACCCCTTGTACACGACCAGTGACAGTAATGTGTCTGGCTTGAAGGGGCAGGGTCGTCAAGCGTGTTAATGTGCTGAGTGACTGTTTTTAATACCCGAAGCCCACCAGATTCGACAAGCACCTTCATCTGAGACCATACAAGGGCCAACTGGGTTTCTGGGTATACAGAGTTCACCGTATAAGCGACAATCGTTTGGTTTTATCTTTCCCAATATCACGTTAGCGCAATCACAACCAGGGGGCATCATACCGGCTTTTTTTCTGGCTTCATCAGCATAAGTGGGGAAACGAAGTCGCGCATTGTGTGAGGAAAACTTGTCTTTAAGTTCAAAACCGGATTGTGGAATGATACCTATCCCACGCCACGGTGCATCAATATTATCAAATGCGGCATTCAATAGCTGTTTGGCTCTTTCATTGCCGTTAGAGGTGACGACCTGGGTGTAACAATTATCAAGAAATGGATGCTGCTCTAAACGCTGTCTAAGGACTGAGTAAATAGCTGCCAGTAAACTGTTGCTGGTAAAACCGGCCACTGCGGTCGGCATGGTATAGTGATCGACAACGAAGCGCCACTCTTCAGCGCCCATAATAGTGGCGACATGACCGGGTGCAATGAGTGCGTCGAAGGTGGGGGTATCCGAGCTTAATAATAAAGCAACGGCTGGCCAGGTTAAGCGACCACTCATTAATAACAGTAAGTTATTGGGGATGCCTTCTTCAAGCATAGCGGCTACTGGCGCACAAGTGGTCTCAAAACCAGCGACAAAAAACACAATGGTTTTCTCGGGATGAGAGCGAGCTATGGATACAGCTTCAGTCGGGGAGGCGATAGGTCTGATGTCTGCCCCTGCGGCTTTGGCCTGTTCCAGTGTGCGTATCGCCTGCTTGGGTGCATTAACAGGCACCCTTAACATATCACCGAAAGCCAATACCACAACGTCTTCATTCAGGCCGATTTGTATGGCTTGATAAATGTCTTCTTCAGGGCAGATACAGACCGGACAGCCGGGGCCAGGAATCAGCTCTATAGTCGAGGGAAGCGCTGTACGTAAGCCTGCCATGGAGATAGAACGTTCATGACCACCACAGACATTCATGATGCGCACGGTTCCAGACAGCGGTAGGGCGCGGATTCTTTCGAGTAGTTGGTGTGAGTCCATTAACGTGACTTCAGGTTGTCGGTCACCGGACAAAACTGACTATACTTAGCTTGATCATACACTTTCTGTATCCTCAGCTAACAGTTGGTCGAGTAATTCCCAGGTTGAGAGTGCTTCTTCTTCGGTTATTTTTTGCAGAGCATAACCGACGTGAATCAATAGATAATCACCTATCGTGACGGCTTCATCATCTAATAAGGCTAAACTGACTTCTCTTTCTATACCGTGGCTAGCACAGTGTGCAGTGTGACCCTCGATTTTTGTAATTTGCATGGGCACGGCTAGACACATTAGATTTTCTCCAGAATGATGGGTATGAAATACAGCTTAATGAAAAAAGTGATCTTCGTTATCATCAATATCCAGATCAATGGCTTCGCCGGGGATTCTTTTTTCTTCCATGATCCATTCACCCAAATCAATTAAGCGACAGCGCTCACAGCAGAAGGGCTTAAAGGTATTTTCAGGTAGCCAGGCAACAGGACGCTTGCAGGTTGGGCATTTGACTACCATTACGTTAATCGGTGATGTCATGAGAAGAACCCATTAAAAAAAGCAGCGCGTTAAGGTAAAGGGAATATCGTTGGTACTTTGTCTTGCACGTTTATTATCACTGGCGGGTTCCATGAAGCGTATATTGCAGCGGTGTTTTCCCCCACTAATTTCAGCAAAGCAGCCAGTAGAGTCATCTAAAGTGACTTTGATCAGTTGAAATAGATGCGTTTTATCCAATGAAACCTGAAAAAAACCAGCTTCCGCTATTTCTTGCCGGGGAGGACGACTGGTACGAATAAAGTTAAGAATGACGATTAAAGCGTTATGAACCTCAATAAAGGGCTGACTCCAGATTTGTAAGTCTTTTGCTTGTATCGATTCATCTTGGGTAAGCCAGTAATGATACTCGGGTAAATCAAAAGAATAAGTACCTCCTGGAATAGAACTGCGTTGAGTAATACTTTGCAGCAATTCATTCTTTTCCAGGTGTGAGCCAACTCTACCATTGATGTCATACAGTCTCTTGGTTATTTGATTGATTTGATCAATTACTTCTTGCAGTTTTTCTTCATTGACGCCTTCGTGAGAGGCTATTTTTTTAAACACAGAAGCCTGGTGATTGAGTTCTTTTAGAACATCAGATCTTAAGTCAGTACGTTTAAAAACGGCGATGATATCCAGCAGACTAGAAACAGCCGCACGTTTATCGGCAGTTGAATGACCTTCCGAAAAATGAATAAATTGTTCGAATAGATATTCGAGCCTTATGAAAGTACGGATTTTTTCATTGAGTGGAAATTCATAAGTAATAGTGTTATTCACAGACAAGTGTATCCTGGCAAATGCTGATTGAGAGGTAGAAATTGTGCAATGTTTTAACGTGTTCTGCAAGTTTATCATTGCTGCCAGTGTTATCGATTAAATCATGTGCATTTGAATGCCTGAAATTCCTTGATATTTGGCTATCAATAATCGATTGTATGCGTTCTGTAGTCATATTATCTCGTTTGAGTAAACGCTCTATTTGCTGTTCTACTGAGCAATCAACCACCAGTATGCGGTCGACCAGTGAGGTCATGTTGGCTTCGAATAGCAAAGGAATACTAATCATACAGTAAGCAGCCGTTAAGTGACTCATGGCTGTTTGTATGGATTCATAAACCAGAGGATGCATAATCGCTTCGAGTTTTTGCTTTTCTATAGGATTAGAGAAAACAATCTCTCGTAACTTTTTTCTATTAAGTGAGCCATCGACTTCAAGAATATCCGCGCCAAAGGTCTGTTTAATGTGCGTCAGTGCCGGTTGTCCAATCGCAACCAGTTGATGGGAAATGATATCCGCATCAATCACAGGCACATTCAATTGTTCAAATAATGTTGATACGGTACTTTTACCACTACCAATACCCCCTGTTAAGCCGATTTTTAGCATAACACTTATAATCCAAAAGCACTAAAATAAAACTGATTAAGACTATCCCCCCATAACAGCGCTAACCATCCCGCAGTCGCTAAGTAAGGGCCAAATGGTATAGGGGTGTTGTGATCTTGCTTGGCATAAATAATCATGGAGAATCCAAGCACGGCGCCGACTAAGGACGATAATAGAATAATGAGTGGTAAATAGTGCCACCCTAGCCAGGCCCCTAATAACGCAAGTAATTTAAAGTCACCATAGCCCATGCCTTCTTTACCGGTTATTAATTTAAAGACATGATAGACCAGCCAAAGGCTTAAGTATCCGGCAATAGTACCGATGATACTGGCATCCGTTTTGGTAAAGATGCCAAAAAGACTCACAAATAAGCCTAACCAGAGGATTGGCTGTGTAATGTTATCGGGTAATAACTGATGATCAATATCGATAAAGCTTAAGGTAATCAGTGTCCAAGTCAGTATTAACGCAAAAAATGTGGCTGTTGTGGCACCAAAGTGCAGGGTTACAATGATAGAGGTAAGGGCTGTTAATCCCTCTACAGCAGGGTATCGTAAGGAAATAGAGGCTTTGCAGTTTGCACATTTACCCTTCAGAAAAATGTAACTGAGGACTGGGATATTTTGATAGGGCTTAATGGCAGCATTGCACGCTGGACAGTGTGATAAGGGTAAAGCGAGATTAAAGGGAGAGGGTAGTTCGGTGCTATTACTGGACTCTATTTGTAAGTACTCTTGACATTCTTTTTGCCAAGCTCTTTGCATCATGAGGGGTAATCGATAGATAACGACGTTGAGAAAACTGCCTACTATTAGTCCAATAATTCCTATTAAGGATATAAAAAAAGTAGGTGTATTTAATAAGGTGTTAAGTTGTTCCATCATTGCTTTGATTATTTAGATATAAATTAACTACGTGAAAAAAGTGGCTCGCCCGATGATCATACGGTATTTTCATTACAGAATATACCGCTAAAGGTATTGATTGACTGTCAGCATCAGATAGTCTGGGGTAACTGGAGGATGGATTGTTCCCTCTGAAGTGGGTAGTCAAAAATACCCAATTAATGACACAAAAAAATGTTTCACAAAGCAATAAAATTATGGCATCCTTCATTTACCGGTTTACACTTTATGCAATTCCTGGCTTTATAAAGTCATGAAAACGGGTTTCTTTCGATGTACAAATGAACACAAACCTTCAGTTCATTGTACAATGAAGGTTTATATCCATGCCATTAGCCAA
>CAIMEB010000135.1 GCA_903839855.1 uncultured Methylococcaceae bacterium
TATCAATGTCGAAATTGTTCGGTCTGGACATCAACTGCTTGACCTTGATATTCATGCCAAGATCAGGGGGCGTTGTGATTCTTTCGTCTTAAAAACGGATGTGCATTTTCCAACCGATATAAACTTGCTCTATAACGCTATTCGCACCTTGATACATGCCTGTGTTAAATGGAATCAGCACCATCCCTTGACTGGATGGCGGCAGAATAGGAGTAACATTCAAAAGGTGGGCGTCATCATCATTATGCTGATTTTAACTGACAGGGCGTGTCGTTTTTTAAACGCCTACAATCATAGTTCGTCGCCCATTAACGGTTATAACACGTTGTTGGATAATGCCTAAATCTACTAGTTTTCTTACATCGTCTAGCACGCGTCTATAATTACGATTCATCTCTTTCGCTACTCGATAGATGGATTCGTAACCCAGTTCTGAAATACAGTAAAAAGTAGCCTTTTGTTTTTTGGTTAGCTTGAACCATTCATGCGTCGGGTTTTTCATGTAAATAGTGCCACAGACATGCCAAGACCAAAGGCCATCTAATATGCCTTGTCGAGTCCAAGTGATGGGCTCATTATCAGTTAGGAGTTTTCGCCAATCAGGATAGTGCTCAATAAAGACGGGTAAGCTGATAAGTTCTATAAAGATAGGACTTTTCATATGCAACATGCTTTGTTTAATGAGGCTATTGCTACGGGTATCACCTTTTAAAATACCCGTTAACCATTTTTCATAAGTTAGATTGGGTCTATCCCAAAAAGCCGAGACTCTGGCTCTATCCCACAAGGAGTGGTTAATTTGCGTCATGACGGTTATCAAAAAAAGTGTTTTGCAAGATTAAAGTTTCTTTTTCTAGTAAGCGTTTTATAGCAGGTAAACCGGTACTTTTCCATTCGCCTAGTAATTCTAATTCTTCAAAGTCATCCATTAAATCAAGCCAGGGCATGCTAAGAATGCCTTTACAAAGACCTTCTATGGGTATGTTTGCACCGTGATCATTAATGCGGGTTATGAATTTATGTAATGGTTCTACGGATTGGTTTAATGCAAATAAATCAAAAAGATCTCTAGCTGTTTGTCGACCACCTTTAATACTGCCGTCAGTTAAATACAGACCGGAAATCGTGCGAATTTTTCGGTGGTAGAGCCCGTCTATAACTTCAGTTCTAGCGCCGTCGGACATGACTGTATCAAACATACCTTCATAGATATCTTCTATAAAATCTATTTTTACAATCTCGGCAAATTCTTCGTTTAAGCCACCTAATTGTCGACAAAATTGTTCTCTGGTTTCTGTTATGGGATCTTTAATGGATAAGCCGATTGTGTTAAGTTTAATGAGTAAGGCTTCTGGATTAAATTTGTTGGGTATAAAGAAATCAAGATCATAAGAAATCCGGTGCTTAAGATAGAACCTTGCTAATGCAGTGCCTCCACACAATAGCGTATTATTTATATCTAATTGCGTTTCGTTCTGAAAGATTAATTGCCAGATTTTTTCTTGTGCAGAATATAGTTTATTCATAAGCTTATAAAAATGTCATATATGGCATTTACTATAAATCAAATAGAAAAATATGCAACTTTAGGCATCCTTCATAGCAGCCTAAAAGTAGTTGACACTTTTGATGTCAATAAAAAATTAACAACAAGCTACCGTAGCCATTAAAAAACGGCCAGTGACTTTAAAGATAAACGGCTTAGCTGTTTCTTAAATTTAAGAAA
>CAIMEB010000136.1 GCA_903839855.1 uncultured Methylococcaceae bacterium
GGTATAACTGTTCAACTTCGGCCTCTGTGAATTTGATTTTAAGCATGTCATATTTTTAGGTAAATTGGAGCATTATACCTCTTTCATTTTCCGCATCTGTGACCGCGCCGAGTATAGTAACAAAAATATTAATTATTTTATCGACCGGTTTACGTTTAGTACGCTGTAATTCTGAACCGCATTTAGGACAAGTGTCACTCATTTTAAACCTATGATTAAAGTTAAGTTAAGTTAAGTTAAGTTACCGTTGATTTTAAATTGATTCAATTGGTCGGGACGATAGGATTTGAACCTACGACCCCTTGTCCCCCAGACAAGTGCGCTACCAAGCTGCGCTACGCCCCGAAATTGAATTTTATTAGCGCTTGTCTGGTCATTATACAACATTAATTGCAATACTGCTCCTTTCTATTTGAGTGTCTCTATTTGAACGTCCGATCATACCTTCAAGCTTGATGATCTATTGATCTATCAATTGCTGTCAATGGGTTGCTCATTCCTTATTCTTGCTTTTCTCCAGTATACGCTTCTACTCGCGCTTTAAGTTTTTGCCCGGCTCTGAAGGTTACCACTCGTCTTGCTGTGATAGGAACCTCTTCTCCGGTTTTTGGATTACGCCCAGGACGACTGGTCTTGTCACGCAACTCGAACTTCCCAAAACCGGATATTTTTAACTGTTTTCCCTGCTCCAACGATATTTTGATTTCTTCAAAAAACACTTCTACTATTTCTTTTGCATCTCTCTTGTTTAATCTTAATTCTTCAAACAATTTGTCAGCAAAATCCGCTTTTGTTAATGCCATAAATCAATCCCTCAGTTTTGCATTTTTTTCTTTGGCCAATAAAGTCAACAGTCTGCTAACGATAGCGTCAATTGCAGATTCTGTTAGTGTTTGTGTATCGTCTTGCATGAATAAACTTAAAGCGACACTTTTATAACTTTCTTCGATCCCTTTGCCTCGATAGATATCAAAAATAATCACATCGTGCAAGTTAGGTTCCGAACTACTCTGGATACAATTGACTAGCTCATTTGCAGATATCTCTTCATGGACGATCAAGGCCAAATCGCGCCGTACTGATGGATATTTAGAAAGTGACTTGAATACAGGAATACGCTTATTAAGTAATAAGTTTTGATCTAGCTCAAAAAGAAATACTTGACTGTCAAAACCTAATTGCTTTTCTAAATGCGGGTGCAACATACCCAACCAACCAATTTTATGTCCGTCTTCTGATAAAAGCTCAGCAGTTTGACCCGGGTGTAAAGTAGGGTGCGAATTAGCTACATACATTACAGAGCAACCCGTTAACCCGAAGATCGCTTCCAGGTCAGACTTAATATCAAAATAATCAACTTTACGAGGTTTTTCACCCCATTGTTCTGTATAAATATCACCTAAAGCTAGACCCGCAAGCATTTTTTGTTGATGCGTTACCTCATCAATTTTTATAAATCGGAGACCCGTTTCAAATAATCTGACCCGATGATGCTGACGATTAGTATTGTGAAGCGCTGCTTTCAATAAACCACACCAAAGCGTTGTTCTCATTATCGACAATTCAGAAGAAATCGGATTCTTTAAACGAATAGCCTCAATGCCTGGGGCTACAGCCTGTTGAATCTCTTCATCTACAAAACTATAAGTAACCGCTTCTTGATAACCCCGATCAACCAACAAATCTTTAACGCGATCTATCTCCAGTAAGCCTTCTGAGACCAAACCAAGTTCTGAGCGCATCAGTAGACTGCTACTGGGAAGATTATTATAGCCATACACGCGGGCTATTTCTTCAATCAAGTCCGCTTCTATGGCAATATCAAAACGAAAACCCGGCGGTATAATTTTCCAGCCATCTTCTTGAGTTTCGACAACCATACCCAAGCGTTGAAAAATGCCTAACACCTGCTCATGGGCTAAGGTAATTCCCAACGTTTTTTCGATGCGTGAGAGCCTTAAAAAGACCGGATTACGCTTCGGCAATGCTTCGGCATTCGTTACTTCTGTCACGGAGCCAACAATGCCACCCGTAATTTCAACAATCAACTGAGTTGCACGCTCAATAGCACGTGTTTGTAGCGTTGCATCTACACCTCGTTCAAAACGATGTGAAGAATCAGTATGTAAGCCAAATCGCCGCGCCTTACCCGCAATTGCTTCTGGCGCAAAAAAAGCACACTCTAAAAATACGTTTTGAGTATCATCAGAAACAGCAGAAACACTGCCACCCATCACACCCGCAAGCGCCAAGGGTTGTTGATCATCTGCAATGACTAAGGCTTCATGATCCAATTTAATCACTTCATTATTTAACAAACTCAAAGACTCGTCTGTCTTGGCATAACGAACAGTGATACCACCTGATAACTTGTCAGCATCAAAGGCATGTAACGGTTGACCCAATTCTAATAAAACATAGTTGGTTACATCAACCAAAGGCCCTAGATTTCTTAAACCTGAACGACGTAAACGCTCTTGCATCCACAACGGCGTTTCTGCTTTGGCATTAACTCCCTTAATTAACCGTCCCAAATAACGTGGGCACGCTTCGGTTGCTTCTACCGATACGTTTAAGCCGTCTGTGTGACCTATCGCGACTGACTGAACCTGCGTAACTGACCAATCTAAACTATTCAACAAGGCAACTTCGCGTGCCAAACCTTCTACACTCAAGCAGTCTGCTCTATTAGGCGTTAAATCAACTTCGATGATCGAATCATTCAGTGCTAAATAGTCACGAATATCAACGCCCACTGGCGCATCATCAGCCAATTCCATCAAGCCATGAGCATCTGCCGCTAAACCCAGTTCCTTTTCTGAACACAACATACCAAAGGATTCTTGACCACGTAATTTCGATTTCTTTATTTTAAAATCACCGGGCAAAACGGCACCGCACAACGCAGCAGGAATTTTTAAACCCACACGAACATTGCTTGCGCCACAGACGATTTGTAAAGGCTCGGCTCCACCTACATTAACCTGACAAACACGCAGGCGATCTGCATCAGGATGTTGCTGCATAGCTAATACTTCGCCAACTACGACACCACTAAAGTGTGCCGAAGCGGGTTCAACAGAGCCGACCTCTAGGCCAGCCATCGTCAATTGTTCAACCAGTTTTTCTGTGCTGACGTCTGGATTTACATACGACCTTAACCAGGCCTCACTAATTTGCATTATTCAAGTTTTCCTGTGTAACGAAACGACCACTTAGTTAAATTGCTCTAAAAACTTAAGATCATTTTCAAAAAACAACCTTAAATCATTAATGCCATAGCGCAACATGGCAAGACGTTCCACGCCCATACCAAACGCAAAACCACTGTATTGCTCACTATCGATATTAACAGCTTTAAAAACCTCGGGATGAATCATACCGCAGCCCATGACTTCTAACCATCCGGTTTGACTACACACCCGACAGCCGTGACCATCACACATTACGCACTCGATATCGACTTCAGCAGAGGGTTCAGTAAAAGGAAAGTAAGAGGGTCTAAAGCGCACTTGTATATCTTTTTCAAAGAAGGCACGCAAGAATTCGTAAACAACCCCTTTTAAATCAGCAAAGCTAACATCCGTATCCACTAAAAAACCTTCTACCTGATGAAACATAGGGGTATGAGTAATATCAGAATCGCAACGATAAACACGACCCGGAGCAATCACTTTTAAAGGCGGTTTTTCGGACTCCATGACTCTAATTTGAACCGGTGAAGTATGCGTTCTTAACACGGTATGCGCATCAAAATAAAAAGTGTCGTGCATCGCTCGCGCTGGGTGATGCACCGGGATATTAAGTGCTTCAAAATTGTGATAATCATCTTCAATTTCAGGGCCTTCAACGATTTTAAAGCCAACACTGGCAAAAATCTTTGAGATACGTCGCAAGGTAGTGGTAACAGGGTGTAACCGACCTACCGCTTGACCACGCCCCGGCAAACTAACATCGATACTTTCAGAAGCTAATCTTGCTGCAAGAGCAGCTGCCTCCAGGTTATCTTTACTAATTTCTAGCTGATGTTGGAACTGGTCTTTAGCCTGATTAATGATTTGACCCACTAGTCGCCGTTGCTCGGGATCCAGATTGCCCAGCTCTTTCATCTGTAAAGTAAATAATCCTTTTTTACCCAGATAATGAACACGCACCTTATCGAGTTCGATAAGGTCTTTAACTGCTGCAAGCTCTTGTAATGCCTGCGCGAGAATCTCTTCAAGGATAGCCGACACTGCACTGCTCGCTTATGTTAGGGGTGGGTGAATTTGAAATAACTAAGTTCAGGAAAAAACCTGAACAACCCACCTCCGAAGAGATGGGTTGAGGTATTACTTAAGAAACGGGACTTTGATTGGCTTTTGCTATTTCAGCAATTTTTCCAAATGACTCAATGTCACGAACAGCAATATCAGCCAATACCTTACGATCTATCTTAACGTTAGCTTTGTTCAAACCATTGATCAAACGACTATATGAAATGCCATACAAACGTGCTGCCGCATTAATACGAACAATCCACAAAGCGCGGAATTGACGTTTTTTCTGCTTACGGTCGCGGTAAGCATATTGACCTGCTTTAATAACTGCTTGTTTAGCAACGCGATAAACCCTGCTACGTGCACCGTAGTAACCTTTCGCTTGC
The DNA here is from genome assembly GCA_903839855.1 of uncultured Methylococcaceae bacterium. Taxonomy (GTDB): domain Bacteria; phylum Pseudomonadota; class Gammaproteobacteria; order Methylococcales; family Methylomonadaceae; genus Methylobacter_C. Next base: position 4,646 of record CAIMEB010000136.1, read on the forward strand.
TTTAAAACTTTTTTATGTCTTGCTCTGGCTGTTACACCACGTTTAACTCTAGGCATTCTTAAGCTCCTATCAACTGTACGGCATCATACGTATTGCCATACGTACATCTGATGGATGAATAGTTGCGGGTGAGCGTAACTGTCTTTTTCTCTTAGTAGACTTCTTAGTCAAAATATGACGGCGATGTGACTGTCCACATTTAAAATCGCCGTTACCCGTGCGCCTAAAACGCTTAGCAGCACCACGGTTAGTTTTTATCTTTGGCATTTGTTTGCTCCAATAATATATAAATAAAAATCCCTGAGACATAACCCAACAAGGCAAAATGCATGGCCCTGAAGAATTACTAGTATTACTTGCAGTAATACTTTAAACAGCAATTCCTCTGCTGTTAACTATGAAAACATAATTAATATGTCCTCACAGAACTGCACCCCAACAATAAAGTGGCGGTGTAAGCGGTGTAATCAGTTATTAAATTATTTTTTCTTTTTAGGTGACATAACCATAATCATTTGACGGCCTTCCATTTTTGGAAATTGCTCGACAATGGCTATTTCTTCCAAATCTTTTTCGATACGCTTTAACAAATCTATGCCAATTTCACGATGAGCCATTTCACGCCCACGATAGCGAACGGTGACTTTCGTTTTATCACCCTCATTGAGAAACTTAGTTAAACTACGCAGTTTAACCTGATAATCGCCCTCATCGGTGCCAGGTCTGAATTTAATTTCTTTAACCTGAATTTGCTTTTGTTTCTTTTTGGCAACCTGAAGCTTCTTGTTAAGCTCAAACTGGTACTTACCGTAGTTCATTATCTTACAAACCGGGGGATCCGCGTTTGGTGATATTTCTACTAAATCCAAGTCTGCCGCATAAGCAATCTGTTTGGCTTCATCCAGCGAGATAATACCTAATGCTTCACCCTCTGCCCCTGTTACCCTCACCCGTCTAGCGGTGATTGAATCATTCAGACGCGTTTCATCTTTTTTAGCAGCGATACCCTAATCCTCCAATAAATACTATAATTTTCTATCCGCAATCTCTTGCTTAATATGTTCTGCAAACTCACCGATTGACAGACTACCTAAATCTTCACCTTTTTGCGTACGCACGGTGATATTTTGCTCTTCTAATTCTTTGTCACCCACAATGACCAAATACGGTATGCGTTGCATAGAGTGTTCGCGAATTTTAAACCCGATCTTCTCATTTCTCAAGTCAATTTTTACCCTAACACCCTGTTGCTGTAACTCTTTCATGATTTGAGTAGCATAAACAGCCTGTCGATCAGCAATATCCAGCACCATCACTTGCACTGGTGCTAACCATAAAGGGAAGGTACCGGCATATTGCTCAATCAGAATTCCGATAAATCTTTCCAGAGATCCCAATATGGCACGATGTAACATTACAGGCACTTGCTTTGAGCCATCTTCAGCAATATAAGTGGCACCTAAACGACCCGGCATAGAAAAATCAACCTGGATTGTACCGCATTGCCAAACACGACCAATACAATCTTTTAAGGAGAATTCAATTTTAGGCCCATAAAAAGCACCTTCACCCGGCTGCAGATCCCACTTTAAGCCTTTATTATCCAATGCTAAAGCCAGCGCAGTTTCCGCTTTATCCCAAACCGCATCATCACCCACTCTATTTTCAGGGCGGGTTGATAATTTCATAATGACTTCGTTAAAACCAAACTCACTATAAATGGAGAATAGCATATCGATAAAAGTAGACACTTCGTCTTGAATCTGGCTTTCTGTACAAAAGATATGTGCATCATCCTGAACAAAGTTTCTGACCCGCATCAAGCCATGCAAAGTACCTGAGGGCTCATTTCGGTGACAAGAACCAAACTCTGCAATACGAATCGGCAAATCACGATAACTTTTAATGCCTAGGTTATAAATCTGTACATGGCACGGACAGTTCATCGGCTTAATCGCATAATCACGACTTTCCGAATGAGTGGTAAAAATCATCGCACCAAACTTATCCCAATGGCCTGACTTTTCCCAAAGAGAACGATCGACAAGTTGTGGTGTTTTAACTTCACCATAACCATTAACCCGTAATTTCTCACGAATGAACTGTTCAATTTGCTGATAAATGACCCAGCCTTTATCATGCCAGAACACCATACCAGGCGCCTCTTCCTGAATATGAAACAAATCAAAAGTTTTTGCCAATTTACGGTGATCACGCTTTTCAGCTTCTTCCAAGCGGTGTAAATAAGCCTGTAATTCCTTTTTATCAGCCCATGCCGTACCGTAGATACGTTGTAACATTTCGTTATCAGAATTACCGCGCCAATAAGCACCCGCAATCTTCATTAACTTAAAACTGCCTAACTTACCCGTACTAGGGACATGAGGTCCTCTACATAGATCAGTAAAACTGCCTTGCTGATAAAGCGATAAATCTTGATCTGCTGGAATTGATTCAATCAATTCGGCTTTATAACGCTCACCCAAGCCTTTAAAAAAATCTACCGCAGCATCACGACTTAACACAGAACGATTAACCACATGATCTTCAGACACTAATTGCTGCATTCTAGCTTCAATAGCCTTGAGGTCGTCAGGTGTAAAAGGTCTATGATAAGAAAAGTCATAGTAGAAGCCGTTTTCTATAACCGGTCCAATAGTCACCTGTGCTTCAGGAAATAATTGTTTAACGGCTTGCGCTAATAAATGCGCGGTAGAATGGCGGATAACATCAACGCCCTCTTCGTCTTTTGCGGTAATGATTTGCAATGAAACGTCTTGATCAATAGCAGTACTGGCATCAACCAAAGCCCCATTAATACGACCTGCCAAGGTGGCTTTAGCTAATCCTGTGCCTATAGAGCGGGCAACATCCATGACTGTAACAACATGGTCAAACTCACGACTAGAGCCATCAGGAAGAGTAATTACTGGCATTTTAATATGTTTTTAGTTGCTACAATAAAAAAAGCACCGCTTAAGCAGTGCTTTGATGTCTGGTAGGCACGATTGGACTCGAACCAACGACCCCCACCATGTCAAGGTGGTGCTCTAACCAACTGAGCTACGCGCCTGAAGTTAAGTAACTTCAATAGCCCATTATTATACCAATAGATTCAACTTAAGCAACCCTTAAATTATTTTATGCGTTACAACAGGTCAATCAGGAAATAATTTAAAACGACCCACAGGGTACTTTGTTTACCAGCAGGTATTCAGTCCCGCTCTTTAAATAAAGAGAGGTTAGGGAAGATTTTATCGTTTTCTAGGGTTTTTAACTCTACGAGTCTCCGGTTCAACTTTCACCGCGACCGGCTCATTGCGCTCTAAACCCGCAAACTCAAATAACAGATCCAACTCCTTATCAGTCAATTCATAAAAGGTACACGTTTTTAAACGCTCAGGCAAAACTACCGGCCCATAGCGAACCCGCATTAAACGACTTACCACGACTTCTTGAGATTCCCATAAGCGTCTGACCAAACGATTACGCCCTTCACTAACGATAACGTTATACCATTTATTGGCACCTTCCCCGCCAAAGAAATGAATTTCATCAAACTTTGCCTTACCGTCTTCAAGTTCAACACCTTCTTTAAGTCTTTCTAAAGTAGCGTCGGATACCTCACCCAAAATACGTACTGCATATTCTCGTTGGGCCTGAGTCGATGGATGCATTAATTTATTAGCCAGCTCACCGTTATTGGTGACCAATAATAATCCTGAAGTATTAATATCCAAGCGACCGACCGAGATCCATCGAGCCGTGGTTAATGACGGCAACTGGGTAAAGACAACGGGTCTACCTTCAGGGTCACGACGAGTAACCACCTCGCCTGTAGGCTTATGATAAAGCAATACCCGAGTCGGTTGAATCGCAAACTTTTCCCAATGCACGACTCGCTCATTAAGCTGTAAATAATCACCTGCTTTTAGGCGATCACCTAACTTAACAGGCTCTCCATTTAATTTCAATCGTCCTTCATCAATCCATCGCTCTATTTCTCTTCTGGAACCCACGCCACCCCGTGCCAAAACCTTCTGAATTCGCTCACCCTGAGCACTTTCCTGAGGATTCTCACTCTTTTTAACTGGCCTGGCACTCGCCTTAGGATCACCTGATTGTTTCTTAGTTGCGTTGGCAGCGGGTGACTGCTTGTAATCAACATCCTTAGGCGTGTGTCTTTCCTGATTTTTGCGCTGCTGTTTCGGCGACTTATTGACTCTAGCCGATGAATTACTTGGCGGCTTTGATGTTCCACTACTTGGTTTATTACTTTTCACTCATTACCTGCGTCGGTTGTTGCCTGTTTTCTACCGACTCATCGAGGTGTTTAATATCACCTAACGCCGGCAGTTCACTTAAAGATGTTACGTTAAAATAATCCAGAAACTGCTTGGTTGTGCCATATAAACCCGGCCTACCCGGTGCTTCTTTGTGCCCCACCACTCTAATCCATTCACGCTCAAGCAAGGTCTGAATAATACTTGAACTGACACTAACTCCTCTGATATCTTCAATGTCTGCACGAGTAACGGGTTGTCTATACGTTATAATAGCCAATGTTTCTAACAAAGCACGTGAATATTTAGGCGGTTTTTCTTCAAACAAACGCGCTACCCACCGCGATAAGTCCGACTTAATTTGAAACCGATAACCACTTGCAACCTGCTTTAATTCAATCGGCCTTGCACTATAGTCTTCTATAATAAGCTCTATCGCTACCTGTATCTCTTGCAACTCAGGTTGCTCCAACTCAGGAAACACTTGCAAGACCTGCTTAGCGGTCATAGGCCTTTTCGCTACAAATAGAATGGCCTCAACAATACGTTTTATTTTTTCGTTAACTTCAATGGGTTCAGTCACTTTATCATTCGTCGTACTTAATGTCGTTTCTAGTGGTTGCTTATTAGCTTGCTTCCTAAACTTACCCAGCCGACGCAATCTAATCGGCCTTGTAGTCGTCTCTATCGCTGAGTTAATTAAATGACTCTCTAAAGAGTCATCAGGCAATACCAAAACAGGTATTTTCTCAACAACTGGTTTTTTTCTAGGCTTGACGACCTTCTTAGGCGGTGGCGGCAGTACTAGTACTTCTAACTCGTATGTCTCCGAAGGGTTCTGACTGGATAATTTCGATGAGTCCTTCTTTTGCGAGTTCGAGGATGGCCAAAAACGAGACAACGACTCCGTGTCGACCTTCTTTTCGGATAAATAATTGCGAGAAAAGGAGGCTATTTTCTCCTTCAAGGACTGCCATAATGGTTGCCATTCTTTCACGGACGGATAAAGCTTCTTTGGTAATTTGGTGGTGACTCAGTTGATCAACGCGCTTTAGAACATCCTGAAACGCCAACAACATATCTTTTAAGTGTATATCGGGCAGTTGTTGCTCAATATTCAAAGCCGATACATCTACCTCTATGGTAAATATATCACGCTCAATTCTGGGTAATAAATCGATCTCTTCTGCGGCTGCTTTAATACATTCATATTCCTGAAGCCTACGAATTAAGGTTGCCCGGGGATCTTCTTCACCCTCTTCCTGCTCTGTCTGTCTTGGCAATAACATTCTGGATTTAATCTCGGCCAATAATGCCGCCATCACCAAATATTCTGCTGCTAACTCAAGATTCAACACACCCATTATCTGAATATAACTGATATATTGATGGGTGATTTGAGCAATAGGGATATTCACAATATCCAGGTTCTGACGTTTAATCAGATAAAGTAACAAATCCAGCGGCCCTTCAAATAAGTCCAGAAAAACTTCTAAGGCATCAGGAGGAATATAAAGATCTTCTGGCAATTGATTAAAGGGAACACCATTAACCCTTGCAAAAGAAGTCTCCAGCGCTTCTTCCAAAACAGCAACCGCAGTATTAATCATGTTATAGTCAACGTGAATGTCAGCTTAAATCTAACTTGATTCGTACTACAATCCAGCAATTGAAAAGAATATTTTCTGAGCAATAAATAAGGGGTATTCTAAAATAACATTCAGTATTTTGAAATATAACAGCGCCATTAAAATAAGAAAACCATAACGCTCTAATCGATTATATTGCCAGGCCCAATAACTCGGCAAAACACCTGTTAGTATACGACTGCCATCCAGCGGCGGTATCGGTAACAAATTAATCAGGGCTAATACTAAATTAATTGAAATACCCGCCACACCAGAATAGATTAAAGGATGAGAAATAGACTCAAATCCTGCGCCAATAATAACACCCAAACGGGCAACCAAAGCCCAGGCAACCGCCATCAATAAATTAGAAACCGGACCCGCTAAAGCCACTACTGCCATGTCTTGCAAGGGCCGTTTAAAGTTTCTTGTATCAACGGGCACTGGCTTTGCCCAGCCAAAAATAAACCCGGTACCCGAAAGCAGTAATAGACCTGGTAAAATAATCGTCCCCAATAAATCAATATGCTTAATGGGATTCAACGTTAATCGACCTAATATAGAAGCGGTATTATCACCGTATTTCTTGGCTACCCAACCATGAGCCACTTCATGCACGGTAATGGCAAACACAACCGGCAACACCCAAATCACGATACGTTGAACTAACGTTAACTCATCCATTACTGTTTCTCAAATTTAATCTAGCATAGGAGCAATACCCTTGCCCTGCCGAATGATTGATGCACCCTGATTGGATACCTCGATCATAGTTGTTTCTTCATATTCAATAATACCGGCATCAATCACTAAATCCAGTTCGTGTTCAAGTCTGTTTCTAATCTCATAAGGATCAGTCATGGCTTCGGTTTCTCCTGGTAAAATCAGCGTAGCACTAAATAATGCCTCTTCTAACTCCTGCAACAATAACTGAGCAACTGGATGATCCGGTATCCGTATACCAATGGTCTTTTTCTTGGGATGCTGTAATTTTTTAGGCACCTCACGGGTTGCATCCAAAATAAACGTAAATGGCCCTGGTGTTAAGGTTTTAATCAGTCGATAAGCCTCATTACCGATTTTGGTAAAATTGGAGACTTGAGTCAGATCTTTACACACTAAGGTAAAGTCATGTTTATCATCTAACTGCCTAATACGGCGTATCTTATCCAAAGCCTGTTTATCGCCGAGATGACAAGCTAAGGCATAAGAAGAATCCGTCGGATATGCGATTACACCGCCTTTACGAATAATTTCTACCGCACGATGAATTAATCTCAACTGAGGATTTTCTGGATGTATTTCAAAAAACTGAGACATCATTACTACTTGGAATTAAAATTTAATAGGGTTACATTATAACTTACATCCGGTTAAGCTTGCAGTATGAATCACTAAAACACTCATCGTCCATGCTCATTAAAATTGCCTTGCTATTAGTGTTCAGCGCTTTTGCTTTATTTCTATCCGTTGATCTGGTTCTCTGGTTAGCCATTCCCAGACTAGCCAATATACTGACACAACTAGGCTTGGCTCTGCTGATGACCGCCTTTGGACTCTTGTTGACCGCAGGTTTATTTATCATGACTAAACTAACCTTGGCGGCTTTTTTAGATTATATTTCAGCTAAACAACGCTTAGAAAGACGATTATTGTTTATTGATGCCAAACAGGAGCAGCTAAAAAGCCTGTTTTATTTTAAAACAGTTCAGATTAACTATTTTAGTGACCTTAAAAGAAAGCGCTTATTACGGGTCAATAATAAAAAACATCTACAGTCGCTTTCAAAAGCGATTCATAACGATCTACGGACACTTAAAAGGCACTTGCCAAAAGCTCATTACCAACAGTTACAACAAATCTATAATCAGTCTCTAAAAGAACACAATATTGAGGCTTTAATAAAACTACAGTCTGAAATATCCACCCTTATTTAGCCCATGACAAGCTTAAAAAACTGGACCACCGCTTTAGTGAAGATCTTTTACTCTATTAAGGATGAGAACTTGCAGTGGAAAGAGAAAAATCAGGAACAAGAAAATAAACTAAAACATCATCGTGTCTTAGCAGCAAAAGCACTAGAAGCGGACTTAAAAAAGCGTAGTGTCCAGTTAGAACATGACATTACTATACTAAGAACTAAAAATGAAGCTGAACTGACTATGTTCAAGACCAAATGCCAGCAAGATATAAAAGATTACAAACAATATTTAACAGCCTTGGATCACCTTAAAAGTTCTATTCAAAGTAGCTATGCCCATCTACCCGAAGCCGTTGCTTTTACAATTCATCATCATGCGAAACACTTGTTAAACGAACTATGGGACGCCAAAGAGGTTGAACAAAAGATGCACCATGAGATGCAACTGATTAACTTTATGACCACGGTGCATGAAGAGGCTCGTCGATACCTGGAAGGCACCGTCAGTAACCCCTTACCTGAACAAACACTTAACTTGATTCAAAGAAAGCAACTTAATTCAGAGAACACACATTGAAGAATCATGCCGGGTGTGATTAAAAGTGTGGGGATTTTAAAGCAACATTATGCAGCCATTGCAGTGTTCTGATGTTTCGTAAGCGATCAATAAAGCGCATACTTCCCCCACCCAGAAGAATCGGTATTTTTAATATTCCACTCGATGTTCAAGTTTTTAAATTTTTTGCAGCCTAATTCATAGCAGTCTCATCCAAGCAGCTCGGCATTTTAGTGAAGCTGTCAATTCCAGGATACCCAAATCTCTCTCACTCATGTGTTTGCCAGAAGGCATTAACTGAAAAACATGGCGAATTCGCCGATAATCAAAAAGAGCGCTTGACTAACTGTATCTAAATGAATACATTACGCCTATGAATATTTTCCTAAAATCTGATGAATTTAATAGCTGGCTGATTAACCTAAAAGATAGGGTAGCAAAAGCCAAGATCGCTTTACGCATTGAGCGTGCATCAAAAGGTAATTTTGGTGATTGCGAGCCAGTTGGCGAAGGCGTATACGAGATGCGAATTCACTATGGTCCAGGCTACCGCTTATATTTTACTCAACGTGACTCAATCGTTTATCTATTGCTATCAGGTGGCGATAAATCAACTCAAAAACGAGACATCAAACGTGCCATTGCAATGGCTCTTACCTTACCAAAGGATTAATACCATGACCCAATTTACTCACTTTGACGCAGCTGATTATCTAGACAATGAAGAAACTATTGCGGCTTACCTAACAGAAGCGCTTGAAGACCCTGATCCAGATATGTTTATTATTGCCGTAAAGACCGTAGCCCGTGCGCGTGGTATGACGCAACTAGCTAAAGATAGTGGCTTAGGCAGGGAAAGTTTATATAAAGCCTTATCTCCCGGTGCAAAACCTCGTTATGAAACAATCATGAAAGTTGTTCGTGCACTGGGAGTTAAACTTCATGCAGAAGCGCTTTAATTCAAAGGAGGAGAGTAAAGAGTAACGGGGTCAGAGTAAACTTAAATATAAATGTGAATAAGAGCTAACGCATTAAAAAACACCTTCGCCCTGATCATTAACATCTATTAATTCTTGTCCAATTACAGTCAACCGATACTTCTGTAATCGGCTATTAGGTTTATAAGGGAAGGTCATTTCAATAAGTTGCATTTCTAACAAGCATTTAATTTGTTTGTGAAGTTCACCTGAAACGGTTTTATGTCCTAAATATTGAGCGAGTGCAGACTTTCCTGTTTCTTGCTCTTGTAGCTTTAATAATACTTCGCGGATTCAACTCCGAAGTGCAATTAATTTTTATAGAATTGGAAGGGTCAGCTGGTGTAAAGTTCAAGCTTTCCAATCCGACCAAAGATGAGAGAGCTAATGAAGAAATACAGTCAGCTGACCGAAGGTCAACGGTACCA
>CAIMEB010000137.1 GCA_903839855.1 uncultured Methylococcaceae bacterium
GATTTTTATGCATCTCTTCTAAGGTGAGAATTTCTTGCGAGGTGAGCTGTTTTATATAGAGCATTTATAATTTAAAAATGACTCTATCATACGCTAAACATGCCAGGCCTTAGTTAAATTAATTATTCATAAGTACTTAGTTCAGGAGTGCTTATTGCATTAAGCAAAGCGCTGGGAGTTTCGCTTTCATATTTAATGGATACTCAGGGGATAGAACTTACTGGCGTTGATTTTAGAGCTAAAGCCAATACCAGCGCGAGAGATCGCGCCAATGTCGAAACAGAAGTCATAGAATGGATAGAGCGTTATCTACAAATCGAGCGCGTTCTTGAATTGAACAGTGCAGAATGGGAAATTCCTGTTCAGAAATTACATGAAATTCAAGCTATCGCAGAAGCAGAAGCCTTAGCTGATTTAGTGAGAGATCAATGGCAATTAGGTCGTGATCCTATTCCAAATATGACAGAGCTTTTAGAAGAAAAAGGATTAAAGGTTCTTATTAAAGAATTGCCATCCAAAGTATCCGGATTTACCTGTCTTGTTAAAAGAGGTGTTAATCAGACTGAATTGCCTGTTGTTGTCGTTAATCGTCAATTCTCTCTTGAAAGACGGCGAATGACTTTAGCGCATGAGCTTGCACACCGCATTATTGATCCATCTGCGTTAAGCGAAAAAGAAGAAGAAAAAGCAGCAAATCAATTTGCCGGTGCCTTTCTTATGCCGCGCGAGCACTTAGAACAGGAGGTCGGTAAACATCGAAATCGCTTGGGATATAAAGAAATTATGGATCTAAAGCGCTTGTATCGAGTCAGTGGTGCAGCCTTATTGGTTCGTCTAAGAGACATAGGCATCATCAGCGATGCTCTTTTAATTTACTCATTCCAAACCGTTGCCAAGAATTGGCGAACTGAAGAGCCTGAGCCATTAGAAAGTAGTGAATATCGTGGTGAAAGAGAAAAGCCAAGGCGATTCGAAAGAATTTGTTATCGTGCATTAGCCGAAGGATTCATTTCATTGGCTAAAGCTGCAGAATTGCTTCGCTGTCCACTTCAAGATGTAGAAGCAGGACTTAAGGGACCGCAATAATTGCATGCAAATTATCATAAGCGATACGAGTTGCTTGATTGATTTAAGAAAATCCTCGCTGTTAAAGGCTTTTCTTAAGTTGCCTTACGAGATTGTTATACCAAATACTCTTTTTGAAGAAGAGCTATTGAAATTTAGTGAGCATGAAAAAATTTCGCTTTTGGATGATGGTCTTAAAGTACTTGATTTGCCTGGCGCCGGTGTTCTTCGGGTAATAAAAATAGAAGCTGATTTTCCGGCTCTATCCATTCATGATTGTTTTGCATTTGCTCTTGCCGAAAGCATACAGGATAGTATTTTGTTAACAGGTGATGGTTTACTAAGGACGGTAGCTACCAAACATCAAATTGAAGTTCATGGAGTGTTATGGGCAATTGATGAAATACACAAAGCGGAAACAGCAAAAGTCAGTGAATTACTAGATGCGTTGAAGTTATTTGAAAGTGATCCAACGATATTTCGTTTGCCAAATCGAGATTTAAAAGCCTTCATCCGCCGTTATACCCCGTTAGTTACAAAAAAATAAAGTTTCAAAACAATAATTTTTTAGCGAATAAAATACATGATTAAAATATTCTTTTCCTATTCCCACGCTGACGACAAATATCGTGATGAACTTCAAAAGCATTTAATGAGTTTACAGTATCAGGGGATTGTAGAGTCTTGGCATGATAGGAGAATTTTAGCCGGTCAAGAGTGGGCGAATCTTATAGATAATGAGTTAGGCAAGGCAGACATAATACTGCTTTTAGTCAGCTCTGATTTTATTGCGTCAAACTATTGTATGGGGATTGAAATGAAACTGGCTTTAGATCGTCATGAGAGTAATGAAGCGGTGGTTATTCCTGTGATTCTACGTTCATGTCTATGGCAATCGTTACCTTTTGGTAAGTTACAAGCCGCTACCAGAGAAGGTAAACCTGTCGAGAAGTATCCTAGTTTGGATGATGCGTTTCTTGAAATTACCAAAAACATAGAAACCGTAGCCAAACGACTTACAAGTCAAGGTAATCGATCAACTTTAGATAATACAAACTCGAACTTATCATCTGGTAAAAATGGTGCTTCTGACTTAATAGGACAAAATAATATATTGCCACGATCAAGTAATCTAGCGATACCTAGAGTTTTTACCGATCATGACAAGGATGTTTATAGTGTTGAAGCTTTTGATTATTTAGCTAGTTTTTTCGAGGGTTCGCTTAAGGAGCTTAACGAACGCAATCTCAATGTGGTGAGTTCTTTATTTCAAAGAATCGATGCGCGTTCATTTGAAGCCACTATATATAAGAATGGTAATCAAATTTCTAAGTGTGGTATTTGGCTCGATAATAGTTTATATGGCTCAAGAGGTGGTGCCTCATCAATAATCTATAGCAGCTCTGGGCTTGGACAGAGAAATACTTATAATGAAACCTTGAGTATAAAAGATAATGGCAACATCCTTGGATTGGAACCCATGAATATGTCATTTTCAAACCAGACTAAAAAGCCACTTACAAACCAAGGTGCAGCAGAATATTATTGGTCCATGTTGTTTGCACCTATGCAAAGATCTCATTAAGTTATTTAATTCAACAGGCCATTTAACATGCAAAGAATTCATATTGAGCCGAACAACCCAAGTGAAGCTTGTTTAGAATTGAGTGAGAAGTATGAGAAATCAGATAAAAATAATGAAATTGATTGTAAGATTAACATTACCATTCAGCGAACCCCACTAGATTCTTAGTTTATTATTCACTCAGGTAGAGTTAGATTTAAAAGATATGCCCATCTAAATAACAATATACTAAGATCCCAACAATATAAAGGAATTAGTCATGAGAAAAGTAATAGTCACGGATTTAACCCGATTCGCGAATCAAAAATTAGTTTGTACGGCTATGATTGATATCGAATCTGGTGAATGCATAAGGCCAATGCCATATTTTAGTAGTCAGGCCTGCGCAAAATATAACATTCAACCAGGTGCGATTTTTACTGGTAACTTTACCTTTAACGATAATGCAGAAAAACCTCATGTTGAAGACGCAACATATTCAAATTTAAGATTTCATGGACCTTCATCCTCTAATGATTTTAGAAATATTTTAATAAATTCTCTATCACAATCAGTATCAAATGGTTTTAATTATGTGTTTGATAATAATCAAAAACACATCCCTATAGCTGATAAAGTTGATATTTCAATTATAACAATTGCAGTTGATCCTAGTAATATACTCATACATGAAGATAAATATAAACCAGGGAAAATAAAGCTCAGTTTTACAGATAAAATTGGTCATAGCTTCAGTTATTTATCCATTACTGATCGTGGGTTTCATGACTATGCAATGAGTCATCAACATGATGGGACACTAGAGCTGGTTCAAAACTTCATTTCACGTCAAAATGAAGTATATCTTAGGTTAGGCTTAAGCAGAGCATTTCAAATTAGTGATCGTAATGGCTATTGGTTGCAGGTAAATGGAATATATACGTTTCCTGACTTTAATAGAGAAATAAGAAGCTATATGTAGGGAGTCATAAGTGAGTAGGATCTACACGATAGGATTTACCCAGAAGAGCGCAGAGAAATTTTTTGGCTTTATTAAGTCTTCTAAGGTTACAACATTAATTGACGTTCGATTGAATAATATTTCACAACTGGCGGGCTATGCCAAAAGAGATGATTTAAAATTTTTCTTGAGAGAACTTTGTAATTCAGAATATATTCATGTACCTGATTTAGCGCCTACAAAAGAGATACTAGATGCATATAAAAAAGGTGATATACCTTGGGAGAAATATGAAGATAAGTTTTTAAATTTAATGTCACAACGACATGTAGAAAGAATGGCTAAATCTGCTCTTTGGGATAATGGTTGTCTTTTATGTAGTGAACATGAACCTCATTTTTGCCATAGGCGTTTAGTTATTGAATATCTGAATAAAAACTCCAGCTTAGATTTAAAAGTTAGACACCTGTATTGAAATGAATAGCATTTTAATATTATATCCAAAACTATTTAACTGCTACTCAAAGTTTAGCAGAAAGATTTTGAGAATCACTCAGAATTTGGGTAACTTTAAAATCCTGTATCAAGATGACACTAATGGCTTTATTCAAAAGTTTTTTTCAGAAAATATGCAGGGTATTAACCTCGTCGAGAATAATAAATGGCAACTTCCCGATCTTACACATGCGATTATTTTTGATGATGGGGAAGAATTTCCTAAAGAAGCACAATTATTGATGACTGCGAATATTCCATTGAGAATAATAAAAATTCCAATTACCAGGGTAGTAAATATAAAAAAAGAAATTCATTATCAGTCAAAAAAAAATACACCAACATACCAATATATTGGGCGTGGATCGTATTGGGGCAACCCGTACTCAATGTTCGAAGGTGATGATGATAGAGCTGAAGTTATCAGAAAGTTTAAGAATGATTTTGACTTTGATAAGTTTCCAAATAAGAAAAAGCAAGAGGTGTATCAGCTAGCTGGAAAAAGACTCGGATGTTTCTGTAAACCTGAACCGTGCCATGGTGATGTACTGGCTAATTTTCTAAATTCTTGGGACGATGGAAAGTAATGATTAAAAACTATCGCACCTTGGTAATATTTAAGCTTTACTCTTATTAAATATTAGCATACAGCTAAATTTCAAATCGCAAAATTGATTGGCTGGTTTGGTTCTAAAAAAGGTAATAATGTTCCCAACTAAGACTTTAGTTAGCCGAAATAAAGCTTAAACCTAATTTTGCAAATGCCGTTAAAACTTAACGGAGTGACATAATAATCGAATAGATGTAGTAATAAATATCTATTCTTATACATTCTTATTATGATAATAACTAAACTAATTAGTAGTTGACGTTTTACACAATAATAGCCACTTTAGGCATCAAATAATTTTTTACTAATGACAATTATGCAATCTATCCACGATCAAGAAGTAAAAGTCCGTTATCATGTCGCAAAATTAGCCCTATTTAATGTTCGATTTATTCATCGGCTTCAGAATGACCCAAACACGCAAAGTATCATTGAGGACGAAGCCAAAAAAAATGGCATGGAAAACCCCCCATCGTTACTTAATCAAAGTACATTTCTGCAATTCTCTTATATCTGCCTTGTTTGGTTATGGGAAGCTGCAAAAAATGCTAAATTGGGAGATGATCTCCTAAAAGAATTTTCCAAATCAGCAAATCTAAGGTCACTAACTTTACCTGATAAGGCTCAAATTAAAGGAGAGCGGGAAATAAAAACATGGAAGGATGTAATTCGCTTGTTGAGAAACGCACTCGCTCATGGCAACATAAAAACTTATGAAGATTCATTTAGATTTTCAGATATTAATAGGCATAACAATGCTGAAAAAGATTTTACGACATTAACACTTAGTTGGAAGGATCTAGCAATAATATCTGAAACTGTTATTCACTGCCTCACTCCTTTAATCTATCCATCAAGCCAACATAGTGGACGAAAAGATTAGAAAATTACAGTGTAAATGCTAGATAACATGATGAGAAAAACTTTTAAGTTTTCTATTATCCAATGGAAGTGTAGTTAGCTTTTTTAGCGTGCCTTGGGTATATTTAAATTTAGCTATGATTCTTCCGTTAAGATATTGCTTATTCGATGACTAAATCAGCTAGTTTTTGTTGTAATTGATTAACTAAAATGATGTGGATCTTTAATTGGTCGCAGAACTCCATGAGTTCATTCATTTTGTTTATTATCCGCTGTTGTTCTTCAAATGAGGGAACGGCAAGCAAACAGTTTTTCAATTGTGTCATGTTAATAGATGCTAAATTAGTTGTTTGTTTTGAGGCGGCTTGAAAATATGTTTTTGCAATAGAATTCATATACTTTTCAATCCACAAACAAGAAACCCCTTCAATTAAATTGCGCATCCTGAAGATGTGGTTTTGATGTAAACAAGATTCAATTTCAGAATTCCATATAGCTGTCCTACCAACTTTATCCCAATCACCACCTTCTGTTACGAGCAAATCATTTTTAAGTAATTGGTAACGTTGCAATTCAGATTGGCGTATTTCTAATTTTTTTATGCTATCAAGCATTAAATATCCACGTTGTACATTTGCTACACGTAAATAAGGTAATTGAATTAAATCTGTTCCAATTATTTTCCTGCCTAATGTAATACCACCAGTAACATCAAGCGCATTACCGAGCCTTACCCACTCCCACCCAACCGGTAAATCAAACGGCTTTTCTTCATCAGTTATCTCCGCCAGCGGTTTATCTTTCTTAATCTTACCCTCAGCAATCAACTTGGCTTTTTCTGCCTGTATGCGTTTAAGCAATTCACTGGCGGGTTCATCATTGGGATCTTGAGGAACCAATTTACCCATGACAGCGAGTTGTAGCAGGGTTTGTTTTAGTGCGTCGATGCTGGCTTCAGTTGTAAACAGGGTATCAAAATGCTCAGAGATACGGTGCCAGTTAATGTTAAAGTCTTCGGCATTTTGTGATTGGGTGAGTGTGCCGAGCAGATGAGTGACGAGTTTTTCGTGGGCTTCGGTGGCGTTATTATGTTGGTTTTCTAATTGGTCGCAGAGTGCCATGAGTTCATCGACTTTGGCGACGATTCGGTGTTGTTCTGCGAGTGGTGGTAAAGGTAAAACTTGCGTAATGACAGTGCTAGTATTTAATTCAATTTGATTTGTGCTTCCTGATGCAACGCCTTCAATTTTAGATTGTACTGATGGACTTTGAATCCACCGCCATAAAAATAGACTTCCAAAACCTATTGGTCTAACTACTGTTACATGAGAGTCTGCAACCATTACTTGTTGGCTGGTTTGAGTTGGTACAATACATGCGCGACCTATTGTTCCGGTACCCGTTGAGTTCCAAAGAATATCGCCTTCGCTAAGAAACCTTACAGGTTCATATTTAGTTATTGATTCAGGCTCGATAAATCGTGCTTGAGATAGATCAAGTCCAGACCATCTAACACATTTTTGCGATACAACTATAAACTCAGAGTTGTCTACATAACTTGGCCCCTTGCCTCTTTGAATATATGAGCAAATATTACCCAGTCTTACCCATTCCCACCCAACCGGTAAATCGAAAGGCTTTTCATCATTGGCTATCGGTTCTAAAGGCTTACTCTTCTTAATCGTACCCTCAGCAATCAACTTAGCCTTTTCTGCCGCTATCCTTTTCAACAACTCACTAGCCGGTTCATCATTCGCATCTTGTGGCACTAACTTCCCACGCACAGCCAGTTCCAAGATCAACTCACGCAGTTTCTTAACCCCATAAACATTGCCAGCAGTCCCAGAACTTCTGCCTCGCCCTGATTTCTTCTCAGTATCCGCCGCCGTCCAAATATCCAGATGCTCAGTGATTAACGGTTCAATACTCACGCCTGTCTCTCCAAGGCTTCCGCAAGTATCTTCTTGAGTTGGCTTCGCAAATCTGCAATATCGGCTTGCAGGGTTTGATACTGCGCCAACAACACCTCAGGATCATGAATCTCTTGCTCGCCCACATGCGGATTCTTGCAATCTAGGTTGTAATTACGGGCTTTAATGTCCTCAATACTCATCTTCCAAGCGTATTGATTTTCTTCACGACTGTTAAAGTTATCCGCTTCATGCCCCCACCAATCGGCTTCGGCCACAAACTCTTCAATCTTCATCGGCTTGGTTTTGTTATAACTTTTCACCCCTGCTGGATAAGGATGCTCATAAAACCAGACCTGTTGCGTCGGTGTGCCTTTGGTAAAAAACAGTAGATTGGTTTTAATGCCGGTATAAGGCGCAAACACGCCATTGGGTAAGCGCACGATGGTATGCAGGTTACAGTCTTCTAGCAGTTTTTCTTTAATGCGGGTTTTAATACCTTCGCCAAACAAAAAGCCATCTGGTAAAACCAATGCCGCCCGACCGCCGGTTTTAAGCAGGTGCATGATTAACACTAAGAACAAATCCGCCGTCTCACGGGTTCTAAAAGTGGCCGGAAAATTGGTTTCGATACCGTCTTCTTCCATACCGCCAAACGGTGGATTGGTCACAATCACATCCACGCGCTCTTTAGGCCCCCAACTGATTAAAGGTTTAGCCAAGGTGTTGTCATGCCGGATATTGCTGGGCACATCTATGCCATGCAAGATCATATTGGTGGTACACAGTAAATGCGGCATGGGTTTCTTTTCAATGCCAAAAATACTGTTTTGTAAGATTGCTTCATCGTCTACGGTTTTAACTTGTTGGCGGCGGATATGTTCAATAGCACACGATAAGAAACCACCGGTACCACAGGCGGGGTCCATGACTTTTTCAGCTAATTGTGGGTTAACTTGTTGCACCATAAATTCGGTGACGGCGCGTGGGGTATAAAACTCTCCCGCATTGCCTGCGGCTTGTAAGTCGCGGAGTAATTGTTCGTACATATCACCAAACAAATGCCGTTCTGAGGCTTTGTTAAAATCCACCCCGTCTTGAATTTTATTAATCACCTGCCGAATAAGTTGCCCAGACTTCATGTAGTTATAGGCATCTTCAAACACCGAGCGAATCACATAAGCGCGTTTATCACCGCCCTTAGCTTCCAGTTGTTGTAAGGCGGGGAATAACACATTATCCAGAAAGTTTTTAAGCGCATCACCGGTTAAGCCTTCCGCATTAGCCGCCCAGTTACGCCAGCGATACGCTTCAGGTAACGGGGATTGATAATCGTCTTGTAGTAGTTCCCATTCACTTTCTCGGTCATCAAATATTTTTAAAAACAGCATCCAAACCAGTTGGCTTAAGCGTTGCGCGTCGCCATCCACACCCACGTCTTTACGCATGATGTCTTGGATGGATTTAATGGTGGAGGAAATGCTCATGGGTGTGTTAACAAAAGTCGGTTAGGCATAAAGGTGTTTTTCGAGTTCATAAAGGGCGGCTAAATAAGCGGGTTTACCGCCAAACGCGGCCACCAGTTCACTGGCGGTGCCCATGTTTCTGAACGGGTCTAAGGTGAGTATTTTAATGTCTTCTATGTTTTCTAGGCCGGTATCCTGATATTTATCCAGTAAGGTTTCTAATACTTGCCGGGCTTGTTCGCCGTATTGGGTAAAGTAATTGCGCTTTTTAACTTGGTCTGCGCGTTCTCGGCGGGTTAAGGGCGGTTGATCAAAAGCCACATGGCAGATTAAATCGAAGGCATCAAAATCTTTACCGACTTCTTCGGCTAAGGGTTCTAATAATAAACCATGCACTTCCAGTTCTTTAATAATGGCGGCTTTGCGGTCGGCTTTACTCCAACGGCGTAAAAACTCATCTAAAGAACCGTAGTCTTTACGCACGGTGGTACGGGTGTAATCTTTAAGTGATTCGGTGATTAATTTGCCTTCGGGGCCGTAATATTGCACGCGTTCGGAAACGACGAAGACGGTGACATCACCTAACACGTATTTTACCCGTTTGCTGTTAGGTTCGAAAAATTCTCCATCGACCCCCTCATTCTCAAAGAGAGGAAGTTGATCATCGTTATCCGAGTCAGGTGAGACGGGATTACCGTTTTCATCGACGTCAGTATCGGTATCGGTATCAGGTGGCACGACGGATTCACCGGGTTTGGGTTCATAGATCATCACTGGTTCGCCATCAAAGTCTTTATCGGCAAAGCGATCAGTGGCTTTTTTAAAGTCCATGATGGTAAACCAGTATTTGTCGTAATCTTCATTAATACGGGTGCCACGCCCAATGATTTGTTTAAACTCGGTCATGGAGCGGATGTGTTGATCTAACACCACTAATTTGCACGTTTGCGCATCCACGCCGGTGGTCATCAGTTTAGAGGTAGTAGCAATGACGGGATAGCGTTCTTCTGGATTAATAAAGTTATCTAACTCGGCTTTGCCTTCCTGTTCGTCACCGGTAATGCGCATGATGTATTTTCGATTTTCTTTAACCCGCTCTGGGTTTAGATTCACCAAGGCCTGACGCATTCGTTCTGCATGATCTATATCATCACAAAACACGATGGTTTTGGCATACGGATCGGTGGCGGTTAAGAACTCTGTAATCTTTCGGGCTACCAGTTCGGTGCGCTTTTCAAGGACTAAGGTTCTATCCATATCCTGTTGATTATAAACACGATCTTCTATTAATTGACCGTATTTATCGGTTTGATCTTTCGTGGGGCGCCAGCCTTGTAAGTCTTTATCAATATCAATGCGCACGACTTTATAGGGCGCTAAAAAGCCATCTTCTATGCCTTGTTTAAGGGTGTAACTGTAAATAGGTTCGCCAAAATAATAGATGCTGGAAACGTCTTTAGTTTCTTTGGGCGTGGCGGTTAAACCAATATGCGTGGCTGAAGAAAAGTAGGCTAGAATTTCGCGCCATGCCGAATCTTCGGCGGCACTGCCCCGATGACATTCATCAATCACAATCAGGTCAAAGAAGTCGGGTGAGAATTGTTTGTAAATGTTTTGAGCTTCTTCACTGCCGGTAACGGCTTGGTATAAGGAGAGGTAGATTTCGTAACTTTTGTCGATTTGGCGTTTGCTGATCTTAGTCATCGCTGCGCCAAACGGTTTAAAGTCATTATTCTTGGTCTGATCAACCAGAATGTTTCTATCGGCTAAAAACAAAATGCGTTTCTTGGTGCCTGATTTCCATAAGCGCCAGATAATTTGAAAAGCCGTGTAGGTTTTACCGGTACCGGTCGCCATGACTAATAAGATGCGTTGCTGGGCTTTGGCGACCGCTTCAACGGTGTTGTTAATGGCATTAGCTTGATAATAACGCGGAGCGCGGCCTGTGCCATCATCGTAATAGGGCATTTCAACGGTGTGTCGGGCATCAAGCGTTTCTAAACCTTTCCAATGACAATAGCGTTGCCATAAGTCAGTGGGACTAGGAAACGCATCCAGGCTTAAGGCGTGTTCGGTCTTTTCGGCTAAGCCGGTTCGATCATGCAGTAAAAAACCATCTCCATTCGAGCTAAACACAAAGGGCACACACAGAGTGTCTGCATAGTTTAAGGCTTGCTGCATCCCTGCCCCGACACTGTGTTTATTGTCTTTGGCTTCGATAACCGCAATGGGGATATTGGCTTTAAAATACAGGATATAATCCGCGCGTTTCTGTACACCTCGGGTGTGCAGTTTGCCTCTAACGATAATACGACCTTTGGTAAAACTCACCTCGCGGCGGATTTGTAATCCTTCATCCCAACCCGCTTTTATCAAGGCTGGCGTAATGAATTTGGCACAAATATCCGACTCGCTTAAGGTCTTTTTATCCATAAAGTTTGGTTGTTTATTTTGGATGCTAAGTCTGCTGCTTATGTTAGCAGGCGCTGATTAGCCGGATCTAGAAATTGATCCGGCGTGGGGGATTATAGCGGGTATTGCTTTAAAGCCCAATGAAGATGTATTACAAAGGACTCTGTTTGTATAGTGGACTTATCGTCAAGAAACTGTCTTATCCTTATTAATCAAGAAATACACCACCGGAATAACCAGTAATGAAAACAAGGTCGAGGCAAAAATACCAAAGATAAAACTCCAGGCTAATCCTGAAAAGATAGGGTCCAGGATAATCACAAAAGCGCCAAACATAGCTGCCCCAGCCGTTAAAAATATAGGGCGTAACCGAATGGCACCGGCTTCAATTAAAGCTTCTTCTAAAGTAACATTGGCTTGCGTCCTGATACGTTCGATAAAATCAATTAAGATAATCGAATTACGTACCACAATCCCTGCCAGAGCAATCATGCCTATCATGGCAGTCGCTGTAAAGTAGATTGGATTAGGATAGCCCGCAATCGGTGTTGCCATCAGCTGATTCAATACCCAAAAACCAGGCATAATGCCTATCACCGTGAGTGGAATCGCTATCATCATCACCAGTGGCACTGTCAATGAGCCGGTTTGCCCCACCAATAAAACATAAATCATCACCAATGCAGCCGCAAACGCAAGCCCAAGATCTCGGAATACATCTACCGTAATTTTCCACTCACCTTCACCGGCTAATTCAGCGGTATAACCCGCAGGTAAAGGCCGTTCCGCTAAACTGTCATTCAAATCGAAAACAGCTTCAACCGGACTCCGCCCCGCCATACTAGCCACCACGTAATTAAGACGTTGCAGGTTTTTATGAAAAATAGGTTGATCCTCAGTCTCTAGTCTAGCAGACCCTATTTCACTTAAAGGAATCAATTCACCTGTCTGAGTTTTTACTCGCAAGGCCAATAAATCAGCGACTGATGAACGGGTTGCTCGTGGTAATTGTAAAGTAATTTCCAGCGGTAGACGCTCACTGTCTATATGCACAATACCAACAGATTGACCCGTGGAAGCAATGCGCAAGGTATCGGTGACTTGGGCAACACCCACCCCAGATAAAGCCGCTTTTTCTCGATTTAAATCAAAATGTACTTTGTCATGAGCCGCTTCTGAAAAATCATCGACATCGACGACACCGTCAGTCTTTTCCATATCAGCTCTAACGCGCTTGGAAACACTGATCAAATCGGCAATACTGGCTTCTGGTGGGCCATAGACTTCGGCGACCAAATCAGAAAGTACCGGAGGCCCCGGTGGAATTTCTACTATCTTAAGGTTTGCTCCGTATTGTTTACCTATCTTTTCTATCTCAGGGCGAATGCGTAACGCAATTTCATGAGACTGCTGTTCTCGCTTATCTTTAGGCAATAAATTAATTCTAACTTCACCAACATAACCACCACTGCGTAAATAATAATGCCGAACCATCCCATTAAAGTCCATCGGTGCTGCCAAGCCGGTATAGGTTTGGTAGTCTGTGACTTCATTAACGGTTGCCAGATAACTCCCTAAAGCACGCGCGACTTGATCGGTAGCTTCTAAGGTGGAACCACGTGGCATATCAATCATGATTTGCAATTCGTTTTTATTATCGAAAGGCAAAAGTTTAAGCGGTACAGCACGGGTAATCGCTAACATCGTCGAACCTAAAAAGGCGATCAGCACAATCAGCAAAAACAATTTAGCACGACCAGAAGTTGCCAATAAAGGCCCTAAAGCACCCCGATACAGCTTATAAATAAGCGTTTGTTTTAACTCGATAGGCGCTTCATCACTGTGTTTGTGATATTCACTTTGCAACAATTTAAAGCTAGCCCAAGGCGTCACGGTAAAGGCAACGATTAACGAAACAATCATGGCTATGGGTACGTTAAAAGCCATGGGTGCCATATAGGGTCCCATCATACCGGTGATAAAAAACATCGGTAAGAAAGACACGATCACGGTAAATGTTGCCAGAATAGTCGGTGGTCTCACTTCATCAACAGCCGTTAATAAGGCTTGTAAGGGGGATTCTTTCCGTAACTTATAATGCCGATGAATATTCTCTACATCCACAATAGGATCATCGACTAACAGGCCGAGTGACAAAATCAAAGCAAATAAGGTCACCCGATTTATCGTGTAACCCGAAATATAGTCCAGCAATAAGGTCAGGGCCAAGGTCATGGGCACGGCAATAGAAACAATAAAAGATTCTTTTAAGCCTAAAGAAAAAGCTAACAATACGACGATAATGACAATAGCAAAACTTAAGTGTTTAACCAGTTCATTAACTTTGTGATTAGCTGTTTCACCGTAATCGCGCGTGACGGTGAGTAACACATCGTCTGGAACTAAAGTGCCATGTAATTTTTCTGCGGTCGCAATTACCGCTTCAGCCACTTGTACCGCATTACTGCCTTTACGTTTAGCAATGGCTAGGGTTGCCATTTGACGTTCTTGCCCAATCTCTGGCTTATCACCCGTAGCTTTGCCAATAGTAGGCATTTCATCAACGGCAGAGCCAAAACCAATGCGCGTGTAATGATCCACATCGGCAGGGCCATCTTCAATACGGGCAATATCACGCAGATAGACTGGACGACCCGCTATACTTTTGATAACCGTTGCACCCACTTCTGCAGAAGAACTAAAGTGTGGCCCCGCTTCAAGTAAAATCTCACGATTATTTCGTTCAAAGCTACCCGCCTGCACATTCACATTCGCATTAGCCAACGCCAAGGTAATATCCAGTAAGGTGACACCGTGTGCCGCTAAACTGGCGGTATTCGCATAGATAGAGACCTGACGCTGTTCGCCACCGACGACCCAACTCTTGCCGACATCAGGCACGCTGCGGAGAGCCGTAATTAATTCATCGGCAATCCGTCGTAATGCCATCGAATCATATTGCTTATTTTGTGCAGATAGCGTCATTAAGACGATAGGAACATTATCAATTTCAACCGGCGACACTTTCCAGTGACTGACGCCGTCAGGAATAAGATGCTGATTAGACATCAATCTATCCCAGGTTTTAACGAGACTATCTTCGAAACTTTGACCGACAAAATAACGGACTGTGACCATTGCCGCGCCAGGCTTAGAAACGGAATAAACGTATTCCACGCCTTCAATCTGTTTTAATAGAACCTCTAAGGGGGTTGCTACCAACTTTTCTACTTCTTCACTCGAAGCCCCGGGATATTCAATCATTACATCCATGACAGGGACCACAATCTGCGGATCTTCTTCACGCGGGGTGAGTGTTAACGCCGCTGCTCCGGCCAGCAAGGAGATAATCAGAAATAAAATAGACAACTGTGAGGTGGTAAATACTTCAACAATCTTAGTCGTCAAGCCACGTCTTGGCTTTTGGTTTTCCTGTTCAGTCATTACTGCGCCTGCTCTGCATTAAGGATAATAGTCTCACCCGCCTGCAAACCAGAAATAACTTCAATCTGATCGCCGAAGGTTTTGGCAGTTCTAATATGACGCATCAACGGATGACCAGCTGATAAAATCTTAACCACTTCCAGTTGGCCAATATGTTGTACAGCACGCTTAGGAATTAATAATGTCTCGTGTTGATCACAGGCTTGTTCCAACCAGCCAAAATAACCCGGTTGCAAGCCATCCATTACAGGTAGTGCAATTTTGATCAGTTGGGTTCGAGTTTGCGGGTCAACATCAGGGCTGATTTCATCAATTTGAGCCGATACGGTTTTTGATAACGTATCAATACGTACCTTAACAGCCATTCCGGTATGGTAGCGTCCTGCACAAGAGGTGGGGACATCCGCTTCAAGTCTTAAGCCTTGTGATGTTTGCAGGGTAACCACGGGAACGCCTGGTAAGCCCATATCTCCCGGCTCTTTATGACGCTTAACAACAACCCCATCAAAAGGTGCTAATAATAAGGTGTCTGATAAATGAGCTCTCATTTCGCTGACTTGACTGCTTGCCTGACTCACACTCGCTTGTGCTTCTTTGACTTTGGCAACAATGGCATCATAGTTTTCACGGGTGGCGGCTTCTTTATGATACAAGCCCTCAATACGCTGTTCATCCGCTTTCGCCCGATTCGCTTGTGCAGTTACACCCGCCAGCGCTGCTAACACGGATTGTTCTTCAGCCTTAATATCGCGCTCGTCTAAACGGGCAATCAGGTCACCTTTTTTAACCTTATCACTCACATGAACTTTTATATCTAAAATTCGTGCCGTTATCTTCGGAGCAATATTAGCGACGGTTCTTGATTTGACCGTACCCGGCCAGGTTAGAATATCGTCAACCTGTTTTTTCTCAACAACGGCTGTTTGATTCTCAGGCACTTTTGCTTCGCTATTCAGCGGACTTAATCCCGGAGAAACTTTGCTAACAAAACTGCCTTGCATATAAAGCAATAGAAGAATCAAGGCTAAAGCAGCCCCAGTGATAGAGAGTATTTTACTAACGTTTGAGTGTTCACTTTGTGACATAAGACTTCCTTTATTTCCAATCGCCGATGGCTTTTTTTAAAGCCGCTTCTGCACTCAGTGCATCGTAATGTGCTGCGATGGTATTAGATTGTGCTTTATTTCGGGCAACTTCGGCTTCAATATAACGGGTGACAGTGACTATTTCGGCATGTCTTTCTTCATTGACTAATCGTAAGGCTTCATCAGCGGCAGACACCGAAACATCGGTCACATGCAAACGGGCTAAGCCTTCTTGAAGCTTTAGATAAGCGGTCTTAACTTCTTGCTCAATGGCTAAGCTGATTTTACGTTCTGTTTCACGCGCCTCTGCTACTTTTTGTTCTGCTGCACGGACTCGTTGTTGAGTATTAAATCCAGAAAATACATCCATTTCGACAGTGATACCCGCAGTCACATTATCTTTACTGCTTGAAAATCCGGGAGATTGACTATTTTGTCCATAACTCACATAAGCGTCGGCCTTAGGTAAATAAGCCCCTTGCTCACTTTTTAATTTACGAAGGCTAATTTCAACCTGATTTGCCGCCGCCTTAATTTCGGGTCGCTGAGATAATGCGAGCTCTAGTAACTCGTTAAACGATGAGGTCAATTTCGGCGATGCTAATATAGAAGCCGATGGCGCAATATTAAAGGGTTGATGACTCGGTAAGCCTAACAGGTTGGCTAGATTGGTTTTTGATAACTCGATACCATTAGCTGTTCTAATTTGGGCGTCTTGAGCTTCAGCCAATTTAACTTCTAATGATAAAACATCCGATTTAAGAACCGTACCGGCCTTATATTTTAATTCGGTTTGATGCAGTTCACTGGTAATCGCTGTAATCGAATCTTGCGCTACTTTCTGTGCTTCTACCGAAGCCAAATAGGCATAGTAGGTGGCTGTTATGGCCTGAATCAAGGCATTGTGCACCGTTGATCGTTCATATTCAGCCGCATCTAGTCCTAATTCTGCCGCCTTACTGTTTTGATAATCCTGCCCCCCACGAAAGAGAGAGAGCTTGCCGATAACCTCAGGACGAAAATTCTGCCTATAACCCGGGTTATTAATATTAGCCATAGAGCCAGAATTAAAATCCCGTTGCGATACAATCATTGCAAAGACTTGGGCAGGGTTATTAGACGTTTCATATCCCACTCGTGCTGATATTTGTGGATAAAACGCAGATAAAGCAATACCTAACTGGGCGTCAGCCTGATCAACCCGATCGATAGCAATTTGTAGATCAGGGTTATTAGCTATTGCGTAATCAATCGCCTGATCTAGAGTAAAAGATTGGCTATTTAATTGTTCAGGTAGCGCTTTATCTGGCACTTTATTAACGATAGGGACTGCAGAAACTGAAGCGTTGGCTAGCAGTAATGTTGAGACTAACGTTAATACAGCACTTTTTTTCATTTTTTTTAGCATCATCTTTCCATGCAATCTTATCAAAAAGCACAACCCGACTTGATACCCAGTTTTTTAAGGATTATTGCCATAGGACAAAAACCAGTAAAGGCGGATTGAAACAAATTAGCACCCACGAATGCAGTAAACCATAACCACAATTCAGAATGATAATGTGCAAGTAACAAACTCATTAGGATAAAGCTGCCAGCAACGGCAAAGACTATTCTATCGACATTCATGTTAATGCCCCTTGACACGAACGACACCCATCAGTTTAAGCATGAGTCTTTCATAATAGGGTTCGCTAATGCCTTTTCTTACTTTACGCATAAAGTATTTTTCAAAACCAATTTTAGCTAGATGGACCCATTTACCTTGTGCGGACCAAGTTACATTCCGGGGTGGAATTTGAGGCATTGCTAAAAAGGCAACTCCAGAATCACCAAAGTCGGCTAAACATAAGGCATTCAAGGTAGCATGATGTGAAGGCTCTTTACCCTCAAGTTGCTCAGCAATATTATGCGCGGTTGTGGTGACCATCGATTCGATCATATAACCTGTTTTGGGTGTACCCACGGGCAAGGGTGTTTTTTCAACTGGAGGCAGTGCAACACAGACCCCTACAGAGTAGATGTTTTTAAAAGTTGGATTGCGTTGATGTTCATCAATCAATACAAAGCCTCTTGGATTAACCAAGCCTTCTGCAGCTTCATGACGCACAGCATCGATACCGGTAAAAGCAGGTAACATCATCGAATGCTTAAAGGGTAGTTCGTGTTTTTTCTTATCTTTGCCTTCGTCATCGACTTCGGTGACAAACATCATGCCTTCTTCAATTTTATCGACTTTGGCATTGGTAATCCATTTAATGTGCTTATCTCGCAGAGCACTTTCCATTAAACCTTTAGTGTCACCCACTCCGCCGAGTCCTAAATGACCTATATAGGGTTCTGCGGTAACAAATGTCATGGGAACTTTATCGCGAACTTTACGATTGCGTAATTCTGTTTCAAGAATCATTAAGTATTCGTAGGCAGGTCCATAACAGGAGGCACCTTGCACAGCACCAATCACAATGGGGCCTGGATTTTCCATAAACTTATCCCAATCTTGCGCGGCAACGGCAGCATGATCGACGTGACAAACAGATGAGGTGTAACCATCAGGTCCTAAACCAGGTATTTCGTCAAAAGCTAAACGAGGACCAGTGGCAATAATTAAAAAATCATAAGCAACCGCAGAGCCATCATCCAGCAATACCTGGTTATTATTGGGTTCTATCTTGACTGCTGCTTTTTGAATAAACTCGATGCCTTTCTTTTTCATCACCGGAGCCAGCTCTATTTTTAAGTCTTCCGGTTTACGCCATTTGGGTGGAACCCAAGGGTTTGATGGAACAAAGTGAAAGGTTGGGCTATCGGAAATGACGATAACGTCGTGCTTCTTTCCTACGGTTTCTTTCATTTCATAAGCCATGGGTACACCGCCAATGCCTGCACCTAAAACCACGATACGTGCCATGCTACTCTCCTGAATATTTATTAGTATTAGTTATTAGTTGGTTGACCTATCAAATTAACCCTATAATAATAGTTAAAATAAATGAAGCCATCTGAAAAATACATCGCATAGTGATAAAAAATGATATTAATCAGTTAAAAAAGGCATTAAACAGATTCAGTATTTTTAAAACTGTTAGACAGTACCATGCAATGACCCTATTATATATCTTAATTTTAGATGTATATATCTTATTATTAGATATTTACTTATAAGTAGGAACTTTATTTATTTTTAAGTGTTTTATTCATTCTATACATCGGTGTTTTATAGGTATACGATGTCATTTATTTCAGGCCGTTATTAACAGGGTTTTAACTCTTTAGGGGAACACATGATTTCAGAATCTATGGTTGATTTATCTCGTTGGCAGTTCGCTGCAACATCTTTATATCACTTTCTATTTGTGCCTTTGACGCTCGGTTTGTCATTCTTACTGGCCATTATGGAGTCAACCTATGTCATGACAGGTAAAGAAATTTATAAGGACATGACACAATTCTGGGGGAAATTATTCGGAATCAATTTTGCTTTAGGGGTCTTAACCGGCTTGACCATGGAGTTTCAATTTGGGATGAACTGGTCTTATTTCTCTCATTACGTGGGAGATATTTTTGGAGCTCCCTTGGCGATTGAAGGTTTAATGGCCTTTTTCTTAGAAGCTACTTTTGTGGGTTTATTTTTCTTTGGCTGGGACAAGTTAGGTAAAGGGCAACACTTATTAGTGACGTGGTTAGTGGCTTTGGGTACTAATCTATCGGCTTTATGGATCTTGGTCGCCAATGGCTGGATGCAAAATCCAGTCGGTGCAGAGTTTAATTATGAAACGATGCGCATGGAGCTTTCCAGTTTTGGAGCCTTGTTATTTAATCCAGCCGCTCAGGTTAAATTTGTGCATACCGTGGCTGCTGGTTATACCACTGCCTCTGCTTTTGTACTGGGTATTAGTGCGTATTACATGCTGAAAGGTCGGGATGCTGCTTTTGCGCAACGTTCTTATACCATTGCTGCTGGTTTTGGTTTAGCAGCAATACTCTCTGTTATTGTCTTAGGAGATGAAAGTGGCTATACCGATGGCGAGGTACAAAAAGCGAAACTAGCCGCTATCGAGGCGGAATGGCATACAGAAGAAGCCCCCGCTTCCTTTACCGCTATTGGTATTCCCGACCAAGAATTAATGGAAACACGCTATGCAGTAAAAATACCCTGGATATTAGGTTTAATTGGTACCCGGTCTGTCGATACACCGATTACAGGGTTGACAGAAATTTTAGAAAAGAATCGTTTACGTGTGCGTAATGGTATTCATGCTTACGCGGCATTGCAATTATTACGAGCGGGTCATAAGGATGAAAACACGATTGCAGAGTTTGAACACTATAAACAGGATCTAGGTTATGGTTTATTACTCAAACGCTATACTGAGAAAGTCGTTGATGCAACCGATCAACAAATAGAATTGGCAGCCAAATCATCGTTACCCAGAGTGGTGCCTTTATTCTGGACCTTTAGAGTCATGGTGGCTTGCGGCTTTATTATGTTAGCCATATTTATTTTTGCAGTTATCGCCAGTTCAATTAGAAAATGTCGGCAAAACTGGCTGTTACGTGCCAGTCTTTATATGATCCCATTGCCTTGGCTTGCTTGCGAAATGGGCTGGTTCGTAGCAGAGTTTGGCAGACAACCGTGGACTATTGCAGAGATTTTGCCTACCTTTCTAAGCGTATCCTCTTTAACTGAACTTGATTTATATCTCAGTTTGGCCGGTTATATCGGTTTATACACGCTATTTTTAATCATCGAAATGTTCTTGATGATTAAGTTTATTAAACTAGGCCCTAGCAGTCTGCATAAAGGTCGGTACCATTTTGAAATAGCTACAGGAGCATCCTTATGATTTTTGATTATGAAACCATGCGCTTAATCTGGTGGGCCTTGCTGGGAGCCTTGTTAATTGGCTTTGCCATTACCGGTGGCTTTGACTTGGGTGTTGCTATCTTATTACCCTTTTTAGGCAAAAATGACACGGAGCGTCGTGTCATTATTAACACTGTTGGTGCAACCTGGGAGGGTAATCAGGTTTGGTTTGTTACCGCAGGGGGAGCGTTGTTTGCAGCTTGGCCAATGGCTTATTCAGTAGCCTTCTCGGGCTTTTACTTTGCCTTGCTACTCACTTTGTTCGCATTATTTTTGAGGCCTGTCGGGTTTGATTATCGCAGTAAATTGCCAAGTCCGATCTGGCGACGTAACTGGGACATTGCCTTGTTTGTAGGCGGACTGGTACCGGCATTAATTTTTGGTGTTGCGTTTGGCAATTTATTAAAGGGTGTGCCTTTTTACTTTGATAATGAGATGCGTATTTTTTATACAGGCTCCTTCTGGGCTTTATTAAATCCTTTTTCGTTGGCTGCTGGATTGGTTAGCTTGTGCATGCTAATTATGCACGGTGCTGTATTTTTACAAGTCAAAACAGTGGGTGATATCAATCAACGTTGTAAAACAGTTGTTACACTCTTTACCATAATTACACTGGTTATTTTTGCTCTCGCTGGATTTTGGGTATCAGCTATCGATGGCTATCAGATCAGTAGTGCAATATTACCCAATGCAGTTTCTAATCCGTTAGCAAAAACGGTGACTAACGCAGCAGGCCTATGGTTAGCCAATTATGGACGCTGCCCTGTATTGTGGGTTATTCCAGCATTGGCATTTGTGACCGGTATTACGACTGTATTATTATCTAAGCTGGATCGCCCTGGCCTTGCGTTCATAAGCAGTTCATTGACCTTAGCGACTATCATTTTAACCGCAGGGGTCTCTATGTTCCCTTTTTTAATCCCTTCCAGTTCAGAAATGAATAGCTCTTTAACAGTGTGGGATGCAAGCTCTAGCCTTGCTACTTTAAAAATTATGTTTTGGGTGACATTGATATTTTTACCTATCGTATTGAGTTATACCACTTGGGCATTTCGAGTGATGCGAGGCAAAATAACACTGGAATACATCCACCAAAACGATCATACGACTTATTAGGAGCTAGCTATGTGGTATTTTACTTGGATACTGGGTTTATTATTGGCCTGTTCATTAGGTATTATCAACGTGCTTCGACTCGAAGCGCAGGAAGCGTGGGATAGAGAGCATATTGCTTTAGATCCTCTAACGCATTTAATGACCAAAGACACGATGATAGGGCGCTTAAAAGAAAAAGTTGAAAACTCTAAACGTAATGGCTTTCCCTTTTCTATTCTGCTGATTAGTTTGAGTGACTTTACCAGTAAAAATAAAGTGGCTACCTACGAAATGGATGCCATTCTTCGAGGTATAGTGGATTGTTTTAATGATGATATTAGAGTTGGGGTCGATATTGCAGCCAGGCTGTATGATAAAGAGTTTCTGATTGCTATGCCGGGGTCATCCCTCAACAAAGCAGAAGACATCGCAAGCCGGATTAAAACATCAATCTCAGAACGTGTTAAAGCCCCTCAAGGGCTTGTCGTTGAAGTGTCTACCGGTGTAGCAGAATTTTCAGTTACCTCTCCTGCTTTAGCTAGCACCGAGTTGGAAGTTGATAAATTGATCAGGGCGGCATTTGAAAAAAGTAGTATCTAACTAGTTGACCAGCACGGAGCCA
>CAIMEB010000138.1 GCA_903839855.1 uncultured Methylococcaceae bacterium
CATTTTCTGAATTTAAGGAAGCTATTGACGATTGTCTCAACAAGGTGAAATCGACTTATAAGGATCAGGTGAAAACGCTTTTGAATCCAAAGTTTCAGCTTTTTACAAAATCCGCATCTATGCCCGCGTGAAGTATAGCTAATCTGCTTAAAGGGGCTGACCATAAAATTGATCAACGCAATATTGATATGCTGGTGTCCCGAGTGCGTAAGCGTATTGATGATAATCCATCCCAACCTCAATATATTCGAACGGTTAGAGGAATTGGATATGTTTTTATCAATGCGTAACCTGATTGGTAGACAAATAGTAGGAGTAGTTTTTCCACGAGCTTCGCGGCTATAAAACGACTCCTACATTTTTTATCTATCAGCGGTTTCCAAATAGCTTAACTGATAGATGGCTTTGTAAAGCTTAACGGTCAGTGAGTTACTATTAAACTCTTAACAAGGCTTTTTGCATTCTTTCTGATAATTGTTCTTCTACAAATTGGGGTTCATTGGGTGGATAAAGTTCAACTTCGTCCAGTTCAAAGCCATAGTCTTTACCCAGTGCAATCAGCTCTCTTATTTTTTGAACAGCTAAGAGTTTTTCCTTCAATTCAGGGTCTGTTTTAGCCTGTTCAGAAAAAGCTTTAATTTGCGCAATTGCCATAATGTTTACTCCTGTTGGTTAAAAAGGCTTGGTATAACCGAAGCCGTTGATGAAAATTAAAATGAGTTAGACTCTATAAGGGGTGCTGATCCAGTCTTTCAGAATGGCGACATCCCGTTCTGGTAAATAGGAATAATCTCCGGTGATATCTTTATAAACCCCTAAGCCGGTTTGAACAGGGATTAATTCACCTTTAACCATATAAAAAAACCAGGCAAAGGGATACCCGACCTGTCGATCAAAACGGGTTAATAAATGACTGAGTGAGACCCCTTTTTTACCGCTGATATCATCAAATTGAGGGACGTGTTTCTGCTGGGTGTAGCTGATTTCAACGTTAATGATTTGCTCACCAAAGCGACCGGTATTTCTAAAAGGTCTGATAATCCAGTCCTCTGAAAAGATAGCTTTTGGACTGGCGCTGCTTCTGTTCCAGTCATCCATAAAACGTTGTACAGGATGTTCTTCAAGATGATATTTATTGATTTCGCTCATAAAAATATCCACATCGGTTTTACGGCGATAAGAGTAACGAGCTGCTCCAATGTTAAAGGCATTAATACATTCTGGGTACAATGGATCGATAAACTCTTCTAAATCTTCGGGTAAACTACGCTCATTCACCAGGAATCGATCAGCTGTTTCATAAGTTTTATCGATGTCAATCTGGATAAATTGTTCTGCTTTAGTCCCTGTTTGCACAACAAAATGCAGAGTGTTACCGTTTTGCCGGGTAGCAATAAACTTATTATCACGGGCGTGATCAATTAAGGTTTGCAGGTCTCTACCGCATTCGATATACGTTCTTTCTGTCCATTCGATAAGATCATCAGCAATACGATGCCCCGATTTATCAACAATTCCACCTAAGCGATACCATTCACTACCCGTTCTGGCTAAACGAATCGGATAGTCAGGGTTAAGCGCCTGAAGCTTGGTCAGTAAAAGCTCATGATTATAATCAGGTATGGTTTGTTTACAAAGTTTTGTAAGATCTTGTCCATTCAGTTTAAAAGGTGGGTTAGCCATTAGCTGCATCCTATTTTATTCGTTTGCCTCTGCAGAAAAAGGGACGTTGTTTAAGCGCTCTTGTACGGCGGCTCTTACATCGGCTTCTGGATCATCGAGCAGGCAAGTTAATGTTTCTACCGGAACGCGCTGCACAGCGATATACCGAACAACCCAATCTGGGTCATTTAATAAAGTAACGGCATTTTCCGGACTCATTCTTTCTGCAACGAGGCGTCTAACTTCGGGGGCTTCGTCATGGGTCATTAATCCTAAGCTGACTTCAGGTAAGCGTTCAGCCACCACTTTTCTGACTTCTGAATCTTTATCCCGAATGAGCCGAAACAATCGACCTTTGGGAAGACGTCTGGCAACAGTTAACCTGACAATATAGTCGGGATCATTAGCGAGTGTTTCCAGTTCTTCAATTGGAATGCGATCAGCAACGGTCATCCGTACTTCACGATCCGAGTCATTAATCAACGCGGATAATTGGGTGGGTGGTAATCGATAGGCAACCGCACGTCTAACCACTTCATCATCGTCATGTATGAGTTGGGTTAATGATTTCTGTGGCGCATACCGGACTGCAATGGCTCGTCTTTCCCAAAATTTGTCATTAAGGTAGTATTCGGCATAGCCGGGATTGATCCGGAAAAAGCGATCAATCTGACGACCGCTTTCAGCCGTTACACACGTATCTCCGGGCATACAGCGACCCATTAAGAGTGTTTTTCCACGAAACGGGCAAAAACTACAATCAGCTACAGGTACGCTAACAGGTTTTTCATTACCAGACATGCGGTGTTCCTTTTTAATCAGGATAGACTTCAGCAACGACAACACCCGTTGCATTATCATAATCTTGGGTCAGGCACAGGCAATGCTCACGACCATCGATCAAGTAGAGATTAAATTCAGCGTTCTCAAGAATCGGCGTGTTATTAGGCAGGTCATCATCCATACAGTAAGTAAAGTGTATGGGTTTGTATTCCTGTCTAAGTTTGGACACCGTTTCATCACTAA
Source organism: uncultured Methylococcaceae bacterium (assembly GCA_903839855.1). GTDB lineage: Bacteria > Pseudomonadota > Gammaproteobacteria > Methylococcales > Methylomonadaceae > Methylobacter_C. Next base: position 2,689 of record CAIMEB010000138.1, read on the forward strand.
GACCTAAGTTTTTAATAGAGTCTACAATAGCGTTTACCTGGTCTTTAGTAATCATCCAGTAGCCTCCTCTTCTCGCTCAAATCTAAAGCGATGACTTGCATCAATACCCATTACTTTGGCAAGCCAAGGGGGAGGCGTACCCGCAATAACCGTTTGTAATTGTTGAATAACATCAACAATACTTTCGATGCTAGAAAGCTTTAAAGGGTGAATGCCAATTTTGACAATCTTTGCTGCTGCAGGCCCGCCAACTGAGGCAATATAAAGCACCTGACAATCTTTAATGAGTTCAGCTCTATAGGTGTTTTTATCTTCAATCTCTGGGTGGTTTTCTTCATCTGGCGTACGAATTCCAATCAATTGCGCATCAGTTGCAGAAACCTGGTAGATCATAAATTGATTGCAGTTCCCAAAATGTCCATCCACATGAAAATTATCATTACTGGCAAAAGCAAGTCGAATAGATCCAGGTAGATCACCATCTTGGTAATCCTGGATAGTCGGTTTTACGGGTTCACCGGTTTCTACATCTGTTTTAAGAATTTGTATCGCTTGACTGAGTAATGAATCATCAATAGTTAAAAGGCTACTTATTTGCGCCTTTTTAAAAGTGTTAAGGGTGATGCCGGCAATTTTATCCTCGGTTAAAGGTAAACCGAGACTGTCGGATAATACTTTAAATAAGCTTTTGGCATCGGTATCGGGCAAAACGCGAGCGGCTAGCCCGATACGTAAAGCCAGTTCTCTTGTTATCGTGTCCTGGCTGCTCATGACGGTTATGCCTCTAGTGGAAGTATGCAATTATCAATTGGACATACTTTGACGCATTGAGGCACATCAAAATCACCTTCACATTCAGTACAGGTTTTTTTATCAATTTCAAAAACTATTTTACCTTCAGTGATTGAGTTAGTGGGACAGACGGGCTCACAGTCACCACATGAAATACAATCTGCTGCTACAATATATAAAGCCATGATTATTCTCCAGAATCTATTCGTTTTGCGCGTAGCGTAACAGGAAAGTCAGGTTGTCCATCAATGGGTTCAAAATAATACTTTGAACCATCACTGAGTAACACTTCACCACCCCATTTTTCAGGGGTATCAAATTCAACCGTTTCCGCGACTTCTTCCAAATCTTTTTTGGGTACATAGAAGACTAACTTGCCTTCAGCATTTTTCTTTAACATGACACTAGGCATAGACTTCTCCGTTATGGGTTTTTTAACCGCCCCTGCCCACCTTAATAATAAGGAGGGCAGGGTGATATTTTAACGAATTAAATCGTAGTTGTAGTCTGTTGTACCCATTCCTTTAGTTTCTTTATCCAATTGTTCCAGGATGGCATTAACCAGGGTAGTCAGCATATAAATAGCGCCTTCGTAACCCAGAGTGGTCATTCTGTGCAAGTGGTGTCTGTCAAAGATTGGGAAGCCAATGCGGATTAATGGCACTTCAAATGCCTCACCTTTATAGAAAGTGTCACGTTGAATGAACTTGCCATAAGAGTTACCGATCATGAAATCAGGTTTATTAGTGAACACTAATGAACGGAAATGCCATAAGTCTTTACCGGTATGAACCACAGTATTTTGGCCATAAGGAGAGTCTTTTAACATTTTATCCATTGCTTTTGCCCAACGTTTATTTGCATGGTTACATAAAACATCAGCAGGTTCTGCACCCATTTCTAATAGGAATTTAGTCATCCCCATGACGAAGTCAGCATCACCATACAAGGAGAACTTTTTACCGTGCATCCAGGTATGAGAATCCGTCATCATGTCAACTAAACGGCCACGTTCTAGCTCTAAAGAAGCAGGAATGGGTTTGCCGGTTAATTCAGAGATTTTCATCAAGAAATCATCAGTCCATTCCAGACCCATTGGAATGTTGATAGCCGTTGCTGGTTGATGCCAAATAGTTTGCACAAACTTTTTGGTTTTTTCTAATTGCCAAGGCTGTAACAATAAAGTATCAATAGCGTTTGGTGAATCTTTTAATTCAGCCTGAGTCGTACCCCCCGCATACATGCGGAAAGTACCATCGGCTGGCGTGTCTAACACTTCAGAAGGATCGCTAAGAAGTGAGTAATCAACGCCCATTTCTTTCATCATTCTGTGGATGACTCTAAAGTTACCTAAGTAAGTTTCAAAGCCAGGAACCAAGTTGATTTTACCGTTTGAGCCGACTTTTTTGTCGTCCATGTGATTTAAGGTAAAGTACTTGATCATCCCTTCAAACATGTTATCCCAGCCTGTGGTATGGCTGCCCACAAAGCTTGGCGTATGTGCGTAAGGTGTTGGATAGTCTTGCTCAACGTGACCGGCTTTTTTAGCGTTGTTGATGAACGCATTTAAGTCGTCACCGATAACTTCAGCCATACAAGTCGTTGATACTGCAATGATGTCAGGTTTATAAAGTGCTTTCGCATTTTCTAATCCGGCCATCATGTTCTTTTGACCACCAAATACCGCTGCATCTTCTGTCATGGAATCAGAAACACAGGCAACGGGCTCTTTAAAATGACGGTTAAAGTAAGTACGGAAATAAGCAACACAACCTTGAGAGCCATGTACATAAGGCATGGTTTTTTCAAAGCCTAAAGCACACAATACAGCACCCAGCGGTTGACAGGCTTTAGCAGGGTTTACGGTTAGCGCTTCACGATTAAAATTGAGTTCTTGATATTCTTTGGTTGTGGTCCATTGAAAAACTTCATCAATTTTCTCTTGAGGGTGACGCTCTTCATAGGCTTCACGTTTATTGGCTAGGTTTTCCTTGTATTCGTCTGTACGGAATAAAGGGTAACTAGGTTGAATATTATCTACATCTTGACTCATGATAAGCTCCTACGCGCCACTAATCTGTGGACGACGGTTGAAGAATGGGGTGACTTTAGCAACAATAATTGCAGCTAAAGTCATTCCTAAAAATTACGCGCCAGCGGCAACGGCTACTTTTGAAGTGTCGTCAGTTTTCCAGGGCACCTTGACCTGTTTCCAGCAAGGATTATTCAATGTCATGTCCATATCGCGGGCAAAGATGGCAAAGCCGTCATAACCATGATAAGGGCCAGAATAATCCCATGAGTGCATTTGTCTGAAAGGGATACCCATTTTTTGAAAGATATACTTTTCTTTAATACCGGAACCGATCAAATCAGGCTGTACGCGTTTAACGAATTCTTCGAATTCATAACCGGTGACATCATCATAAATCAGGGTAGCGTTACCCATTTCTTTAATAGTACGGTCGTAGTCGTCGTTATGACCAAATTCATAACCCGTACCTACCACTTCCATACCTAAATCTTCATAAGCACCGATTACGTGACGTGGGCGTAAGCCACCAACGTACAACATAACGCGTTTACCTTGTAAACGGGGTTTGTACTTCGCGATAACCGCGTCATACTCAGCTTGGTACTTAGCAATAACTTTTTCAGCACCTGCTTGAATGGTTTCATCAAATAACGCAGCAATCTTGCGTAATGATTCAGCAATTTTAGTCGGTCCAAAGAAGTTATATTCGATCCAGGGGATCTTGTATTTTTCTTCCATGTGTCGTGCAATGTAGTTCATTGAACGATAGCAATGGATTAAGTTGAGTTTAACTTTTGGGGTTTTTTCCATTTCAGCAATGGTGCCGTCACCCGACCATTGAGCAACAACGCGTAAGCCCATTTCTTCTAACAGGGTACGAGAAGCCCATGCGTCACCACCAATGTTATAGTCACCGATTACAGCGACATCATAAGGCGTGGTTGGGAAGCTTTCATCACCATCACGGTTTTCTAAAACCCAGTCCCTAATCGCGTCGTTAGCAATATGGTGACCTAATGATTGAGATACGCCACGGAAGCCTTCGCAACGAACCGGCACAACAGGTTTGCCGATTTCTTTGTTTGCTTTCTTGGCAACCGCTTCAATATCATCACCAATTAAACCGATTGGACATTCAGACTGGATACTGATGCCTTTGTTTAATGGGAACAATTCTTCAATTTCATTCATGATTTTGGCAAGCTTTTTATCGCCACCAAACACGATGTCTTTTTCTGTGAAGTCAGACGTAAAGTTCATGGTGCCAAAGGTGTTGATACCTGTAGTTCCTACGTAATAGTTACGACGACCTGCACGGGAATACTGTCCACAACCGACTGGGCCGTGTGAAATGTGGATCATATCTTTGATAGGACCCCATACCACCCCTTTAGAACCCGCATAAGCACAGCCACGGATAGTCATTACACCCGGTTGTGATTTGCGGTTAGAGGTAATACATTTGTTTGATTTTTCTAACGATTGATCGTTAACAGCCAAATGTTTTGCACGATCTTTACGTGCTTGTTCGGGGTAGATTTCTAGCACTTCCTGAATGAGCGCTTCGGTCTCTTCTTTAGTTAGAGCAGCCATTATATTCTCCTACTTATGTCGTGGGTAATCCCCCACAGACAGGTTTTAGGACGGGGATCTGTAGAGATAGAGGCTATCTCTACAGTTGTTCGTTTGTAGACGTGCTTAACAAGCACTTCTACTGGGTTTGCTTATTAAGCGATTGCTTCTTCTGCCGCTGTTTTACCAACGATAGATTCATCAACATCATCAATGATGCCGAATTCCATCATTAATTCTTCCAATTCATCCATGGTGATCGGTGTTGGGATAACAAAGTTTTTGTTATCACGAATTTTAATAGCCAATTGGCGATATTCTTCTGCCTGCTTAGCGGCGGGTTCATATTCAATAACAGTCATACGACGAATTTCAGCACGTTGTACCACGTTGTCACGGGGTACGAAGTGAATCATGGTAGTACCGATTTTTGCAGCTAATGCAGAGATTAATTCGTCTTCACGTGCAGTTTCACGTGAGTTACAAATTAAACCCGCTAAACGAACGCTGCCAGAGTTAGCGTATTTCACGATACCTTTAGCAATGTTGTTAGCGGCATACATTGCCATCATTTCGCCCGAACAGACGATGTAAATTTCTTGCGCCTTGTTTTCACGGATTGGCATGGCAAAACCACCACACACAACATCCCCAAGTACATCATAAAAAACGAAGTCAAGTTCATCGTCATAAGCACCTTCTTCTTCTAGGAAGTTAATAGCAGTAATTACACCGCGACCCGCACAGCCAACGCCGGGCTCTGGACCACCTGACTCAACGCATTTGATGCCACGGTAACCCGCTTTTAATACATCTTCGAGTTCTAAGTCTTCAACACTACCGGCTTCAGCAGCTAAACTCATAATTGTAGTTTGTGCTTTTGCGTGTAAGATTAAACGTGTAGAATCTGCTTTAGGATCGCAACCCACGATCATTACATTGTTACCTAATTCTGCTAAGGCAGAAACCAGGTTTTGAGTCGTAGTAGATTTACCAATTCCACCTTTACCGTATATTGCACATTGACGTAATGCCATGATCTTCTCCTCGTTATTAGGACGTTGTTGTTAATGACATTTAATATAAAGCAAGCGGTGTGCCAACTTGTTATATTTATGTAACCTATTGAATTGTAATTAATAAACTTTTTTTGTAGGTGCTCTGTAACGTTGTGTTTCAAACATTTTGTTATGTTTCTGTAAGCTTGTTAACAGTGCGGTTAATGGAATATGACAAAGTGCCTACCTTAATATACGTCTTCGACAGAGTCTTTCAGAATTTAAACCTCCATAACATGAAGTTTTAGTTCACAGGGATAACAACCTAAAGGTGGAGTTAAATAGCTTTAGGGATGATGCAGTTTTCAAAATACCTGTTTGGGCGAGATGGTAATATCCCACCCTTTCAAAGCTGTTGAACGCTCCAGTCTTGCTTCAAGTTCACAAATCTGGTCGACGGCTAATTTAACGCCCTTTTCATAGGTGCCTGCCATCATCGTTACGATTGCCCGCTTTCCTTTCCAGACAAAATTTCCCGCACGCTTCAAAACTGTTTCTTGAGAATCCAACAAATAACCATTCCAGGATTTCTCCAGTC
>CAIMEB010000139.1 GCA_903839855.1 uncultured Methylococcaceae bacterium
AGATCAGTGACAAACGTTTTGATAAAGATAGCGGGTTCGTACATCAACATTGTGCTGAAATACGTGGAAGTTTACACGAATTATCTTACAAGGTTTAGTGCTATTTTCCAATTCTTAAAAACTTGAACATCGAGTTATAGGTTAATTTAATTGCAGCGGCAGTATTGGTCTATGTATAATCTCCAATTAACTGGAAAAATTATGAGCCAACCTTGATATGTATTCAAATTTAAAAGCAACAATTCTCGTCGTTGATGACACACCTGATAATATTAATTTAATATCAGGTTTGCTTAAGTGCAATTATAAGGTAAAAGCTGCGACGAGCGGCGAAAGAGCACTTAAGATCCTTCAGGGAAATAGCGAAGTTGATCTTATTCTGCTGGATATCATGATGCCGAGCATGTCGGGGTTTGAGGTCTGTCAACAGCTAAAGGACAACCCTAATACAGAAAGTATTCCAGTGATATTTTTAACAGCAATGTCTAGTGTTAGTGATGAGGAGTATGGTTTAAAACTAGGTGCAGTTGATTATATTACCAAGCCTATCAGTCCTTCCATATTATTAGCTCGGGTAGAAAATCATCTTAAGATTAAGGCGGCGAATGACTTTTTGAAAGATAAAAGTCAATTTCTTGAGCTTGAAGTAAACAAGCGCACAAAAGAGATTGCGGCTATTCAAGATGTGGCTATTTTAGCCTTGGCATCGCTTGCCGAAACCCGTGATAACGAAACAGGTAATCACATTTTACGCACCAAGTTTTACGTCAAGGCTCTGGCTGAGTATCTGCAAGATCATCCCCGTTTTAAACATTTTCTTACGGATCATACGATTCATGTTTTACATAAATCTGCGCCATTACACGATATTGGCAAAGTGGGCATACCTGATAGCATCCTGTTAAAGCCAGGCTCCTTTACACGGGAGGAGTTTGAAATCATGAAAACACATACGACACTAGGGCGTGATGCAATTGTTCACGCCGAAACGCATCTGGGTACGACGGTGGAGTTTTTAAAATATGCAAAAGAAATTGCCTACAGTCACCAAGAAAAGTGGGATGGCTCTGGTTATCCAGAAGGGTTGGCAGGCGATGACATTCCCATTTCTGCCAGATTAATGGCGTTAGCGGATGTGTATGATGCGTTGATATCCCATCGAGTCTATAAAGAAGGCATGTCTCACGAAAAAGCGATGCAACTTATTCTCGAAGGTCGGGGCACACATTTTGATCCAGATATGACTGATGCTTTTGCAGCGTTAACTGATGAGATCCAAAAAATAGCGACGAGTTTTCCAGATTCTAAATGAAGTTAGGGCACGAAAAGCTGAAACTCTTAAATATATTTAAAACTGCTCCATACCACCTAATAGGAATCTACAGATGGACAAAGAAATAGAGAAGCTCAAAGATAAATTTAATATTATATCTCACGATATTGAGTTGGTACGTGAAGCCGGTCAACTACTTAAAGATTTTATGCCTGCTTTCATTGAAAGTTGGTATGAATGGTTAAGTATTCGTGAAGAATTTTCGATTTTCTTTGGATCGAATGCCGGCAATTTAAAACGTGTTCAAGCGCAACAAAATGATCATTGGAAGACATTTTTTGAGGCTAATTTAAATGATAGTTACATTAAAGAACGTCGTTATATTGGACAAGTGCATGCACGTATTAATTTACCCAATGATATTTATTTTGCTGGAATGTCAGTTGCTTTGCAATTATTAATAGATGGGCTTAAAGCAATTCAACCGGAGCCTGATCATTTGGATGATATGATTCGTTCGGTATCAAAGCATATTTTTTTTGATGCGTTCTTGGTCATAGATGAAATTACTCGCATTCACAATTATCGTTTAGCTGAAAGTAGTAAAGCGATGATGGAAATGTCGACCCCTGTGACACCTATCTGGGAAGGGATATTACTGTTACCGTTACTTGGAATTCTTGATTCAAGTCGTACCCAAGATATTATGAATAAAACCTTATTAAAAATATCTGAAACCAGATCTAAGGTATTTATTTTAGATATTAGTGGCGTTGCCTCTGTGGATACAGCGGTCGCGAATCAATTAATCAAGATTACTAAAGCTACACAATTAATGGGGTGTGAGGCTATTATCTCAGGGATATCGCCGGCCATTGCTCGAACCATTGTTGAATTGGGTGTCAATGTAGGCGAAGTTAAAACCACTTCTACTCTTCGGGACGCGTTTGAAATTGCATTAAAATTAATTAATGTTCATATTGCTCATTAAGTATTTTTAATGCGTATTGATAGGGATAGATAATGTATAAAGTCAGTAGTAGTGGCGTGTCAATGAGTATCATGAAAGACAGATTATTCGTCACTATTCAGGGGGATCTAGTACAAGAAACTTTATCAGTATTGCGCACGGATTTGCTTGAACGTACACAAGTGGATAAGATCAATGCAGTGATATTTGATTTATCGGCCGTTGCGGTGTTGGATCTTACTGAGTTTAATACCTTACATCAGACGGTTCTTATGATTAAGTTAATGGGCGCTGAGACTATTTTTATAGGCTTAAATCCAGGTGTTGTGGCTTTTTTGGTGTTAGCGGGTGCAGATTTGTCAGGTATAAATACAGCGTCTGACCTTGACGATGTGGATAGGATCTTAAATAAATTAAAAAATCATTAATTTAAAATGTCAAAGTTAACCAGTCCAACAGCCAGTGAGCTATTTCTTATTGCAGGACATATTGATTTAAAGATTGCGCTTACCCGCACGTTAAATTGGCAACCGTTAAGCGGGGTAAGTGATGTTGATAAGTCCTTAGTGGCTACGATAGTATCTGAATTGGCCAGTAATATTATTAAATATGCACAATCAGGTTATGTGGAGCTGCGGTTATACGAGTTCATCGGCAGACTTGATATTGAGGTTATTGCGACCGATAGGGGGTCGGGTATTGCTGACATAGAGCAAGCAATGCAAGACTATTTTAGTTCAGGCGGTACATTGGGGCTAGGCTTGTCAGGTATTAAGCGCATAGCGAATGATTTTGAAATTCACTCTGTTTTAGGTCAGGGTACAACCGTATTAGCGAGAAAACGCATTAATATAGATCCATCCAAGCAGGTTTTAACGCCAAAAACGTTATCCCATTTATCAAAGTCAGAACCTTGGGACCCTGTTAGATCAAGTGATATAGTTAAGTCTCAGTGGGTAAATCCGTTTGAAATAGGATTGTGCATACGACCTTATCCAGGACAAATTGATAGCGGTGATCAGGTATTGGCGTTACCCGTAGAAGAGGGGTATTTATTGGTAATCGTAGATGCTACAGGTCATGGTTATAAAGCACATAAGGTAGCTTTGATGCTGTGTGCAGCGGTTCGAGAAATAGCGTCAAGTAATTTGCCTTATATCATGAATTCGCTGTATCAGTTAGCAACGGGAACGATAGGTGCCGCCGTTGGTTTGGCATTTTTTAATATTAATAAACGCACGGTTTGTTATGCAGGAATTGGCAATACCCGTTTTATTATTTTTAGAGATAAAAAATGGCGTGCCGTGTCTCGTGATGGCGTTCTGGGGCAACGCCTTCCCACTTTTCCAGAACAATCAACCTCATTTAATCCGGGTGATATGGCTATTATGTTCACGGATGGTTTATCTGAGTCGTTAATCAATGAAAAAGCAACCCTATTTTATTTGCAAGATGCTAATACTATAGCGAATAATTTAGTGGAAGTTTGTGGTAAACATCATGACGATGCTTCTTGTATGATATTAAAATGGAATCGATAATTTATTCAAGTCAAATTAATCTAATCTCTGAGGAGTCAATATTTGATGCCCGTAACAAGGTGCATAATATTGCTACTTTATTTAATTTAGATTTGGTAATAACAACATATTTAACCTCTGAGGTATCTGAGCTGTGTCGTTGGCTTAAACAAGTTGGTGAAGAACCTGCGTTGGAAATATCGATTGATCCACAAGAACGTCCTGTTATTCAATTAAAATTGACCTTTTCAGTCATTGGATCGCCTGTTGATGTCTATAATTTACACGCAGTTCATATAGGCCGAACGGCATACAACTGGGTGATTGAGGGCGATACATTTAAGTTATTTGTCAATTATCAACTCAGTGACGGTTCTTATAAGTCGGGTGTTTTTGAGCAGGTAGAAGAAATTTTAAGTCGCCAGTCTCGTGAAGAGTTATTTTTAAGTCTTGAGGCGAATAACAAAGAGCTCGCAAAGGCTAAAATAATTGCTGAACAAGCTGCCCAAACTAAAGCGGATTTTTTGGCTAATATGAGTCACGAAATTCGCACGCCGATGAATGCTATTATTGGGATGTCTAATTTAGCATTAAAAACAGAGCTTAATACTAAGTACCTATGTAATATTAATTTAACTTAACTTTTAAGAAAAGTCTACGGTGAAAGATAGTCCAATATTAGCAAGCACATCAAATAATTCTCTTTTGAGATCAGCAAAAGACTTATAAGCGTCAAAAGGCAACCAGTCATATTTGATTTTACGCC
>CAIMEB010000140.1 GCA_903839855.1 uncultured Methylococcaceae bacterium
ATTTTTATGCATCTCTTCTAAGGTGAGAATTTCTTGCGAGGTGAGCTGTTTTATATAGAGCATTTATAATTTAAAAATGACTCTATCATACGCTAAACATGCCAGGCCTTAGTTAAATTAATTATTCATAAGTACTTAGCTCTTTTTGGCTCCATGCAGCAATTTGCTGACAAGCGACATCGAGTACCCAGTGTCCTACCTCCAAAATCAAGGAGCTTTCTTCAGCAAGTGGAATAAATTGCGCAGGTGAAATGATACCTCGCTCTGGATGCTGCCAACGTATTAACGCCTCTGCACCCTGGGGGAAATAATCACAGTTAATTTGAACCTGATAATACAACTGTAACTGCTGATCCACCAAAGCTTTACGTAAATCTGATTCAAGTGCTGCACGAATTTCCGTGGCCTGCTGTAAAATAGGGTCAAAAAAACGTACCGTGTTTCTACCTGCATTCTTGGCTTGATACATCGCAATATCAGCCTGTTTGATCAATTCATCGACCGATACGTTATGACCGTAAAAAAGACAGACACCAATGCTTGCCGCGCTATGATGTTCATGCCTATCAAAATAAAAGGGCAACCCTAAGTTTGTGTGAATCTTCTCTGCAATCAGGGCAACGTTATTTAATGCCTCCTCGGTGCAGCAACCCAAATTCTCAAGAAGGACTATAAATTCATCCCCTCCAAATCGGGCAACGGTATCGATTTCTCTCACACTTAATTTGATACGTTCTGCCACTTCACATAACATGTGATCACCCATCTTATGACCTAAAGTATCATTTAAGAGCTTAAATTTATCCATATCGAGAAAAATTACCGCCCCAAACTGCTTATTTCGATTGGATGATGTCAGTGCTAAATTAAAACGATCCTGGAGCAAACGACGGTTTGGCAGTTTGGTCAATGGATCGTAGAACGCTAAACTATGAATCTTCTCATCAGCCTGTTTTCGCGCGGTAATGTCATTAAACATGGCAATATAATGGGTTATCTTGCCCTGCGAATCTTTTAATGCGGTAATGATCAACCATTTAGGGTAGATGTGCCCATTTTTCCGTTTATCCCATACCTCACCTTCCCATGTCCCGATGGTTAGCAATTGTTGCCACATTTTAGAATAAAAGGCCTTATTGTGACGTCCTGAATTTAAAACGCAAGGATTTTTACCAAAGACCTCATCAAGACAATACCCTGTAATTTTCTCGAAAGCGTTATTAACTCGCAAAATATTGGCGTCAGCATCGGTAATCATGATAGCTTCATGCGTTTCAAAGGTTGCTGCTGCAATACGCAAGGCCTCTTCAGCTTCTCTCTGTTTGGTAATATCCTGCACAGTACCATAGCTACGAATGAGCTTTCCATCGACATCGAACTCTGAAACACCACATTCCAGCACCCACTTAACCCGACCATCCCCCATGAGTAACCGGTGGGGAATTTCATAAACAGTGCGATTTATAAGTGATGTCGTATAAGCATTATTCACCTCCTCACGGTCTTCAGGGTGAACAGCGTTAAGAAACCCCTCATAAGTCGCTTGAAACTGCTTGGGGTCGATCTCAAACAAACGAAATATTTCATTACTCCAGCTTAGCTCGCCGCTACACAGATCCAGGTTCCAACTGCCAACATGAGCGATTCGCTGAGCTTCATTTAATCGCTCCTGACTGGCAAGCAGGTTTTTTTCCACCCGTTGGCGTTCTGTCTGTAACGCTGTAATTAGCAAACCCGTGAAGACAGTAGTTGTCATATAAACCCATAGTAGAAACAGGTTTAGATGGACATCGGATAGAGTAGAGACACCTCGTTCATTAGCCTCTCCAAAGGCCGCAAGCACCGAAAACCCTAATGAAGCTAATCCAACCCCCGTATTTCCAAAACGTAAGCCCGCCCAGGTAAGTAGAGGCATAGTCAAGAAAGCAATAGACAATGAATTATCTATATGTTCATAGCTATGAATAAGTGAAAACCAGCCCACTGTACCCGCAATCAACAACCAACCCTGAAATTCTCCAGCAACTGAGATCAATTGTTCAATATTTTTTCGATTAAGTGTTAAAAGCAGAGGGGTAGCCAATAAAACCCCGACTGTGTCTCCCATCCACCACGAGACGCAAGCCGAATCTATTGCTTCAAGAGGTATTACCCCTGCCCAAAAGAGACTCATGACACCTAAAAATGCGGGAATAGTCATACCCGTCATTGCAGAGATGACAAGAAGTCCAACATCACTCTGCCGATCAAAATCAGCATGAAACTTAATGCGTTTAAGCAATACAGTTGTTAATAATGGCCCTAAGGTATTTCCTATGGCAATACCTGCTGCTAATGGCCAAACAGAACCAATCGTAATATTAACCATAAATGCGCCAAGGTAAACACTCGGCCACAATTTCCATCCCCACCGGAATAGTGCTGCTACCGCTATACCGGTTGGCAACCAAACAAGAGTAATATGAGATTCTGTATAAGGTATCTTTAATCCTAACCAGCCGGTTAAAAAATAAGCCACCATTAGGATCATAAATCTATTCATCGTTGAACGCCTATCTAATCGACCCTAAGTGTCATGATATTAATAAATCACCAACCCTATAGGGTACCGCTGATAAAATAATCATTCAACCCCGGATTAACATAGTTTTTGGAAAAACAATGCCTTACACCCTCTTTTTCAAAGAGAGGAACTGAATACCGATATTGAATTAGCCTATAATCTACTATCTAATTTAAAGGATGAGTTATCATCAGCAAACAGGCTGTCAAAAAAATAGTCACCCACACTCAATTCCGGCACGGCCTCTAGCAAACGATAAGGCACTTTCTGCACAGCATCCGGTTTGTTCAACCAATCGAGTAGAGGCATGGCTTGATTTAATCCTTTAAGGTTGATTAAGTTGTAAGGGTAAACGTGGCTTAAAGGCCAATAGCGGAAGCACTTCTTTAGAGTAAGAGCAGAGACATTCGATAAAATCGGCTTCTAAGATTACTGAAGATTATATTCCTTGCACGGCAACGCATTAAGGCCGATGTAAGTTTAAGTTATAGACTTTATGTGCTCTGAAAGCTATCAATGGCTTATGTTAAGTTTCGACGCAAATTCAGGCTCGGGAGGTCTTCCCGATCCGCCATGAAATCGGCGGGAATCTTTGTGCGATCAGCAAGTTCGAAAAACTCCGTCCAAGATGCCGATTTAGGAGATAGTATCACTTCGCCAGTCACGGGATCTCGACGAATAAATACTTCGGTTCCCGGGAAACGGAACTCACACCCGTATAAAACATAAGTACGAGTAACACGTTTAATTGACTAAACATCATAACTGGCGTGAAGATCATCAGATAAAAAAACCCGTCCTATAAACGGGTTTTCTTAGTTAAGAGTCTTTAAATAAGGTTACATTGCTTGCCTATTCTAACAATAGTCAAAATGTTATTTTGAATTTAACGGTTGTTGAGCCTGACCATTAACTTCGAGCTGCACTCTGCGATTATTTGCACGGCCTGCTTCAGTATCGTTAGAATCAATAGGACGTGTCCAACCATAACCACGGGTGCTTAAGTTA
>CAIMEB010000141.1 GCA_903839855.1 uncultured Methylococcaceae bacterium
ATTTCTTAAATTTAAGAAACAGCTAAGCCGTTTATCTTTAAAGTCACTGGCCGTTTTTTAATGGCTACGGTAGCTTGTTGTTAATTTTTTATTGACATCAAAAGTGTCAACTACTTTTAGGCTGCTATGAAGGATGCCCTTTTTTTCATAAAAAATACGTTTACTAATCCAATATTGAAGGTATCCCGTCCAGCCGTATCATCTAGCTAAAAACAGGCAAATTATCATCCTTAGTGTTTTCATAAGGAGATTAAGCAATGAGTTTATCCAGCAAGTGGATTAGTCATATTGAAAACTGGCAGCTATGTTGTATCTGTATCGACACTGTTTACCGAATTAATGCCTGGTGGCACATTGGAGCCGCTACATATTCTGCACTACTGAGCAAGGAAAGGGCAATAACCGGATAAGCACGGCATGTTCTTTGTTATAATGCAAGCACTATCAATCCTTTGCTGAAATCAGTGCTATGACCATTACTTACTATGATATTCTTGAAGTATCCCACAAAGCTACACAGTCTGTCATTTCAGCAGCATATAGGGCACTTTCACAGAAGTATCATCCTGATAAGAACAATGGAGATAAAGATTATGAAGAAAAAATGGCAGCAGTTAATGTTGCTTATGGTGTTCTATCAGTTTCAATTAAAAGAAAATTGTATGATCAAGAGTTAGAACACAGAAATAATCAATCAAGTTCCACTTCCCCACAACCAACTTCACCAAAAAAAGATGAAGTTAAAGAAGAAGAAACACAAGACGTTTGGATTGAACAAGCTAATTCAAGTGGTGATTCATATATACCTTATATAGTAGCTGGGGTTTTATTTGTTCTATTTGTTGTTTTAACCATTTACCAAGTCGATGAACAAAATAATTATGAAAAAATTAAAGCACAAGCATCTCAAGATCTTGCAAAATATGAAGCAGAAGAATATAAGAAGCGTTTAATGTGGTCCAACTCAGAAGCTTTATTAACCGGATTTAATTCTGTTCAAAATTATCAGAAAGCATTAAACGGATATGAAGAAATAGCAAGAGGCAATTTGTTCGATGACAAAAGAGCTGAACAAAGACTTGCTGAAATATATTTCTTTGGATTGGGACAGCAGAAAGACTACATCAAAGCTTTGGAGTGGTATCAAAAAGTTAACAATGATGAATCATTATTTATGGTTGGCATGATTTATTTCAAAGGTCTTGGTGTAAAGAAAGATTGGATAATGGCATATTACTATTTTAATATAGTACAATCTGCACAACATGCTTACAGGATGGTTGTGAAGAACCCATTAATCCAAAATGAACAAAGTAAATTAGTATATGATGACGAAGCAGTAAAATTTGTGGATAATAACCCTTTTTTAAAACCCCGTGGTTCATTTTGGGAAGAAGCAAGAATTAGGAAAGATTTCTTGAACAAGGAATTAACCACAGAAGAAATAAATAAAGCACAAAACCTTGAAGTAAAGTAGCTTTGTTAAAACATAATGAAGCTTTTAAGTTTAGTAGCAGCCAAGGCAATTATTTAAATGACAATTGCTTTTTTAGCATTTCTATTGGCATTTACTATTCTATAAGCATTCAACCGTTGAAAGATAAATCTAAAGACCCGCATAGAAAGTTAAAGATATGTAACTCACTTTAGAAACTCCTGAGCAGTGTATCCAAGGCTAAAACCAAAGCTAAACGACAAATCAGATTAAGCCGTATGCTGCTTTGCTGATATTTCAGTCCGCTCAATTAAACAGAGGAGAGGCTTGTGAGCTTGCTGGATAACATTTGAATGATTTGACTGGCTATCTCCATTTCCAACTACTTTTGTCAATATCCCTATATTAAAGTGTATTTATAATTTTTAAGGACTATACTCAATCAGGCAACACTCCGCTTGATCAGTTTGTTGCAGGGAGTTTGATTTGGATTTCAACTCATCGCGTTCGTTTTACGGACACATTCGAGGGATTTATGAAAGCACAAAAAGTTTTGATTCACTGTGGTGACGTTAGAGACAATGATTTAGCGAGCTATGCTCAGAAGATCGTTCAAAGAATGACTAACAATGCCAACTTTACTGATCCTCAACCGGATTTGGTAACGCTGCAAGCGGCTATTTCTGTTTATACAGCCGCCTTAATCGCCGCTAAGGATAGCACTAAAGAAAACACGGCGAGTAAGAATGCTGCTCGTTTAGTGGTAGAGAATTATCTGGGTACACTGGGCACTTACGTCAATCAGAATTCAGGCGCCGATCTGGTCAAATTAGATAGCTCTGGCTTCGCTCTCTCAAGGTTACCCGCACCTATCGGCATATTGCCAGCTCCCACGTTAATTGTGCGATACGGGAATAACCCGGGTGAAGTTTATTTTGAGATTGGCTACATTCCTCAAGCGACTGAATATCTAGTGCTTTATTCAACTACCCCTGCCCCCGCTGACGATGCAGAATGGTACTTCACCTTATTCTCTAGCACCAAAGGCACTCTGTCACATTTAAAAAGCGGAACCAAGTACGTGTTTAAAGTAACGGCTACCAGTCCAGAAGCCAATAAGATGAACACGTATAATTTCTCCAATCCGGTTGAGAAGTTTGTTCCATGAGGTCTAAGATTGTTACCTCGCTCATTCATCGCGAACCGTAACGCCTGTTGAAGTTGTAACTGGTCAGTAAAATAATACGTTTCCATTATAATTGTTGACCCTGTGTAACCTATAAGTTACAGTGCCTCCATGTTTGAAATTTTGGAATATATCACAGAAGACGGTAAAAAACCTTTTGCTATCTGGCTGTTAAATCTTAAGGATAAAAAGGCACAGGTGAAAATCCGTGCCCGTATCGCTCGTGCTAGTCTTGGCAACTTTGGAGACTGGAAAAGCCTTGATGATGCAAATGGCATTTATGAAATGCGCGAACATTATGGTGCGGGTTTTCGTGTTTTTTACAAACTAATAGGAAATAAAATAGTTTTACTTTTGGCTGGTTCAACAAAAAAAGACCAGAACAGCACCATTGCCAAAGCAAAAGAATATCTTGCAGATTATGAAAGGAGAATGAACGATGGTTAACAACCAAGCTAGCGTGTCTTTTGATGAAACCAGCAAAGAGCTACTTTCAGATCCTGAATGTGCTGCGTTGTATCTTGAGGAATGCTTAGAAGACGGAGACATCGAACTATTCAAACTTGCTTTAAAACATGTTGCAGACGCACAAGTAGGTGGGATGACAAAACTATCACAAACAACCGACTTAACCCGTGAAGCTCTTTATCGTTCGCTGTCTAAGCAAGGAAATCCGAGACTAGACACACTTACAAAAGTTTTAGATGCTTTTGGCTTGAGAATTGGTATCAGCGTCAAAAGTCACTCTACCCCAGACATACACGCTAATTAATCAATGCCAACTTTACCGATCCTCAACCGGATTTGGCAACACTGCAAGCAGCCATTTCTCTTTATACAGCCGCCTTAATCGCCGCTAAGGATAGCACTAAAGAAAACACGGCGAGTAAGAATGCCGCTCGCTTAGTGGTAGAGAATTTGTCCCATTTAAAAAGCGGAACCCAATACGTGTTTAAAGTAACGGCTACCAGTCTAGAAGCCAATACGATGAACACGTATAATTTCTCCAATCCGGTTGAGAAGTTTGTTCCGTAAGGTCTAATCGAGAAAGAGGTGTCTGAATTTAAAAGCGTTGAGAGCTCTTTTGTTATATGATAAATAAAGTGGACCCCATTGTCCAGACAAATAATGCCTTAGTTTAAGATAGAGTTCTGTTTATCTTCCAGCTGAATGGCGCTGTCCCATATTCGTTACGCATGAACCGATGTTTGTGTCGATCCATATTTATCTATAATTTTTGCTCCACCACCTATAGCAGTTTGATAAACC
>CAIMEB010000142.1 GCA_903839855.1 uncultured Methylococcaceae bacterium
CAAACCCTTAATCGCCGTTAATGCAATCTTGGCTTTTTGTGCCCCAGTAAATACCTTACGTTTGCTTTCACTCATTTTCTGACCTTTTTTCACGACAGGGTATATCTTAATCTATTGTCCTGATTTTGGGGTCCACTATATTGATCGGTTATTGGATTACCTGGTGGGCACTTAGGTTGACAGTTGTAGATGGTCTATCAGGGGGGGCTTTAAGTCGAAGCCCTATTACGGCTTTTATCGTTTTTCAGATACCCGCACTGGCTGCCATTGCTGCGGCGTTCTTTATTAGAAAGAAGTTGTTAGCTGATATTGTAGAAAAGTAGATATTAAAGGTGCAAGGATGATAAAGTCCTTGCACCTAAAACTATAAAAAATTATAGTTTGTCAGCGTTTTGATCCAGATATTCAGCAACACCGGCAGGACTTGCGTTCATGCCTTTGTCGCCTTTGTTCCAGCCCGCTGGGCAAACTTCACCATGCTCTTCATGGAACTGTAAAGCGTCAACAATTCTGATTAACTCGTCAATGTTACGGCCTAATGGTAAATCGTTAACTACTTGGTGACGGACAACGCCACTTTTATCAATTAAGAATGATCCACGATAAGCAACGCCACCGTCGGCTTCAACATCATAATCTTTAACAATAGAATGTGTTAAATCAGCAGCTAATGTATAGCGAACTGGACCAATACCACCTTGATTAATTGGAGTGTTACGCCATGCATTGTGAGTAAAGTGTGAGTCAATAGAGACCGCTACCACTTCAACACCACGGCTTTTAAATTCATCAATACGGTGATCCAAGGCGATTAATTCACTTGGACAAACGAAAGTGAAGTCTAAAGGATAGAAAAAAACAACGGCATATTTACCGCTAGTCGCTTCAGAAAAACTGAACGCATCCACTATTTGCCCATCGCCTAATACGGCAGGAACTGTAAAATCGGGTGCTTGTTTACCTACTAATACGCTCATTACATTGTCTCCAAAATATTGAAAAAGCAAAAGGTTATGGACTTCTTACCAGCAACTGATGTAGTTGGTATTGGTATATTCTACACTGAAAGACTTGGTATTTGTCTAGGTTTATGTTTCATTTAGAGCCTAATACCTCATCGTTCGCTTAATTTTTCACGCGGTTCGTGAAATTGTGGCAGAATATTTTTATTTGCCGCTATGGAAACACCTCTACAAATAACAAGAACTGAACGAATAGACGATATTCCACTATTAATTAGCGCAGATGAAGAAAATGCAGGTAGCGCAGTTACTGAATAAGCATTTTCCGATGCATGGGAACTGGCAGGGTCTAAGCTTTGGAAAGGATCACTTAATTGACTGGATGAAACCTAAACTGAAACCGGTGTGGATGTCTAAGTAGGCCTATAGCGATTTGCCAGAATCAATGACTGTCCGTGAGTTTGCGGTAAACGGCAAAGTCTATTTAACCACATTGCTGAATGAAAAAAGCTTTCATAAGCAAGAGCTTGCTATGCTTTATAAACAACGATGGACAATTGAGCTGGATTTTCGCTCCATCAAAACCAATATGGGCATGGAGATGTTACGATGCAAAACGCCCGACATGGTAAGAAAAGAGATAGCCATTCACTTATTGGCATACAATATCATTCGTGGAAATTTGGCACAGGCCGCCAGTCTGCATGAAAAAAGACCACGCGAACTTAGTTTCACAACAGCAGTCCAGCTTATCATTCAAGCTTCTAGGCAGATTGTCGGCATGACAGGGATCTTACTCAAAAATGCCTTGCAGGATTTATTAAAGGCAATGACATCAACGGTCATTGGAAAACAAAAACCTAAGAGCGAGCCAAGAGCTGTTAAACGCCGACCAAAACCTTTTCCTTTGTTGACCACACCAAGAAACAAGGATCGCTCAACTCTATGATATTTAATGTTTTATATTTGCGGTAGCAGTATTAGCGTTTAGCCCAATACACGTGCTTATTTCCTGAAACATCAACGTATAGCTGAATACATTAATATTTTCGATGTGTTTTTGCTTCTTTTCCTTAATACGACGCCCTTTCGCTGGATAGGTTGTCCTTTCCCCTGCATACGTCAACCTTTACCTATCTTTTATACTCGATGTTCAAGTTTTTAAACTTTTTGTAGCCTAATCCATAGCAGTCTCATCCAGCAGCTCGGCATTTTAGGGAAGCTGTCGATTCCAGGATACCCAAATCTCTCCCACTCATGTGTTTGCCAGAAGGCATTAACTG
>CAIMEB010000143.1 GCA_903839855.1 uncultured Methylococcaceae bacterium
CAAACCCTTAATCGCCGTTAATGCAATCTTGGCTTTTTGTGCCCCAGTAAATACCTTACGTTTGCTTTCACTCATTTTCTGACCTTTTTTCACGACAGGGTATATCTTAATCTATTGTCCTGATTTTGGGGTCCACTATACATAGATGCCGGGTGCATATCGGAAAAAATCTGCAACACTGGAAACATTACGTTCATGTAAGTCATTAATATTAATCAAGCTAACACCACCTGGTGACTGAGTCACCTCTTGGGTCGTAACGGCTAATTTATTAGCGACTTTTCCCTTTACTTCTAAAGTCTCAAGCGTTATCGGAGGAGAGGGTTGAGGCGTTTGCGTTTTACAACAAATCTTTTTTGCTTTCGTTTTAGCTTCCTTTTGCTCTACTCCTGCAATACTTGGCGACTCTTCGGCTAAAACGTCAGATATAGAATTGAATAATAAAAAGGAAGCTAATAAAGGACGAGATATCTTTAGTAACTTATCCGACTGATCAGTGCGTATGATTTTCATAATAAATCCATCTTAGTAAGTAAATATATTCAGTAATAACTTTTTCATTTGAGGATCAGCGCCTTCATGGCAAAGCTCAAAATACACCCACGATGTTACTCAATAATACTCATTGATTTCCTACTCATTTATATTCAAAAGAGAATATTTTTTATGCTAAAAATCGAGTTAGGTGATATGACTCACTCGTATAAAATAAATGCGTCATATCACCTGTTTTTCTAAGCTCTTTCAGAATTCTTTCTACTAGATGATAGTAATTAATTGAAATTTATAGCGTATTAAAACAAGGCATTATTTTTGCTTTGTTCATATAAATAGACAGGCCATCAAAGACGATAATAATGAAAGAAGCACAACACTCAACAACGACTAAATACTCCATTAGAAATGATGAGTTACCCTTAAAACTTCATGATCAACATCATTATCTATGCCAGGCATTACCTTTAGAAATAGGCACAGGTCAATCTAATAT
The DNA here is from genome assembly GCA_903839855.1 of uncultured Methylococcaceae bacterium. Lineage (GTDB taxonomy): Bacteria > Pseudomonadota > Gammaproteobacteria > Methylococcales > Methylomonadaceae > Methylobacter_C. The sequence continues at coordinate 992 of CAIMEB010000143.1, forward strand.
ATTCCACCTGGATGAAGATTTAAGCTACATAGAAACGCAGTACTCTCTATCTAGAGATTTATCCATTTCTAGTCATTTAGAGTTTCAGGAACCTCGTCTCATAGTGACCGTGAGTCTAATGGGGAAATCTCGTTTTTACAGTCAGCAAGGCGATGAGTTTATATTCAACGAAGGTTATACCTCTATCACAAAAATAAACGCGAGTATGGGTGAGCGACAGTACCAAGAGAATCATTCTATTACTCAACTGAGATTTTCTATCGGTAAAAAATGGCTTGACAAATATTTTGGTGAAACTGCTTTTACATCTCTATTCAGTAAAAGTAATGTGCAGCACATTAGCAATAACGCCACTACTTACCCAGGAAAATTTGCGGCCAAACAACTATTAGCAAGCAACAATACTAGACACATAAAAACACCTTTTATACATGGTCAAGCATTACTACTATTATCGGCTGAATTAAATCACCTCGTTCAAGATAGCCCTAACGAAGCAACCAAATTCAATGATAAAGACAAAAAGATGGCCAAACTAGCCGAAGATATTTTATATAATGAGTTCAAGACCCCACCTTCCTTAGAGGAGCTCGCTAGACGCATAGGCACCAATCAATTCAAATTGAAGAAATTGTTTCACCATTTTTTTAACAATACACCTTATGGCCTATTGCTAGAAATAAGAATGAATATAGCTTATCAGTTATTACAAAACACTCAGTGCCATGTCAATGTAGCGGCAGAATCAGTTGGATACCAATATACAAGTAACTTTAGCAGTGCCTTTATAAAGTACTTTGGTATTGCTCCTAAAAATGTCTCAAAAAACCATTAGGCTTCTTGGTTACACTACCATTGTGTTATTAATTTGGAATCACCTGATCTTAACTGATTAAGTAGAGTAGTTGATAGGAAAGTGAGAAAAGAGCCAGTTACCAATAACTGGCTCCGTGCTGGTCAACTAGTTAGATACTACTTTTTTCAAATGCCGCCCTGATCAATTTATCAACTTCCAACTCGGTGCTAGCTAAAGCAGGAGAGGTAACTGAAAATTCTGCTACACCGGTAGACACTTCAACGACAA
>CAIMEB010000144.1 GCA_903839855.1 uncultured Methylococcaceae bacterium
GCTATTGCAATTTGTGCAGCCGTACCCGTAATCAAGGTCGCTGAGGTGGCAACAATTTTGCCCGTTGTAATTGCGTGAAGCGAATTCAAGTCGTTTGCATTAACTGAAGAGTCATTAATTGTAACGCCAACACTAGCGGATTTCGTAATACCTGTTGAGTTAAGAGCCGTTATAACGTCTGCGACGGTGCCGGTTATCGCAGTTACTGCGGTAGCGTTAATTACTTGAGTTGTTTTGGCAACAATAGTATTTAAATCAGTTGCTGCAACAGAGCCGGCAGATACAGTTATGCTCTCGGTGCCTGAGGTATTAATGCCAGAGTTTAACGCAGTGGCTATCGCAGCAGCAGTCCCGGAAATAGCGGTCACTGCGGTGGCATCAACCATGCCAGACGTTTTAGCATGAAGGGTGTTTAAATCAGTTGCAGCAACAACAGAGCCAGCAGTTCCAGCAGTTATGGTTATGTCCTCAGTACCTGAAGTACTGATACCGACAGACTTTAACGCAGTGGCAATCGCAGCAACCGTTCCGGAAATAGCGGTCACTTGGGTTGCATCAACCACGGTAGACGTTTTGGCATCAATGGTATTTAAATCAGTTGCTGCGGCTGATCCAGCTGCAATTGTTACTCCAACATTTGCGGCTTTACTGATGCCAGTGGCGGTAAGGGCTTTTGCAATATCTACAGCCGTTCCGGTAAGCCGGGTTACTGAGGTGGCAACAATTGTGCTCGTTGTAATTGCGTCAAGCAAATTCAAGTCGTTTGCATTAATTGATAAGTCAGTGACTGTTGCTGATGCTAAAGATGCGGGGGCACCTGTCGTGTGAGTTCCTAAACGGATTGCATTCAGTTGATCGATGGTTGCTTTATTATCGCCAGCAGCATTCTTTATTGTCAGCGTATCTCCCGCTTTCCAGCCAATTCCGTTTGCCAAATTAGCGGCTGTATTGGTAACACTTGCCAATACGCCTGTAAATTCTTGTTGTGCATTTGAGCTGAACGGTGCGGCTATACCCTTAAGTGTCCAACTACCGCCTTTGTCAGAATTACCCACTAAGTTGTTTGTGGCTACAACGCGTGCGCCAGTCGTTTCTGCGACCGCTTTAATAAAACTGTTTCCTGCATCGCCTGCGCCAGTATGGCAACTCCAAAAAGCAATATCAACATCACGCTCGGCTACGCCATCAAATTGTTTACGAAAATCTGTAGCAGTAATAATTTTACCGCCTAAACTAATTTGACCAGGGGCGCCGTGCGCAAGTATATGAAGGGTCTTAAGTCCAGGTTCTGCAATCGCTTTTATAATTTTACTTATGCCATTGGTATTTTCATCTATTAGCGTGACTTTGATATTGGGATTGATGCCATTAAGCAGGACATTTAAATCCGAAATAGTAGCATCAGCAATAAGAATTTCAACTGGATTTGGCTGTACATTCTGATGAAGCATATTAAAAGTACCTTAGTTAGTAGGTTGTTATGAATAAATAGTTTTTCCATATTCACCAAGTCCAATAGCTTGGAATATATTTGCATCCCTAACAGAATTATACAAAGCGAATATGACAATTCTAATATCATGAGATGATTTAATATCATGAGGTGATTTAATATGATTAAAGCAAACAATATGCCAATAGTTTGTAAAGGGTGTAACAAGGGGGGGCTGTTTAAAACCAGAAATTTTCGCGAGTAAAATACTATGTGATATGCCCTATTTTTTGTGTCATATCACTTATTTTTTAACGATGCTTCATTTTGATAATTTCGTAAAACGATAACCCAGACAAATTTAATTTGCTGTAGTAATGAGTCAATTATGGGCTGTGCAATTCTGTGAAGACTAAGAAAATAACGCTTTAATGTTTATATCTAATTGATTGTATTATTGATAATGTATTTGTGGTGCTTTAGGTTGATGATTAATCAAATCAATTTATAGTTTGTTGATGGGTGATAGTAGCGATGTTTTTAAAAATTGGCACGAGTAGTGCTTTATTATTAATGTCAGAATGCTTTCTGCATTTAAGATAAAAATGACATTAACTAAAACTACATGTCCTCAGGAGGACTTATATGATTGATTCAAAATTAAAAGGCTTAGCCTTTTTTTCTATAGTTAGTTTATTTGCAGCCGGTCAAGCAATGGCTCACACTGGTGTTAGAGATCAAGCAACTGCAGGTGTTGGTAGTTACAATGGCTTTACGGTTACTCATGGTTGTGCCGACTATGTTGCGGGTGGGCAGCAATATCCAGTGGTTGGTCAAGCCGCTTTGTTTCCTTACGGTGCCAGTGCAGTGTGGAGAGAGTTAGGCACTTCATCAGTTAATGGGACTGTTATTGCCGATCCAACTACTATAGTAGGAGCCGCTGTTTATAACCTGGCTGTTACTGGTTATGCCAGCGTGGCTTCGGCTTTTCCATCAAATACTGAAATCGTTGATAATCTGGGTAATGTTCATGGCTTACTCTGGAAAGACGGCGGTATGGAGCCTAAGTCAAACACGGTTACACCCTTTAAAATTACTCATCCAGCGATTATTGATAAATGTATTGCCTCGGTTAAAGTGCGTGTAGGCGTTATTAACTTTTGCGATGTTCAAAAAAATCAGGCTAATGATGCTACAGGCCCTTATGCAGCACCTAAAGATGCGTTTGGACGTCCATTACACAACACATCTGTTGCAGGTGGCATTCAAGCTAACGTAAGTGCAACGTCACCTAACTTTGTTGCGCTGCCCGCTGGTAATGGCGATCATAACCGTGCTGACTGGTGGTTTACTGATCTCTATCCTTCAGGCAGTTCAAATTTCAGTGACTCAGCTATCCTAAGTGAAGGATTAGGCTTGTGGTCTGCTGGTATTACGGTTAATAATCCAAATGCTTATGCTGCAACTGATTCGAATTATGCTGCGTGTCCAGGTGGTAAAACTAGACAAGTGACAGTTGAGCCGCCAGCTGCTGATTTTGATGCTTATTTAACTGCGGCTAATCTTCAACCATTTGTCAAATTGGGCACTGTAAACAATTATTAAAAACGTCTTGATGCTACTGCTTAACTAATACCTGTTAAGTCTGTCATTAAAATAGCAGTCGGTTAAGCCATGAGATATCCGTGCAACGCGGATATCTCAGGGTTTTGTCTATAAAAACTATGTTATATAACACAGCAATTGTGTTATATGACGTAGTTATTAGTTTAATTTGCCATATAAATAATATTTCATAGGTCTGTTTGGTTTACGCAATTAATTATTTGCTATGGTTTTTTTTGATGTTAATTTCCCTCGTTTATCTTTTATGCTTATGTAACAGATTGATTTGGCAATATTTAATCATTCTTCAGGCTTTCTTATCATCTTATGAAATAAATAACCCATCAATAGCTTATCGAGTTGTCACTGCTAGTAATTCAATGTTTGGCATAAATAGTGCCTTATTGTTTAATAATCTTGTTGATGATTGCTGGCGTGTTCGCTGTTATCACTGTTTGATTTGCTTCTAGCTTGAAGTAAGTAGGGAGGTATTTTTAAGGGGTAAACTTTATAAAATACCAGTTTAGGCCGCTTTTTAAGGATAAAAATACGGTATTTAATTATGTTTTATTGGTGTACTACCAATATGAGGATATAGAAATGAAAAAATCTCAAAAAATAATAACGGCAAGTTTATTAATTGCAGCAGGTTACGCGGGTGTTGTTTCTGCGCATAACCAAACAGGTTCAGTGGGAACGGCTGCCTCGGGTGCTGCGGCAACGGATGTTTATCAAGTGACCTGCAGTAATGATGGCAGTGGCGCACCTGCACAGTTGTTTGCACAGGTAGCTGATTTGGCGCCGGTGTTGGCGACATTGGTTAGTGTGCAAATTGTGCATCCGCTTGATGGAGCGTCAACCGTGTTAAGTGAAGATCCTGTTGATGGAGATACAGCTACCGTAAGTACTACTGGGGCTTCAACCACAGGCTGGAGTCCTGGGGTTACCTTAAAAGGTGGAGCTGCGGCAAATGCGCAGATTTATCTTATTAATGTTAATAAACAGTATACCGCTTCGACCGTAGCTGCACAAAAAGGTCCTGAGTTATACAATCTACAATTGCATTGCCAAACAGCGACAGGCGTGCATACTGGGACTAATTGGATACAAACTCAAAACCAATAAGCAAATTTATAGCTGATTAATATTGAAGCATCTTTAGTTCTCTCGACCAGATGCTTCAATTTATGCCTTTCGTAAAGCTTATGCATATAAATCGAATTATAACTCTTTCCCAATGGGGCAGTTTTGTCGTTCTATTTGTGTTTATAAGCTTTACCTATGCTGCGGCTGCACAAGTACCAGAGAGCGCCAGTCCTAAAGTGCAAACTGAATTGTTTTTAAGTGCCAATAAAGGTGTTGAGATGCAACTGGAAGTTCGGCAAATGCCGTTGGCAAAGGTACTTGAAACCATTATGAGCAAAACCAAAGTAGCGATCCATTATTCAGTGTTACCAGAAGGTCTAGTCACTGCCACTTGTGTGGGATCTACGTTAAAACAGGTGTTGGAATGTCTGTTGGATCGTAAAGCTGATTTGATAGTGCGTAGTCACAGTAACTCGGGTAAACAGGATAATACTGAACAGATTGCCGAGGCTTGGATATTGGGTTCTAAAATGGGTGGGGCAGTTGCTAAAGTCGAGTGTCCAGTGATTAGTCAGGGTTCTTTGACATTTAAGCAAAATGAAGAGGATAAAGCAGCGATGACCGCACAAACCGAGCAATTGTTAAAAGCGGCACAATCAAAAAATCCGGCAGAAAGAGCCGAGGCCATGAATAGCTTATTGAGCGGTGGTCGAAAAGGTGATCCAGCCGTTAAAGCTGCACTTGAGCAAGGATTATCTGACCAGGATGAAAGGGTCAGGGCGCAGGCCATTTCAAGTTTTTCACGGCGCGAAGGTAGCGGAGCTGCAGCAGCTCTACAACAGGCGCTACATGATGCCTCTGTAAATGTTCGATTGATGGCGGTTGATGGCATTACTGATGATACGGCTTTGTTACAGCAAGCGATTAATGATAGTGATGAAACCATTCGAGTGTTAGCCGCCACAAAACTTGAGGCACTCACTCAAACAAATAAGACAGCGCCTTAAAGAGGTTGTCGCTGTGAACTATTATTAATATCACACTTCTTTTTTAGCATGAGTGTATTTTGGCATGAGAGTTACTTTGAAATTATCTAACTTATACCTGGTAATACTTGCAGGATTTACTTTAAACCTATACGGTTGCGTGAATGTGGAGCCTTGGGAACGAGGTACTCTTGCCAAATCGCAGATGGCTTTGGATGTTTATCCTTTGCAAAGCTCAATAAGAGCCCATAACTATAACAGTCGAGAAACAGGCGCAAGTACTGCTGCAGGACAAGGAGGTGGTTGTGGCTGCAACTAAAAAAGATATAAAAAAATCAGAAACATCTTCTTTACACGCTTTAACAAAAGCTGCATTGTTATTGCCGGGGTTGTTATCTGGCCCGGTTCATGCTGCTGAAGGGGATGAGGTAGAATTTCAGTATGGTCATTATCAGGAAGGTAACCGGAGTGTTTATGGTATGGCGGCTGACCCAAATACAGGGAATTTTAATATGATGGGGCTTCCTACTGGTATAAAGCCAATAACAGTGGATAGTATTCATGGCAGTGCTAAAACGAGTATCACTAATCGATTAAAATTTGCTTTTAACTATTTGCAAGATACTTGGGGTGGTGCTACACCGATCGCTTCAGCGCCTGCTGCTTTTTTTTCCGTACAACCAAAATTGGATGCTGCAACAGGAACTACGGTTGTGGGAGCTTCTCCTTTCCTTCAGCCAAATCGAAACTATTGGATTAGTGGGCGAGCACTTGTCGATGCAAAGGGAAATCCTTTGATGGCTAATATGGCTCCTGACTACAGTAGTTTAGTTTTTCAGCAAAATAACCAGGTGACCGATATATTGGTTTCAGCTTCCCCTGAGGTACGTCATCAAGGGGATGTCAAGTTTGCTTATGAATTTGATCAGGCGACTTTAAATATGGGGGGTGGTATTTCTTCTGAACGCGATTATGAGTCTCGCTTTGGTAATATAGGCGGATTATGGAATTTTAATCAAAAGCGCACCACTGTAAATCTAGGTCTAAGTTATACCAATAGTGACACGAGTGCGGTGTTGGCTCATGATTCTTTTAGTTATATTGATAGTTCTTATTATCAGAACAACGGACAGATTTCTTCAAAACCCAGTCAGGGTGGGGCAAATATATTGCAGGGTAATCGTCAGGATTGGGGTTCTACATTGGGTTTGAGTCAAGTAATTAACAAAGATGCCTTGGTAAGTGCCGATATATCTTATACGCGAAGTACCGGTTATTTGGCTAATCCCTATAAAGCAGTTAGTGTGCTCTTTGTCGATCCTTCGGTTAACGATCCTAATTCGCCGAATTATATTGCTCTGCCTGAAGGTGCTCAAGCGGGCTATGTTTATTCACTATCCGAACGGAGACCTGAATTACGAAATCAATGGGGATTGGGTGGCCGTTATGTACAATTTATAAGTCCGCTGGATGCTGCTTTACATTTTGACTATCATTATTCGACCGATGATTGGGCTATTCAATCACATGCTTTTGAATCCGATTGGGTACAACCCTTAGGCAATAACTGGACGGTTACGCCTAGAGTAAGGTATTACTCACAGAGTGCGGCAAATTTTTATACGCCGTGGCTAATCACTCAGCAAGCCTATACCAATACAGTGTATGGCCCAGATGGAATAACGACGACTTCCTATGATCGAAGCAAATTACCTTCCAGTTTTTCTAGTGACGGACGTTTAGCTGCCTTTGGTACCTTAAGCGGGGGACTTATAGTCAGTAAAAAGTTTGCCAAGGGATTAACTATTGAAACGGGCGTTGAGTATTATACTCATAAGGCGTCTTTGGGTATGTCGGGCGACAATAGCAATACGTTTAATAATTTTGATTCATGGAATGTTAACGCCGCTTTAAAATTAAATTTAGACTCCTTGTCACTGCATCCGGGTGCCAACACTACTCATGCCGGACATGATCATCAGGACCATGCTGTCCATGCTCCGGCTGGAGTTATGTATGATCATATGTTGCCAAAGGCCGGTGATTTTATGGTGGGCTATCGTTATATGTGGGGTAGTCAGAGCGGGGATACTTTACAGGGAACTCATGCGGTGCCAGATTCGACTCTGGTTGGCAATGGTTGTGGTCCCAACCCTTGTTATATTAGAACGGCCAGTATGAGTATGAATATGCACATGCTGGATTTGATGTATGCGCCGACTGATTGGCTGACCTTAATGTTAATGCCACAGTTTGTCAGTATGAATATGACAATGAATGCTTTGGATGGCGCACCTGACTCAAGTGAACAGGAAATGATTAGTCATCATGTACAGAGTGGTCATCAAACAGGTGGTGTGGGTGATGTGGGGATGTATGGATTATTTAAACTATTTGATAATGGTATGCATCACATACATTTTACCGCAGGCTTTAGTGCACCGACTGGAAATGTTGGACTACAACTCAACACAAATCATGGTATTACCGGCGGTTACATCGATTATGGTATGCAATTAGGCAGTGGAACCTGGGATTTCAAACCCAGCTTAACCTACACTGGAAAATGGCAACAATTTTCTTGGGGTGCTCAGTCCAGTGGCACGGTGCGTATGCAAAATCAGAACCGATCAGGTTATGCTTTGGGTGATTTGTATCAGGCAACGGCTTGGGGAAGTTATAGCGTAACGAACTGGTTGTCTGGTTCTATCAGAGGCTTGTACACCTCTCAGGAAGCTATTAATGGTCAATATAACGGATTGATCAATCAATATGGCCCAGCAGATTATACGAATAATTACGGCGGAAAATATTGGGATGTGGGCTTTGGTATGAGTGCAATGGTTCCCTCAGGTGATTTTGCGGGAAATCGTGTTAGTGTGGAATGGCTACAACCTGTGCAAGATAATGTCAATGGATATCAGTTACAACGTGATGGCACCTTGTCAGCGACTTGGGGTCTGGCTTTTTAATAATCAACAGGAAATAAATAATGACTGACAGTTCAAAGCTATGTCAAAATAATATCTGGCTCTATTTTACCGTTTTTTTAACCGGTTCTTCGGTAATGGTCATCGAATTATTGGGTACACGCTTGATAGCGCCGTTTTATGGTAATAGCCTTTATGTTTGGTCATCGTTAATTTCTGTGACCATGATAGCCTTAGCTACTGGTTATTTTATAGGTGGGCGTTGGGCTGATCGTGCAAAACGTACCGGGTTATCGCTGATTATTGCCTTAGCCGGTTTATTTACCTTGTTGATCCCTTGGGTCACTCGTTCAGTGTTATTGGCAACCGACCCGTTGGGTTTGCGAGCGGGTGCATTTATCAGCGCCTTAGTGTTGTTTTCGCCTGGTTTGACGATGCTGGGTATGGTCAGCCCTTTCGCAATAAAGTTGGCCACTTCAAGACTGGAAGGTATCGGTACAAGTTCAGGCTCTATTTATGCCGTTAGTACCGTGGGTAGTGTTATCGGCACGTTAGTATTAGGTTTCTTTTTATTCCCTTGGGTTGGTTCACGACAAATTTTAGTGAGTTTAGGTTGCATTTTATTGGTGTTATCTATCGCAGTTGCCGTTTATGAGGAAAAGCGGTTTGCAAGAACTATTGCTGTATTACCCTGTATGCTGTTAACCGTTATTGGTTTAAACTTAATCCCAAAAATTGTGGGTGCAAGTCATTTTGATGCAACCGGACGTTTTAGTGTGCTTTCAGAAAGGGAAAGTTTGTATGGTTATGTGCGGGTCATTGACGATAGTAAACGGCAATTGCGTATCCTGAGTGCGGATGCATCAATGATTGGGGCGGCTAATATTCCTGATGGTGCTAATAGATTGATGTATCAAGACATTGTAACTTTGATCCCAGCCATTAAGCCAACTATTAAAAAAGCCTTGATAATTGGTCAGGGAGCAGGTCACATGGCAATGGACTTAAAGAATCATTATGGAATCGTTACCGACACCTTGGAAATTGATCCAGCTGTGGCAGAGGCCGCTGTAAAGTTTTTTGGTTTTAAGCCTAACGGGCAAGCTATCGTAGGTGATGCACGCTATGAAATTAGACATTTGACTGGGCCTTATGATCTGATAATTCATGATTGTTTTACCGGTGGTTCTGAGCCTTCGCACTTATTGACGGTAGAAACCTTAAAACAGTTACAGGGGTTATTGTCTCCTGAGGGACTGTTGGCGCTTAATTTTGTTGCTTTTGGGCAAGGTGAAGGACACGAAGCGTTGGCATCTGTATCCAAAACCATTGAACAGGTATTTGCTAATCAATCGTTGTTTATTTCTGAACCGGGTGAAAACTTCAATGATTTTATATTCCTGGCAGGTAGTCAGCCAATTGATCTGACGGTTAAATCACTCAGTGTTGAACAGGCAGATTGGCTAGCCAAGCGAAAATATACCGTGGATACCCGTGATGGTGTAATATTGACAGATAACTTAAATCCCCTAGAACACATGCAAGCTCGTAAATCTGAACATTATCGGCATGTATTAGTAGACTGGTTTGGGGCAGAATTGTTAGTTCGATAGATATTATACGTGAGTAACCTGTTTTTAAAAATGAAAAATCAATTCTTATTGCTTCTAGCGGTTATTTTTTTTGCAGAATATCCCCAAATGGTACAGGCGGATAGCCTGGAAAATAAACCAGCGCCTATCTGTAGCCTGGGTAGTCTGAATAATACTCAGCACTACGACCTTGAGCAATTTAAAGGGAAAGTGCTTTATGTGGATTTTTGGGCATCATGGTGTGGCCCTTGTGCTCAATCAATCCCGTTTATGAATACCTTACACCAGGATCTGGAAGCAAAAGGTTTACAGATAATTGCTATTAATATGGATGAACAGCCGGATGATGCCATTTCCTTTTTAAAAAACAAACCGGCTGAATTTATAGTAACAACCGATACTAATGGGCAATGTGCGAAAAGTTTCGATGTACAAACGATGCCTTCAACTTACTTAATTGATCGTAAGGGAAATATTCGTCTAATACATTTTGGTTATCGGCCCGATGAAGCAGAAGCGTTTCGCTTTAAAGTTGAAACGTTATTGAGAGAGTAGTAACAAGCGCATTTTTTCTGATGGCATGATAAAAGAAAAAAAACTTAAGCACTTTCGATTTAATTTTAAAGCGATGGGGACGCTCTGTGAAATTCAACTGTTCAGTGAGCATCCAGGAAAAGCAGATAGACTGAGTAAACGTATTATTGCTGATGTTCAGAGGTTAGAGGCTAAGTATTCTCGTTATCGTCAAGATAGTTTTCTCAGTAAGATTAATCTTATTGCACTACAAGGAGGCTCATTAGCGGTTGATGATGAAACGGCAGTATTGCTTGATTATGCCGACACCTGTTATCAGCAAAGTGATGGTTTGTTTGATATTACCTCTGGAGTGCTTCGAGGTGCCTGGCGATTTCATTCGAAGCGGTTACCCACCCAAGCTGAAATTAATCCCTTATTAGAAAGAGTCGGTTGGAGAAAACTGGTTTGGCAAGCACCTGTAATCAACTTTTTATTACCTGGAATGGAGCTGGATTTTGGTGGTATTGTTAAAGAGTATGCCGTCGATAGAGCGGCTACCTTATGTCGTGAAGCAGGAATTATTCATGGATTTATTAATTTAGGTGGAGACATAAGATTAGTCGGGCCGAGGGGGCAGGGTGAATCGTGGAGTGTAGGGATTGGGCATCCACGTATTCCTAGCGCTGTCTTGACTAATCTGGCAATCAGTCGGGGTGCACTTGCCAGTAGTGGTGATTATGAACGCTGCATCGTTATTGATGGTGTCCGTTATGCGCATATTCTTAACCCCAGGACAGGCTGGCCGGTTAAACATCTGGCAGCCGTTAGTGTGATCAGCGATTTTTGCGTGGTTGCCGGTAGTGCATCTACAATCGCTATGCTTAAGGAGGAGCAGGGGCCTAAATGGCTTGAAGATTTAGGTTTGCCTCATCTATGGATGGATGTTAATGGTAATCGGGGAGGGGATCTATAGCTGATCTAGCAATTTTGTTTTTCGCCTAAAATACTCCTCATCATTAATCAGTTTTTTTCTTCGTTGTTCATCTAGTTTGGTAAATTCAGAAAAAATATCCGGCTTCTGTATTTTACCAGCATTGGGGTTTGCAAGTTCAAATTGCACCATCTCTTTCTGGGTTCCAAACCGATCCACTTTACCATTAACTAAATGTATTACATAGGGCTCAGGTGATTGGGTGTCCCATGCAGATTCACTGAGTAAATAGATTAGGTCTTCGGAGCCGTTGGCACTTTTGGCTTGATCAGGCATACCTATCAACGATAGGACTTGCAGTTTAGTCATTCCTGTATTGATTTTGTTGATTTTTGATTCCACTGTCGCATGACCAATACAGCCGTTCAGTATTAAAATAGCTATAAGTTGGAGTAATGCAGTGTTTAGCGTATACATGAAATACCTTTTAATACCTTTAAAAATTTATAACAAATTTGTATTGTTTTTCTTAAAATACATTTTAACCGATATCAGGGTAAACATCTCTAATGACACGGTAAAACCAGCGAGGCCGACTCAGAATAATAATAAAGGCAATAACCGGAGTGACGGGTACTGGGGCGATATCAATGATAAACAATGTCAATAAACACAGAAAGCATTTAATGCGTATGTTTTTGGAGGGGTTATTGATGATGAGGTCTTTGACCAATGGTTTGTCATACAGGTTATTGGCAAGTCGTAAAAACCAGTTTGGACGACTAATGACGATATACATTCCTATCAGGCAACCCGGTGATATGGGGCCGAAACCAATAATCGCAAAAATGGCAAATACAGAAAGACATTTTAACTGGGTCTTATTCATTGTAATTAGTGTCTGAACGGAAATGCTGTAGACCATATAAATAAGGGGCTACAGACAAAATAGTGAATCGAAGATTTACAAAAAACTTGAAGAAATGATGAGGTTTCGGTAACGGTAACCCTGTAAGTGCCGCCAAACATCAC
>CAIMEB010000145.1 GCA_903839855.1 uncultured Methylococcaceae bacterium
CTGTTTTTCGCGCTTCTGGAACGAGAGTGGAAGAAGCGCGAAAAACAGCTTCCGCGCCCCTAAAACGACTCAATAAATTGGAGTCTGGCTAAACGCCCGACTAAACTAATAATTCTTAATTAGTTCAATTCGCTAAAGAGATTCAGTTCATTCTATAGGATTCTTCTAGTGTCAGCAATATTATCTGTAAAGCTTTAGCGTGTTCTAAATAAAGATTGTCCGCATAGATCTGATTGTTGACTAATATCAAGAACGCATGATGGACGGCAAGGTGGTTCTATTTGGATAAACTAACCGGTAACCCCTTCTTCACTGCCCCTTATATTTCTTTGACGGACGTTAAGGCAAAGTAAGACGCCTTTGAGGCAGCTATATTAGCTGCCAGTGCCACGTTAGATGGGCTTACTTCGGGTAGTCTCTATTATTTTAGAGTGGCTTACGTTACCCCTGCAGGCACTTCTGAGTTTTGTCAGCCCGTTTCTTTAATGGTTGCTTAAGTGCTTACCTACCGCTTTTAAATAGTATCTCAACAGAGTTGAAGTCGAGTGGTTTTCTCACACTCTACTTCAATTTCTGTATGACAACATTAATATAACCCTGCTCTACACTGTGATTACCTCGTTTACAATCTTAATTTGCGTCATTCTGTCCACGTTCAAAAGTGCGGCCACTTTTACCGTTTTACAAAAGCTGAGGTGCGGACTCGCCGTGCTGACGATGTTGGAAGGTGACATTAACCTCAACATCCTCATCGAGTTTGCCAAGAATTATAATCATCCGGTCGAGAGTGAAGCGTCGAAGCTGTGCGTTGCGGATATGAGAGAATTCGGAGTGTGAAACGCCTGTCTGCTTTTCGGCGTCGCGGGTCGAAAGCTTGCGATCATCAAGGATATTGATTATTTTTGCCGCGATAATGGCACGAGCCTGCTCTAGCCCTGCATTAGGGCGTTTGAAGTCGCGGTATATGTTGCCGCTTCCGCGTATGAGTTCCATGTCGTCGTTTTTCATTTCAAAGCCTCCTTCAGTCTTTTAAGCCGTTCATGAATAATATCGACTTCCATTTGTGGAGTTTTAATTCCTGATTTCGATTTCTTCTGAAAAGCGTGAATCACCCAAATATCCACACCAATCTTGACAGCGTAGAGGGTACGAAAAGCGTCGCCTCGATACTTGAGCGCAATCTCGAACACACCACCATCAACGCCTTTAAACGGTTTCGCCTTGTCAGACTTGCCACCCTCGGCAGCAATCGTAAGTGCATCGAACATGTCGCTCTGCACGTCTTCGGGAAACTCCTCGAAGTCTTTACGTGCGGCCTTTAGCCATGAAATAGGTCTGGTGTTTCTCATTGAGACTATGTTGACAAGTTTGTCACACTATTGCAAGAGGAAACTTACCGCTCTTACAAAACACATCCGTGTTTCTAACCCAAGGAATGATTAATATGAGTTTTATATGCAGTATTTGATAGGGATGATAAAGAATTAGCCTGTGATCATGATTACCGTATTTTAGCCTCTTATGTTGAACATCAAGCGGATGGAAATGAAACTCAACTTTTAAGCAGTGGCTTTCATATCACCAAACAACCTGTGCAACAACAGAAAGCGACTTTAGAAGTGGTTAATGGAGAGCATCCCGGTAGCGTTAAATTTATTGCTAAAGCTGAAGTTAAAGCCGCCGCTTATATTTGGCAATATATTCTGGCCTCAGCGCTCACGGCTGATGGTGTATGGCAAGTGGTCTCCATTACAACGGCTGCCAGTGCCACGTTAGATGGGCTGACTTCGGGTAGTCTCTATTATTTTAGAGTGGCTTACGTTACCCCTGCAGGCACTTCTGAGTTTTGTCAGCCCCGTTTCTTTAATGGTTGCTTAAGTGCTTACCTACCGCGTTTAAACAGTATCTCAACAGAGTTGAAGTCGAGTGGTTTTCTCACACTCTACTTCAATTTCTGTATGACAACATTAATATAACCCTGCTCTACACTGTAATTACCTTTTTAACTGTGATTAGCTAACCAGGTTTCTAAATCAGAAACTACATTAAAGTCCAGTAAAGCATCCGCCAAGTCTTCCAGCTTTTCTAAGGGTAAGCGGGGTAATTCTTGTAGACTATTCTCAAGTTGTGGTTGTAGACCAAACTTACGTCTTAATAAGCGACTGAGTAATAAAATACATTCTTCTTGCTTACCTACTTTCAATCCTACTTGTTTACCTTCTTGCAAACCTTCTTGTTTACCTTCCTGACGTCCTTCGGCAGAAACTTCCTGATAAAAACGGGTTTGTCTTAATTCGACTTC
Source organism: uncultured Methylococcaceae bacterium (assembly GCA_903839855.1). Classification (GTDB taxonomy): domain Bacteria; phylum Pseudomonadota; class Gammaproteobacteria; order Methylococcales; family Methylomonadaceae; genus Methylobacter_C. The sequence continues at coordinate 2,303 of CAIMEB010000145.1, forward strand.
ATTTAAAGCTAACATCTTTTTAATCTCCTCTCGGCTTTTGAGTAAGCCATCGATACGAAAGGCGGTTTGCTTGAGTTCTTCTGAGCTAAAGCAATAACTGTCGCCGTCATAGTTTAAGCCTAATAATTCCAAAGCCAGTTTAGGCGCTCGCTGGAATAAACAGTAAAACAGGGTATCCGTTTTCATGATTCAATGTAACCTAACCTAAAAATAACGTCCATTAATCAAAAAGTGCGCAACGATACTTCCCACGTATCCCAAGGCAATAACAGGCGTCCATTTTAAATGACTGGTAAAGGTATAAATTCCTTTAGTTTGCCCCATCAATCCCACCCCTGCTGCAGATCCTATGGCTAACATACTACCACCCACACCTGCGGTTAATGTCACTAACAGCCACTGGCCTTGTGAAATATCAGGAGCCATGGTCAATACGGATAACATTATAGTGCCGTTATCAACAAATGCAGAGGCTACACCCACCAGTATATTTGCCACAGTGGGATCAGTATTTCCATAAAGATGCTGAGATGCCATAACCAGATAGCCAATAAAGCTCAATCCACCCACTCCAACCATAACACCGTAAAAAAATAGCAGCGTATCCCATTCCAGATTAGCGATTTTTTGGAAAATATCAAAAGGCAATTCATTTGCTACCCGTTTATTTGCCTCGGCTTGCGGATTGTTCATATACTTCAGTGGGGCAAAGTAATCAACTTTGGTATCAGTCAAGTCCTCTGGTATAGAGACTGGATTGGCGTCTCGGGTTTTTTGCAGGTAATAACTGAAAAACTTCAAATAGGTCAATCCCATCATCATGCCAGCTACAGGCGGCAGATTTAAGAAGTTTTCAAAACAAGCCGACGTAATAATGGTAAAAATGAACAAAAAGATAATTATCCAACTACCCCGTTTCATATCCTGTATTTCCATCAATGCCGCAGGTCTTTCTTTTGGAATAAAAAAACTCATGATGGTTGCGGGTAATGAAAAATTGATCAAAGCAGGTATCAACAAGGAAAAGAAATCCATAAACGGAACCATACCTTTCTGCCATATTAAAAGCGTAGTAATATCGCCGAAGGGACTAAATGATCCACCTGCATTGGTTGCCACCACAACATTAATACATGACAAGGCAACAAAGCGTGGACAATCTTTACCCATAGCCAAGATAACTGAACCCATCAGTAAAGCTGTGGTTAGATTATTACAGGCTGCTGAGATAAAAAATGACTGAAAACCAGTAATCCAGAACAATTGTCGATAACTAAAATTCTTGCTTAACAACCACACCCGTAAGCTGTCAAACACGCCTCGGTCTTCCATGGCATTCAGATAGGTCATTGATACCATAATAAACAAAAATAACTCAGCATAACCCTCTAACGTCGAGCGGAACGCTGCTCCTGCTTGTTCACTCATTCCTCCACTGGTATAAACGATAGCAATAAAAATCCAGATAAGACTTGCTGCAAATACCATGGGCTTGGATTTTTTTAACTCAGTCACCTCCTCTGTCATCGCAAAGATATAGGCGACAACGAAAACAGTTAAAGCTAAATAACCTGCCCAATGTTGTGTCAAATTTAATGGGAGTGTCTGGCTAATAGAGTTCATTGGCTCATCTGCTATTGATGGTAATTGGAAAAGAAAGGTAGATAGAATCAGGTTATATTTTGATTAAAGCAATACTTTTAAAAGTCACGAACCCTGCTATCTGAAAAAGAGCATTAAGAAGTAACCCATTTGGGTAGATTAAAACCATCTAGATTTTTACATCGGAAAGGGCTAAATAACAAATTCATAGTGCTAATAATTCATAATAGTTCAACTCGATAAAAAGATTCAGTTCAATCCATAGGATTATTCTATTGTCAGCAATATTATCTGTAAAGCTTTGATGTTCAGGCAAAGTTAGACGCCTTTCAAGCAGCCATTTTAGCTGCTGCTGATGGAGGGCATACTGCAATATCTGATAGGGATGATAAAGAATTAGCCTGTGATCATGATTACCGTATTTTAGCTTCTTATGTTGAACATCAAGCGGATGGTAATAAAACTCAAATTTTAAGCAGTGGGTTCGCTTGAAAGATGAATTTGGCGGACGAGTGGTTCGTGTGCGTGGACATGCTAAGGTCATCTGTCATTTAATGTTTGGCGTTCTGGCGCTAACAGCGAACCAGATACTGATTTTAGCCCCATTTTAGGTGATAAATTTTCATCAAATAATAATTTCATCCGGTAATAACCCGGGTATGACGCTCTCTATCGGCGGCATAAGAAAAACACGCTCTAATATCATCCTGAGTTAAATAATCGTAATCGTCTAAAACTTCCTGCTCTGTCATACCAGCGGCAAAACAATCAAGAATATCATCGACGGTAATACGCAAACCTCTAATACAGGGTTTACCGCTACGTTTTCCGGGTTCTATGGTGATAATAGTGTGATAGTCAATGTTCATGGCTTGCTCCTAAAATAACCAGAGTAGCAGTGTAAACACAGGTCACGACCTATGTCTACATTTTATAATTCGCATTTAAGTTGTAGGTATTCAGTCCTCCCCTTTTTCGGGGGAGAGTGAATACTTAACAATCAATAGCCCTACAAATTAATCAAGCTTGCCGTGGCAGTGCTTATATTTTTTTCCAGAACCACAGGTACAGGGATCATTACGCCCGATCTTCTCAGCTAATCTAACAAAAGGCTGCTCTGAAATTACGCTGTGTTCAGCACTGACGGGGGGCACTTCATTATTAAAATTATCCAAAGCGGGTGCTTCAGCATGCTCAAAGTGCATTTCTCTTGGCGCCTGCATTTGTTCATCAATCGCTTGAACGTCTTCCTCTTCGCGCACCTGAACTTTAAACAGAATACTGATTACCTCATATTTAATATGCTCTAACAAGCTGGTAAACATTTCAAAGGCTTCACGCTTGTACTCTTGCTTTGGATCTTTCTGGGCGTAGCCTCTAAAATGAATGCCTTGACGCAAATAATCCATCGCCGCCAAATGTTCTTTCCAACTGGTATCCAGCACTTGCAACATGATGGATTTTTCAAAATGTTGTAATACTTCTTTAGTAATCTGTACTTCTTTTTCTTTATGATTATTTTCCAGAATATCAATGATACGAGTCCGTAAAGAAACTTCTTGAAGACTATGATCTTCATCTAACATTCTTTGTACAGGAATATATACATTAAATTCATGCCGTAAATGTTCTTCCAGTCCTGCAATATCCCATTGTTCAGCCATAGTCTTGGCCGGGATATACTGAGTAATCACATCATTAACAACATCCGCACGAATCGCAGAAATAATGTCAGAAATGTCACTGGCAGCCATTAACTCATTACGCTGCGCGTAAACGACTTTACGTTGATCATTGGCAACATCATCATAGGCCAAAATTTCTTTACGGATGTCAAAGTTACGACCTTCAACCTTACGTTGCGCATTTTCAATAGAGCGCGTCACCCAAGGATGTTCTATTGCTTCACCATCACCCATACCGAGTTTTTTCATCAATGCAGAAACACGATCCGATGCAAAAATACGCATCAAATCATCTTGCAAAGATAAATAAAAGCGCGTTGATCCAGGATCTCCCTGACGACCCGAACGTCCTCTTAACTGATTATCGATACGACGTGATTCATGACGCTCAGAACCGATAACATGCAAGCCCCCACTTGCAAGTACCTGATTATGTCTTTCTTGCCAGAGCGCCTTTATTTTATCTTTTTCTGCCTGACTGGCCTCCTCGCCTAATAATCTAAGCTCTGCATCCAGATTGCCCCCCAGTACAATATCAGTACCCCGTCCCGCCATATTAGTCGCAATAGTCACTGCGCCTGGCATCCCGGCCTGCTCAATAATATGAGCTTCGCGCTCGTGCTGTTTAGCATTCAGCACTTCATGTGTAATACCCTGTTTTTTTAGTAACGCAGAAAGTCGCTCTGAATTTTCAATTGAGGTGGTACCCACTAAAACCGGCTGTGCGCGACGCACGCACTCTTTAATATCGTTAGCAACGGCAATATATTTTTCATCCGTCGTTAGATAAACCAAATCGCCCAAGTCTTTACGGATTAAAGGACGATGGGTTGGAATCACCACCACTTCAAGCCCATAAATTTTATTTAACTCAAAGGCTTCGGTATCGGCTGTTCCGGTCATACCTGATAATTTATCGTACAAACGGAAATAGTTTTGGAAGGTAATTGAAGCCAAGGTCTGATTTTCACTGTTGATAGCCACGCCTTCTTTGGCTTCAATCGCTTGATGCAAGCCTTCTGACCAACGGCGACCGGGCATAATGCGACCGGTAAACTCATCAACGATAATCACTTCATTATCGGCAACGATATAATCAACATCTTTCTTGAATAAAACGTGACCCCGTAAAGACGCATTAAGATAATGCATTAAACGGATATTGGTTGCATCATAAAGGCTGGTGCCTTCTGGCATTAAACCACGCTCAAGCATTAAGCGTTCAATGCGCTCATGACCGGCTTCGGTTAAATAGACCTGACGTATTTTTTCATCGACCGTATAATCACCCGGTTGATCATCACTTTCCTGTTTAGTCAGAAAAGGAATGACTTCATTGGCTTTGATATAAATTTCTGTACTTTCTTCCGTGGGGCCAGAAATAATCAACGGTGTTCTGGCTTCATCGATCAAAATAGAATCAACTTCATCGACAATAGCAAAACTTAATTCACGCTGAACTTTTTGCTCCAGGCTAAAAGCCATGTTGTCACGCAGATAATCAAAGCCAAATTCGTTGTTAGTACCGTAAGTAATATCGGCTGCATAGGCTGCACGTCTGGCAGACTGCTCCATCTGGCTAACAATAACCCCGGTGGTCATTCCAAGGAAGCCATAAAGCCGCCCCATCCATTCTGAGTCACGCTTGGCCAGATAATCATTCACCGTCACAACATGCACACCACGACCGGGCAAAGCATTTAAATACGCGGCCAGGGTTGCCATCAGAGTTTTACCCTCACCGGTCTTCATTTCAGCGATTTTGCCGTCATGCAGCATCATGCCGCCAATCAACTGCACGTCAAAGTGACGCATACCAAAAACGCGCGAAGAGGCTTCTCTAACAGCGGCAAACGCTTCTGGAATCAAATGATCCAGTTTATCACCGCTTGCCAGACGCTCACGAAACGCCTGAGTTTTTGCTCTTAAGGCATCATCAGATAATTTTTCGTATTCCGAAGCCAAAGCATTGATCTTCTTGACCAGCTTTTTTTTCTTCTTAACCAGCCTATCGTTACGGCTCCCTACAACAAATTTAACTAGCTTACCCAGCATGTTTTTTTTCCGGTGTGAATTTAGTAAAAGATTAACTCAAAGCGTTGGATTATATACCGTCTATTCATTAAGTTACAGATAAAAACACATCATTGAGCTTATTTCTTGTATCAAGGTGCCCAATAATAGTGCAGAGGCTAAGACGACAAGATAATGACCCGTGCTAATATGAACCGCTTCCGATATGAACCGCTTCCGAATTGAAAGCCGGTAAATTAATGTTTTATCAATAATCGGTTATACTTGAAGCTCGTCTAAAAATAACCCTGCTGAGATTAAAAAACAATAATATGGCTAAGTCTGAAATTGCCGATACAACGTTTAATTTGGATACAGCAATAGAACATGTTGCTCATTGGTTACCCGCTCAGGGTCCTATCAAAGATTTTATTCATCATAACACCTTACATGCCGTTCAGAATCATACTTTTCATGAAGGCATCGCTATTGCCGCAAAAATTTTCGGGGCACGCAGTTACTTACCTCTGGCTGATTATCAAGCCTTATACCAGGAAGGCAGGATCAAACCCAAGGCAATTAGCTGGGCCATTGAACAGTCTGGATGCACCGATTTAGAACAGGAAAAACTTCGAAACTCACTATTCGAACAAGACCATACCAGCCACTACCCTCCGGTTTCGTTAGCCAATCATGGTATTCGTAATGCCTGGCTAACCCATCTTGAATTTAACCTGAATGCTTTGGTACACCCTATCATCTTTAGGCTGTTAGGAAACTTTTTGGACCAAGGCATTAGCACCTGGAGCCTACCTAAAAGCGGAGAACATTTTTGGGACTGTATTGTTCGCTTAACCCAACACAGCTTGTTACCTCTGTATCCTTTAAATGGCCCCATTGCCTATGAACTACTCTCTAAAAACCCAGATGAGGTGATTCAAACCTGTCTTGAGAAAATAGTCGGTGATGAACACCTTTATGAGCAATATTTACTGGAAATGTTATTGGCTCACCCAGGCTGGTCTGGAATGGTACGTGTGATTGAACAAAATCCGAATATGCTACTGGCTCGTCGTGAGATTTCACTTAAAGAACTGATTGCCGCGGAACTATTGATCGAACTCATGTTTTTGAATAAGAAATATGACACACCGTTTTCAAATGTTTCATCAATACCTTATAAACATAGCACGCCCTTATTGAAACAGGGTTGGGTTAAACCCACCATTCCCTTACGCCTAAAAGTCTGGCATGAAGCCATGGAATGGTCATTGCATTCAGAACTGCTAATCGCTTTAAAAACCAAGCCTTCAAAACAAAACACAACCGCAAAAGCACAAACCGTAGTAGCTCAGGCACTCTTTTGTATCGATGATAGGGAATGTTCCTTAAGACGACATCTTGAAGAAATAAACCCGGCCATTGAAACGTTTGGTGCTGCCGGCTTTTTTGGTATCGACTTTTTTTATCAAGGTCTGGATGATGCCTACCCAGTTGCGCAATGTCCAAATATCATTATTCCTAAACATTTAATCAAAGAACTAAGCAGCACCCCTAAATCCAGCATAAAACCCAAAAAGAGTAATCTCACCAACATGCATTTCACTGCACACTCAATGTTTAGAGGTTGGCTTTATACGCAAACCGTAGGCATCGGTTATGCCGTAAAAATGGCCTGGGATGTTTTCAGACCTGGCTCAAAGCTACCCAACATCAGAGCATTAAGCGAAATCGAATCCCACTCACAACTTCATTTACTCAGAGAATCTGACGAACTAACCCCTGATGGTCATTTATTGGGTTTTTCATACCCCGAAATGGCAGATCGCTTAAGTGGCCTATTGCGCAATATTGGCTTGACCGAATACTTTGCTCCATTGGTGGTTGTGGTTGCTCATGGTTCAAGCAGCGTCAACAACCCGCATTTTGCGGCTTATGATTGTGGTGCCTGTTCAGGAAAGCCCGGGGCACCTAATGCGCGTGCCTTTGCCTGGATGGCTAATAATGAGTCGGTACGCGCTATTTTGCGTGAGCGGGGCATTAATATTCCAGACGAGACCCGTTTTGTAGCTGCATTGCATAACACCAGTCGAGATGAAATCACCTATTTTGACCCACAATTACTGATAGAACACCCTGTTACTGAATGGACTGCATTTCAGGAAACCATGAGTCTGGCTCTCCAACGTAATGCCAGAGAACGCAGTCGCTGGTTCGAATTGGCACCTCAAGATCAAACCAATGAAATTGCCCATACACACGTTAAAAACCGTGCAAGCTCGATATTTGAACCCAGGCCAGAATATAACCACTCCAATAATCTATACGCCATTGTTGGCAGGCGCCAACTAACACGAGACCTGTTTATGGATCGAAGGGCGTTTCTACACTCCTACGACCCACAAACCGATGCCCAGGGAGAAATTATGGCTAGAATACTTTCAGCGGTAATTCCTGTTTGCGGCGGTATCAATCTGGAATATTTGTTTTCTCGTATTGATAATGCCGTCTATGGTGCTGGCACTAAACTACCCCACAACGTTATCGGTTTACTCGGCGTGGCTAATGGTGTCGAAGGTGATTTACGAACTGGCTTACCACATCAGATGATTGAAGTGCATCAACCTGCACGCTTGCTGATTGTCATTGAACAAACTTGCGATATTATCGATAAAACCATCGCCAAGCTGGCTGCTCATCTTAAAGAGTGGTTAGATAATGAATGGGTGCGCGTTGTCTCTTGCCATCCCGATAGTCATCAACTTTTTCTTTATTCCGTCAGTGGCTGGAAACCTGTCACCTTGCCAGATGATGAAGAAGCTCCGGTTTCTTCTAAATCTCAAGATATATTTGCCGGTAGAACGCAAACGATACCCGTACATCAATTTATTCGGAAGCAAGCATGAACGCATTAATCTTAACCTGCTTGGGTTTACCCTTACTGGGTTTTTTATTGATTTTTATCTCCAAGCCAAACGAGAAAAAAATTGCCTTCATCAGCTACTGGTGTAGTCACGCTTTGGGACTCAGTATTATTATATTATTAGGCCTCTGGGCTAGTGCCGGTTTTCCAAATCATGAATACCAATGGCTAACCCTATATGAAACACATGATTATAGTTTTCCACTGTTATTTTATTTGGATAGAATCAGTGCCGTTTACCTGTTCTGCGCCTGGGCTATTTTTTCAATCATCGTAAAATATTGCCGTTACTATCTTCACAGAGAAGCGGGCTATAAACGCTTTTTTTTAACGATCTTTAGCTTCGTGTTTGGGCTTAATCTCGTGATTCTTTCAGGCTCTATCGACATTCTGTTTGCGGGCTGGGAAATTGTAGGGATCGCCTCATTTTTACTCATTGCCTTCTACCGACATAGAATACAACCGATAAGAAATTCCTTGAGAGCCTATACCATCTACCGGTTTTGTGACATTGGCTTGTTACTGGGCAGTTTGATGAGCCACTTATTGTTCCACGAAAGTCAGCATTTTAGTCAATTGGTTAATATATTCAACAACCCTGCGATGCCACCAGCAAGCTACGGTTCCTTATGGTTAATTTCAACTTTGATATTGATTGCCGCTTCAGGCAAATCAGCACAATTTCCCTTCTGCTTTTGGCTACCGAGAGCCATGGAAGGACCCACACCTTCAAGCGCCATTTTTTATGGTGCCTTATCGGTACATTTAGGAGTTTTCTTATTACTGAGAACTGTCCCAATCTGGTCTTATAACTATGTCACGCGCTGGAGCGTTTTTAATATTGGCTTATTGACCGTTATCTTCGCCAGTATTTCAGAAAAGACCCAATCAAACATCAAAGGCAAAATTGCTTATGGTTCCATCACCCAAGTAGGTTTTATGTTTATGGAACTCGCACTGGGACTTGAGACTCTGGTATTGATCCATTTCCTGGGTAATGCTTTTTTACGCTGCTATCAACTGCTGGTTTCGCCTTCGATTGTCGTTCATCTACTGAGAGTTGAAGGCGCAACCGATAGTGACTTTTATATTCAAAGCAACACAAAATTTCAGTTCCTGTCACCGTCGTTAAGAGCTCTACTTCCCGATATTATAAAAAACACCCTGTACGTGTTCTCCTTGCAAGAAGGATGTTTAGAGTTATTGGTTCGTTCAGTGCTTTGGACGCCGTTAAAACGGGCTGGCTCATTCATCAATGCGATGAAACTTACCCAGAAGCTCATTTATATTTTCGGGGTTTTCGGGTTGTTAGGGCTTGTTATTTTCGGGTTAGGACTGACAACTCAATATTTCGCCTATCCCGTATCAATTTTTATGGTGATTGTGTCTTTAAGTGCTTTCAGTCAAAAACACAGCCCTTATAGTGTCTGGAATGCCATCGGTCTTAGCTCAATACTTGCAGGCCTGTCTGTTTGGTTTTTAAACCCTGCGGCATTATTTGACGTGCTTATATTTGCTAGTGGTATTGTGCCTGCTTGGGGATTGGGTATGTTTGCGCTAAACCGCCTACTTAAAAACAGCCACTTTTCAGATTCCCCCTTTGCCTATCGGGCGCTGTCTGAAACTCAACCTAAACGGTCATTACTGTTATTTTTAAGTTTCTTAGGTTTAGTAGGCTTCCCTATTTCACCTGCTTTCCTGGGTGAAGATCTTTTACTTTCTCATGCTAGCAGCGAAGGTACCTGGTTTGCACTACCCATCACGATTGCTTTTGTTATCAATGGAATCGCTGCCGCAAAAGTCTTCCAAAGACTCTGCCTGGGAAGTCCAAACGAGCTTAATGTAAACGTGATAGAGGAAAAAACGATCTATTTAGAATAATCAGTTTCAATCAACTATCTTCAGCATCTATTTGTATGATCACTAGGTTAATAATGAATAGCTGTCTTTATTCTGATATGATCATCTCATTTTTACGACAGTCACAGCTGTTTTGTTAACTATTAGGGGGTAATACTATGAAAAATTTAGATAAATTTAAAGCGCTTGCTTATATTACATCTTTCACTTTACTAACAGGCTGTCTGGGGCCGGGGGTTGGCACGGGTGTTCCGGGCGTTACTGGTTCCGCACCGGGCTTAACAGGCGTGGGTAATAGCCTCGTCAATAACCTAGAAAGTGCTTTGTTGCAGAATATGGTTAGCAGTGTTTTAAATGGTCAGATTGGCTCACAACTACCTGCTGCTGATCAAAGTTTTCGCTTACAACAATTCAATAATGTATTGCAATCAGGCTCAATAACTCAACCTCAACAGTGGGTTAATCCTCAAACAGGCAGTGCAATACAGATCAACCCGATCGGACAGCAAAATTATAATACGCAAACTCGGCAACAGTGCCAGAGCTTACAGGAAGCAGCAACTTTACCTAATGGACAGCAAATAACTGAAAATCGCATTGCCTGCCTAAACCCACAAACAAACCAATGGGCTTTAGTACAATAGTTTTTTCGACCTGTATCAATACGGTGATGAGTATGAGTCCACTTAATCTACTGATAGGATTTGGATTTTGAAGTTTCTGAAAGAATATCAGAGAACACTTGAGAATATTTGAGGAAAATCATTAAATAAACTGATTTTCAGTTTAGAAGATAAATCAGGCAACAACAAGTACTAAAAACTAATCTTACTTTTTTGTGGACTTGTTGTTGCACTGTGGCGCATTAATCCGTTATTTCGTACTCTTGACTAGCAGAATCGACTCTATCTCGCAACTCCTTTCCTGGTTTGAAATGGGGCACGTACTTTTCAGCCAATGCAACAGATTCACCTGTTTTTGGATTCCGCCCCATACGTTGAGGACGTTTATGTAACGAGAAACTGCCAAACCCTCTAACCTCAATTCTTTCACCAGTAGATAACGCATGATTCATTGCTTCAATAATGCATTTTACAGCTAACTCCACATCTTTAAGTGCAAGATGGGGTTGTCTCTTAGCAAGCGCTTCGATTAATTCTGATTTTGTCACATTCTATCCTGTGAAAAAGAAAAATCTGAGGGTATGCAAACGTCATACCCTCTTTGTACAGTCCTTATTTTTCCAATTGTTTAAATAAGACAGCCATTGTGGGTGTACCGACTGATTGCTGAGAATGATCTTTAATTGAATGAGTTTCTTCTTCCAGGTCTTTGGCTTTTATTGACAATGAAATAGACTTGCTTTTCTTATCAACACCAATGAATTTAGCTTCCAGTTGATCACCCTCTTTTAACAAAGTGCGTGCATCTTCAACGCGATCACGTTGAATTTCAGAAGCACGTAGGTAACCTTCAACGTTGTCAGCTAAAGTTACTATTGCACCCTTTGCATCCACTTCTTTGATAGTGCCTTTAACGAAACTTCCTTTTTCATGCGTCGCTAAGAAGTTTTGGAAAGGATCTTGTTCAAGTTGTTTAATACCTAAAGAGATACGTTCACGCTCAGAATCAACAGCCAGGATAACTGTTTCTAACTCGTCACCTTTTTTGAATTCACGAACGGATGCTTCGCCCTCATCTGCCCAAGAAATATCAGACATATGCACCAAACCATCAATACCGCCATCAAGACCAATGAAGATACCGAAATCAGTGATTGATTTGATTTTACCTGAGATCTTGTCGCCTTTGTTATGAGTTGCTGCAAATTCATCCCATGGATTAGTTTTACATTGTTTCATACCTAAAGAAATACGACGACGTTCTTCGTCAATCTCAAGAACCATGACTTCAACTTCGTCACCTAATTGAACCAATTTAGAGGGGTTAACATTTTTATTAGTCCAATCCATTTCAGAAACGTGAACTAAACCTTCAACACCTTCTTCAATTTCAACGAAACAACCGTAGTCAGTCAGGTTGTTTACTTTACCGAATACACGTGTACCGGCTGGGTACCGACGGGCAATGTTTTGCCATGGATCTTCACCCATTTGCTTCATGCCTAAAGACACACGGTTTTTGTCTTTGTCGTATTTCAGGACTTTAACTTTAATTTCTTGACCAATTTCTACACACTCAGACGGATGACGAACGCGACGCCATGCCATGTCTGTAATATGTAACAGACCGTCAATACCACCTAGATCGATAAATGCGCCGTAATCGGTTAAGTTTTTAACTACACCCGTAACGATTGCACCTTCTTCCAGTGTTTTGAGTAATTCTTCTCTTTCTGCACTGTATTCTTTCTCAACCACTGCACGACGTGACAGAACCACGTTGTTACGTTTTTGATCAATTTTGATAACTTTGAATTCAAGATCACGATTCTCAAGGAATGTAGTGTCTCTGATCGGACGAACGTCAACCAATGAACCCGGTAAGAAGGCACGTAAAGCGCCAACAGAAACAGTGAAACCACCACGGACTTTTCCAGTGATACGACCAATAATAGTCGCTTCTTTTTCAAAGGCTGTTTCAAGTTCGAACCAAGCTTTGTTTTTCTTCGCTTTGTCTCTTGAAAGAAGGGTTGCACCCAAGCCATCTTCAAATAAATCCAGGGCAACTTCAACTTCATCGCCAATTGATACTTCTAATTCGCCATCGTTGTTTAAAAACTGCCATTTCGGAATGACGCCTTCTGACTTTGAATGTGTACTTACGATAACCATATCATTTTCGATATCGATAACTGTACCAATCAACATGGCACCAGGACTCATTTTGGTCTTGGTTAAACTTTCTTCAAGTAACTCAGCAAAGCTTTCGCTCATTTTATTATTTCCCAAGTTTGTCGAAACTCGAACAAACCTTTTCTTTATCAAAGTTAAAAAAAACCACATCCAAATAATGTGGCCAGACAAAAACCCTTAACGGATTAAATTTAATACCTCTTCAACCACGGCATCGATAGTCATGTCGGAAGAGTCAATATAAAGCGCATCACTCGCCATGGCTAATGGAGCGGTTGTACGATCCATATCGCGGCGATCACGTGCTTCAATCTCATTTATTATCTTTACTAGATTAGCATCAATTTCTTTTTCTATCAACTGTTTATACCGTCTTTGTGCTCTTTTTTCTGCACTTGCGGTTAAAAACACTTTATTTTCGGCCTCTGGAAATACCACTGTACCCATATCTCTACCGTCAGCGACTAATCCGGGTAACTGTTTAAAGTCTTGCTGCTTCTTTAATAAGACCTGCCTGACCTTAGGTAATGCCGCAATTTGAGAGGCAATTCCACCCGTCTGCTCAAGACCCAATTGATGAGTGATATCTTTACCATCAAGCTTAACGACTAATTCATCGCCACACTCAAACTCTAACACCAACCCCTCTGCTACTTTAACAATCTCATCAACTGCATTTAAGTCAACCGATGCCTTTTGTACTGCAATAGCTAAAGAACGATAAATAGAACCACTATCCAGATAATGCCAACCTAGTTTCTTGGCTATCAAGCGACTAACAGTGCCTTTACCGGCACCACTAGGCCCATCAATGGTCAAAACAGGGATTGGCATTATGCTTCCTCGCAAACTAAATCCAAACCCAAGCGCTTAACCAAATCTTTAAACTCTGGAAATGAAGTATTGACGTTAGCGCAATCAAGCACCGTAATAGGCGCATTAGCACGTAAGCCCGCAATAGAAAAAGACATCGCAATACGATGATCGCCGTGTGATGTTACAACTCCACCGCTTATGGCGCCACCTTGAATAACCATACCGTCAGTAGTCGGCTGTGCATCAACACCTAATATTTGTAATCCATCCGCCATGACTTGAATACGGTCAGACTCTTTAACTCGCAATTCTTCTGCACCACTTAAACGGGTTTGACCTTCTGCACAGGCAGCCGCAACAAATAACACGGGAAATTCATCAATCGCTAAAGGAACTAGCTCTTCAGGAATATCAATACCTTTAAGAGGACTATAGACAACATGAAGATCGGCAACAGGCTCACCACCAACAACTCGTTCATTAAACACTTCAATTTTGGCACCCATCAATCTTAAAATGTCTATGACACCTGTACGAGTAGGATTAATTCCAACATGCCTCAATGTAAGATCAGAACCCGGAGCAATTGAAGCCCCTACCAGAAAAAACGCGGCAGATGAAATATCGCTAGGCACATCAATATCAGAAGCGGTCAAGTCTCCATTTGCATTGATGGTAACCTTACTGCCTTCTTTGGTCACCGGATAAGAAAACCCAGCTAACATGCGCTCGGTATGATCACGGGTTGGCGCAGGCTCAGTCACACTGGTTTCTCCTTCTGCGTACATTCCAGCAAGTAACAAACAGGATTTAACTTGCGCACTCGCGATTGGCATCACATAGTCAATCCCTTTTAACTGGCCTGATTTACCAGCAATGTAGAGAGGAGCCGTCCCTTGTTCTGTGGTTTTAATATCTGCACCCATTGCTGCCAAAGGGCCTGTAACACGCTTCATCGGTCGTCCAGACAACGACTTGTCACCCGTTAGTACGGAGTCAAAAGGCTGTCCCGCCAACAATCCACTCAACAAACGCATTGATGTACCTGAGTTACCCAGATACAACTCATTTTTAGGTGCTTTTAAGCCATGCTTACCAACGCCATGTATCGTTAAGCTACCATTGACAGGCCCTTCAATCTCAACACCCATATCCCGAAATGCCTGCAAGGTCGCCAAGGCATCTTCCGCCTCAAGAAAACCTTTAACATGAGTCACGCCATTCGCTAATGAACCCAGCATAATAGAACGGTGTGACATGGATTTATCGCCCGGAACACGTGCTTCACCCTGTAACAGGCCGCCTGGCTGAACTTGAAATGTGATTGATTTTGACATATTTCCTTCAAACTGAGTTAGAAAGCGTTGCCTCGCTGTGTTGGCATACGCAAAGATGGTTAAAAGTTGCTGGCTCTCATCATTTTCCAGCAAATGCTGTAGTGTATCCAGTTGCTCTCTTGTTTGTTGCAACAAGGGAATTATTTCGCTTTTATTGGCCGAACAAATGTCCCGCCACATAGCTGGATCGCTGGATGCAATCCGCGTGAAATCTCTGAAGCCACCAGCCGCATATTTAAAAATTTCACTTTGTTCATCTTTATGCCCCAACATATTAACTAATGCAAAAGCTAAAATATGCGGCAAATGACTGGTAGCGGCTAATATTGAATCATGGTGCTTAACATCCATGACCGAAACCACCGAACCACACTGTTCCCAAAAACATTGGACTTTATTTAAGGCTTCTTTGGCTGTAGTTTCGAGCGGTGTAATAATCAACCGTCTATTTAGAAATAAATCATATAAAGATGCTTCCACACCGCTTTGTTCTGCGCCTGCGATTGGATGAGCCGGTACAAAATTATCAGGTACTTCGCCAAACACCTTTTGAGCAGCGTTTACAACACTGACTTTAGTACTACCGACATCTGTATAAATAGTACGCGCTGACCAATAGGGTTTAAGCACGGCAAAAATGCTTTCTAAGGTTGCCACTGGCGTTGCAATAACAACACAATCAGCCCCAGATACAGCAGACGCCATCTCAAAATAAAAATCATCAATAACGCCTAGCTGTTTTGCTGTTTCCAAGCTTTGTTTATCTTCCTGACGACCATACCCGACTATCTGCTTGCATAATCCATAATGCCTTGCAGCACGCGCTACTGAACCACCAATTAGGCCGACACCGATGATACAAAGCCGATCAAACATTAGCCAACGTATCGGTTAACGCTTGAAGAAACTGTTGATTTTCCGCCGCAGTACCTATACTGATACGCAAATGATTGGGTAATTCATAATTACCCACCGGCCTAACAATAACGCCTTTACGTAATAAGGCCTCATAGATAGGTTGACCCGCCTGTTTTAAATCAACTAAAACAAAGTTTCCCGCCGAAGCAATCCATTCAAGTCCTAATTGCTTAAATCCTGCCGTCAATTGCTGCATACCTTGTTCGTTCACTGCAATGGTTTGCTGTAGATGCTCATCATCACCCAAAGCTGCCTCAGCAGCGACAAGTGCCAAGGTATTGTTATTAAACGGCTGACGCACTCGATTAAGAATATCCGCCATTTCTGGACTGGAAAAGCCATAGCCAATACGTAATCCGGCCAAACCATACGCTTTAGAGAAGGTGCGCGTGATTAATAAATTGGGAAATTTTTTCAACCAATCAATGGAGTTAACAGCCTCTAAACGATTAACAAATTCAAAATAAGCTTCATCAAGCACACAAACACAGGTATCAGGTAATGCGCCAATAAATGATTCTAAACTCGACTGACTTAGTAATGTTCCCGTTGGGTTATTAGGATTTGCTATAAAAGCCAACCGTGTTTTTTCGGTGACAGCTTTTAACATCGCTTCCAAATCATGCCCATAATTAAGTGCAGGCACTACCACAGACTTTGCGCCTATCGCTTGAGTAACAATGGGATAAACAGCAAAAGCGTGCTGAGAAAAAACAGCCTCAAACTCTGGCGTTAAGAAAGCTCTTGCCACTAACTCAAGCAACTCATTAGAACCATTACCCAAAGTAATCTGATTTTCATTAACGGCATATTTCTCTGCCAAGACTTTTTTTAAGGAAAAACCACTACCATCGGGATATAACGTTAGAGTAGACAAACTATCCTGTATTGCCGCCAAGGCTTTTTTGCTCGGCCCTAAAGGGTTTTCATTGGATGCAAGTTTAATGATTTGAGTCAGTCCTAACTCTCGCTCAAGCTCCTCAATGGGCTTGCCCGCTTTGTAAGGAATTAACTGTTGCACGCCTACTGTAGCAAGATTGTAAATTTTATTATTGTTATTGTTATTGTTATTGTTATTCTTATTCATACGTTTTAAATTAAGACTGGTTTATTACTTTCAATAAAGTAAATTAAAGTACTGCTTTAGGATAAGACCCTAGCAATCTAAACATTTTCACACTGTCTTTTATGGTATCCAATGCTTGGGACACAACCTCATCGCCACTATGGCCTTCTATATCGATAAAGAAGAGATAATCCCATAAGCCTTGACGAGAAGGTCTTGACTCGATATTAACCATACCAATACCAAACTTGGCAAAGGGCTCAAGTATTTTATGAAGCGCACCCGGTTGATTCCCTGTTGAAACCAGTAACGACGTTTTATCATTACCCGTTGGCGTTGGCGATTGATGCCCAATAATAATAAATCGAGTAGTATTATTAGGCTCGTCTTCAATACTTTTTTCAAGAATTTCTAAATGATAGACTTCAGCAGCAACAATGCCCGCAATAGCTGCCGTTTGCTTATTGATAGACGCTAAACGAGCGGCCTCTGCATTACTACTCACAGCCGTCAGCTTTACGTCAGGCAAATGATTATCTAACCACTGCCGGCATTGGGCTAAGGACTGCTGATGTGAAAATACTTCTGTAATATCAGCTAAACGGGTTATGTGACCCATCAAATTCTGATGAACTCTAATCTCAACTTCCCCACAAATTTGCAAGGGCGAGGTCGAAAACCGATCCAGCGTATGACTAATCACGCCTTCAGTCGAGTTTTCAACAGGCACTACACCAAATTGGCATTTCTCTGATTCTACCGCGCTAAATATCTCATTAATGGTTGTGACCGGAATGGTTTTAACTGCGTGCCCAAAATGCTTGAATACCGCTTGTTGAGTGAACGTACCTTCAGGTCCTAAAAAAGCAATATCCATTGGTTTTTCTAAAGCTAAACAGGCGGACATCAACTCTCTGAAAAAACGCACTGCTGTTAAATCGGGCAAAGGACCCTGGTTCAACTCCATGATTCGTCTTAATACCAGTGACTCTCTATCTGGACGATAAAAAGTGCCTTGTTCACCTTGAGCAATTTTGGTTTTGGCAACCTCTATTGCACAAGCTGCCCGTTGATTAATCAATTGCAAAATTTGCTCATCGATTGCATCAATTTTATCTCTGAGTTCAGAAAGAGGAGTGACTGATAACATAATTACAGCTCTGTAAAAAATTGCTTCGTTTAATGGGTACGTTCAAATTCAGCCATAAAATCTATTAATGTCAACACACCGGCTTCTGGCATGGCATTATAGATACTTGCTCGCATACCGCCAACCGATCGATGACCTCTTAGCTCAAACAAGCCATTCGCTTCAGCATCGATAAGAAATTGCTGATCCAAACTTGGATCTTTTAAATTAAACGGCACATTCATGCGTGAACGATAAGGAACTGCAACAGGATTAGAATACAAAGAAGACTGATCTATGACTTGATATAGCTTGGCGGCTTTCGCAATATTAAGTTGTTCCATCGCCTCAACACCGCCCTGAGATTTTAGCCATTTTAAGACTAAACCGACTAAATACCAATTGTAAGTAGCAGGCGTATTTAACATAGATTGATGTTTAGCTTGCTCGGCGTAGTTAAACACTGCGGGAGTTGTTTTACTCGCGTTCCCTATTAAATCATCTCTAACAAGAACCAGCGTAACCCCCGCAGGTCCCATATTCTTTTGAGTCCCTGCATAAATCAAACCGTGCTGACTCACATCAATCTTTCTCGATAAGATGTTAGAAGACATATCGGAAATTAACGGTAAGCCCTTGGCATCGGGCGCCTTCTGAAACTCCACTCCATGAATGGTTTCATTTGAGGTATAGTGCAGATAAGCCGCTTGAGAGTCTATAAACCAGGTAGACTCCTCTGGAATAGTTGTGTAGTGACTATCCTCTGAACTCGCACTCACCAAAGCGTCACAGTAGTTTTTAGCATCACTGACCGCTTTTTCAGACCAAGCGCCCGTCTGAACATAGCAAGCCTTTGCTTTACCATTTAAGATATTTTGCGGTATCAATGAAAACTGTGCAGAAGCCCCACCTTGCATGAACAACACTTTATAGTTATCAGGTATAGACATTAAACTTCTTAGATCACTTTCCAGTTCTTCAGCAATGATAGAAAAATGCTTGCCACGATGGCTCATCTCCATCACTGACATGCCACTGCCCTGCCAATCTAACAACTCCTGTTTTGCCTGCTCTAAGACTGGCTTTGGGAACACTGAAGGCCCCGCACTAAAATTATAAACTTTGGACATCGCTTCTCTTGGTCGGGATTAAAGTAAAGTTAAAAAGTAATTATTTTGGTCTCGTAACCATTGATCGAAAAAGACATAGCTTATGCTTCATTATCTTCACTAGAGCCTAAATCAACACTATCATCAACTCCGCTATCAACATCCACAATATCAGCTTCAATATCGTCATCACTCTGATCGTCTACTCCCACTAATCCCTCAATACGATCAACTCCAATTACTTTTTCTTTTTTATCCAAGCGGATAATGGTGACACCTTGAGTATTTCTACCCACAACTGAAATACCGTCTACGCGGGTACGAACCAGCGTACCACCATCGGTGATTAACATAATTTCGTCATTATCATTAACCAAGACCGCACCGACTACCGAGCCATTACGCTCAGAGGTTTGTATCGCTATTAAGCCTTGGCCGCCGCGTTTATGACAAGTGAACTCTTCCAGTTTGGTTCGTTTACCGTAACCATTTTCAGTGATGTTAAGGACAGTACCTTCGGTTGCGATAATCAAGGAAATGATCTTTTGACCTTCATGTAAGCGCATACCTCGCACCCCAGAAGCTGTTCTTCCCATTGAACGCACATCTTCTTCATTAAAGCAGACTGCTTTACCGGTGCTACCAAATAACAATACGTTTTGCTTACCATCTGTGACCGCCACACCCACTAAGGTGTCGTCTTCTTTTAAATCGATAGCAATTTTACCGCTCGCACGTTGACGCTCAAATTCAGTGAGCGGAGTCTTCTTAACCGTACCCGCAGAGGTTGCCATAAAAATATATTTATTTTCAGTAAACTCACGAATCGGTAACAAGGCATTTATCTTCTCACCCTCTTCTAAAGGCAATAGATTAACAAACGGTTTACCTCTTGCTGCACGACTCGCAACCGGCAATTGATAAACTTTTAACCAATAAACTTTGCCCGAAGAAGAAAAACATAAAATAGTGTCATGCGTATTGGCAACAATCAGCTTATCAACATAATCAAGCTCTTTAGTCGCTGTCGCAGACTTACCCCGCCCACCTCGTCGTTGGGCTTTATAATCACTCAATGGTTGCGATTTTACGTAGCCTTCATGTGACATGGTAACCACCATATCTTCTTCGGTAATTAAATCCTGTTCGGATAAATCCAGTTGAGTTTGAACAATTTCAGTACGACGTGGGTCAGCATATTCTTCCTTAATAGCCACTAATTCTTCTCTGATAATTTCCATCAGACGTATGTCACTACCTAAAATATATAAATACTCATCAATTTGTTCTAATAATTGTTTGTATTCACTGACAATCTTGTCTTGTTCTAAACCTGTTAAACGATGCAATCTTAAATCAAGAATAGCCTGGGCTTGAGTTTCAGAGAGTCGATAAAGTCCGTCATGAATACCAAACTCCGCTGGAAGATCTTCAGGCCTGGAACGGGTCGCATCCGCCCTTTCCAGCAAGCTTGAAACTAAACCAGCATTCCAGTCTCTTGATAACAAGCCCACTTTGGCTTCTTCACGATTAAGAGAGTTTTTAATCAACTCAATCATCACGTCAATATTGGCTAAAGCAACGGCTAAGCCTTCTAAGACATGCGCTCTTTCACGGGCACGTCGTAAATTGTAAATGGTTCTACGGGTAACAATTTCACGCCGATGATCAATAAAAGCCCGCAAAATATCGCGAAGACTCATACAATGTGGTCGGCCATCCAGTAAGGCCACCATATTGATACCAAATACCGTCTGGAACTGGGTTTGCTTGTATAGATTATTAAGCACAACCTCAGGCACTTCGCCACGACGCAACTCAATCACCATACGCATACCGTCTTTATCAGACTCATCGCGTAGCCCGGAAATACCGTCTAACTTACCTTCTTTAATCAGCTCAGCAATCTTCTCTAGCAAGCGTGCTTTGTTGACCTGATATGGCAATTCAGTGGTAATAATGGCTTGGCGACTGCTATCACCAATGTTCTCAAAATGACAACGCGCCCGCAGATAAATTTTGCCTCGCCCAGTGGTATAGGCATTATAAATACCGGCAGCACCATTAATTGAAGCAGCAGTTGGAAAGTCGGGACCTGGAATATGAGCCATTAACTCATGGATAGTCGCGTCTGGATTATCAATCAGTGCTAAACAGGCACTCACCACCTCACCCATATTATGAGGCGGAATATTAGTTGCCATTCCCACCGCGATACCCGACGAACCATTCACTAATAAATTTGGAACGCGCGTTGGTAAGACTTCTGGCTGAACTTCAGACTCATCATAGTTAGGGATAAAGTTAACCGTTTCTTTATCTAAATCCGCTAACAAATCATGAGCAACCTTTGCCATGCGCACTTCCGTATATCGCATAGCTGCCGGTGGATCGCCATCCACAGAACCAAAGTTCCCCTGCCCATCAATTAGCATATACCGCATGGAAAAAGGCTGAGCCATACGCACCATGGTGTCATAAACAGCCGTGTCACCGTGTGGATGGTATTTACCGATCACGTCACCGACGATACGAGCGGATTTCTTATACGGCTTGTTCCAATCGTTACCTAATTCACTCATTGCGTACAATACGCGCCGGTGTACGGGCTTAAGACCATCTCTGACATCTGGGAGGGCCCGACCCACGATTACGCTCATAGCGTAATCGAGGTAAGACTGCTTCATCTCATCTTCGAGATTAACTGGAATGATTTCTTTAGCGAAGTTTGACATTGATCCCTATATACACTGTTTACCAACAACAAAGCCATTGGCATGGTTTTTTGACTAAATATAGCCGCAACGTTTCCAATTCCGTTTGTTGATAGCTACGACATAACTATAAATAACCTGCTGATTATAGCAAATTGTCGATAGTGAGTCGAAGCTGTTAATGATTTGTTAATAATTTATGATGAGGTAAAAATTTCGGACAAGAAGTTTTCCATTAATTTCCATGAGCGTTTATCTGCATTAGGCTGATAAACAGTGCCAAAAGCAGGATTATTTGCCAAAGGATTGGTAAAGGCATGCTGAGTATGACCGAAAGTGTGAAACTGCCAGTCCGCTCCTGCTTTTGTCATCTCCTGTTCAAAAGCCAGCACCTGTTCAACCGGCACCATAGGGTCATCGTGACCATGTAATGCGAGAATCTTTGCGGCAATTGGCACACTCTCGACATTATCAGGTGCGCCCAATAAACCATGAAAACTAACCACAGCCTTTAGATTAGCGCCTGTTCTTGCTAAATCCAATGAGCATAAACCACCAAAACAAAAACCGATTGCTGCAATTTGACTATCATCAACCCAAGGCATTAATTTAACTGCCGATAAAGCAGCCTGCATACGTTTCCTGAGCAACAGCCTATCCGCCATAAAAGGCTGCATCAGCGCCGTACATTCTTCGGCGTCTGTTCCTAAAACACCTTTACCGTACATATCGACTGCAAAACCGACATAGCCTAATGCAGCTAGTTTTTTAGCTTTTTCTTCAACAAACTTATCTCGGCCTGCCCAGGTATGATTGATTAAAACCGCAGGTCTTCGACCCGATAAAGCGTCATCAAAAGCAAAGAATGCTTCCAACAACACATCATCATCCAAATAACCCACCGTGTTCGATATTATTGCCATGACACTACCTTAGAGATTAACTTGATTATTTTTGATGCGTCCCGTTTTCTTAAGCATATCCAAGAAACCCTCTGAAGCGATCTCTATCATATCCAATACTCGCTCAAAGCCATATTTTCCGCCGTAATAAGGGTCAGGTACTTCTCTCACTTTTAATTGGGGTGCGTAGTCAAGGAAATAACCTACTTTATGTTTATACGCTTCGGGACAGACATCCATCAACGCAACATAATTATCATCATCCATTGCCAGTAAGTAATCAAAGTCTTCAAAATCTCCCATAATCACTTTTCTAGCCCGTAAATGAGCTAATTGCACATGCCGCTCTAAAGCCGCTTTTTGTGACCTTGGATCAGGTGGTTCATTCTCATGATAAGCATGAGTCCCCGCTGAATCGATCACAAAATAATTCTCTAACAGTTGTTCTTTTAGTAACTTTGCGAAAACACCTTCAGCAGTCGGCGAACGGCAAATATTACCCATGCAAACAAATAAAACTTTTATTTTTTCCATAGCAGGGTACGCGTCAAAAATAATCTTTTTTCAGTTTAATTGAGCAAAGGGGTGTTCCAGGATGATCGTTTCATCTCTATCAGGCCCGGTAGAAATAATAGTCACTTTAACACCAACCAAATCTTCAAGTCGCTTAATATAGGCCTTGGCATTATCGGGCAACTCATTGTAATCTGTTATCCCTGCGGTGTTTTGAGTCCATCCCGGCATTTCTTCAATAATAGCTTCACATTGCTGATATTGGTCTGCACCTAAAGGCGCTGTTTCAGTTATTGCGCCATTAAGCTTATAGGCTGTACAAATACCAATTTTTTCAAGTCCATCCAAAACATCCAGCTTGGTTAAACAAATACCACTGAGACTATTTAGCTTTGCAGATTTACGCATTGACACCGCATCAAACCAGCCAGTGCGGCGCTTACGTCCGGTTGTCGCGCCAAATTCATGGCCTTTAGTTCCTAAATGGTCGCCATTGGCATCATGCAATTCTGATGGGAACGGACCATTACCTACCCGTGTTGAATAAGCCTTGGTGATACCTAGCACATAATCCAGATCTAGGAGCCCAATACCACTACCGATTGCCGCACCACCCGCCGTGGTACTGGAGGAAGTAACATAAGGAAAAGTACCGTGATCAATATCAAGCAATGCCCCTTGTGCACCTTCAAACAAAAGGTTTTGACCTTCGGCTTGAAATTTGTAGAGTTCTTCACTGACATCCGTCAACATCGGTTTAACCAGTTCACCTAAGCGTAGCGCTTCATCCAAAGTCTTTTGATAATCAACGGCCTCAGTATGATAATAATCGGTGAGCATAAAGTTATGATAATCCAACAGTTCTTTAAGTTTTTCAGCAAAACCCTCGGTATCCAGCAAGTCACCTGCACGCAATCCTCTACGCCCTGCCTTGTCTTCATAAGCTGGGCCGATACCTCTACCTGTGGTACCAATGGCTTTACCACCCAGTGCCTTCTCCCTTGCCTGATCAATAGCGACATGCACTGGCAATATGAGCGTACACGCTTCACTAATCAATAAACGATCTCGAACAGAAATACCCGCTTTTTCTAGAAATTCAATTTCTTCCATGAGCGCATTGAGTGATAAAACCACGCCATTACCTATCATGCACAGTACGTTATCTCTGAGTATGCCTGAAGGAATAAGATGTAATACTGTTTTTTCCCCCTGTATAACCAGGGTATGTCCAGCATTATGACCTCCCTGAAAACGCACCACTGCGCTCACTTGCTCGGTCAATAGATCAACCAACTTACCTTTTCCTTCGTCACCCCATTGAGTGCCGATAATAACGACATTTTTTCCCATAATTATCCCGGCTTAAGCTAAAGGTCTGACGACCCAATTTTGATTATCTTGTACTAAAATAGAAGTGCAATCTAACTCTTTTGCACCTCCGGTTTGTCCCGGCAATTGTTGCACAACAGCTTGTTGCCGGGCACGCAAGTCTCTGACTTTTTCAGTTAACGCACTATCCATACTATACGGTGCAAAAATAAGTTCTCTCTGCGGCGTTTGGCTAACTTGCTTACCTAATGAAGAGAGTAGTTTTAAATCCGAACTAAACCCCGTTGCTGGACGCGCCCTTCCAAACACGCCACCAATATTGTCGTAACGCCCACCCCTGGCAATTTCTCTTCCTATTGAGGGCACAAAAGCAGCAAACACAATTCCGGTATGATAGTGATAACCCCTCAATTCGGCAAGATCAAAACTAATCGGTAACCACGGCAAATAGCGTGTTAATTTTTCTGCAATGGCTTCTAAATCCAACAGCGCACTTTTGACTTCATCATTAGCTTTTGCCAGAATAGATCGGGCTTTACTAATCGTATCTTTACCGCCATTTAACTCAGGCAACTTCAACAACATAGCTTTAAGGTCGGGATCAATAGCGTAAGTCTCCAATAAACCCTGCAGCTCAGGCCTTGCTTTGCGCTGCAATACATCAAATAACTCACTCTCTTGAAGCTCTGTCAATTTAGCCTGTGTGGATAAGGCACGGTAAATACCCACATGCCCTAAGTCCAAATGGATATTGGTTAACCCTGTAATAGCCAGCATTTCCAACATGAGACGTATCACTTCGACATCACTTTCTTTGCCAGCATGCCCATAAAGCTCTGCACCAATTTGCATAGGACTACGATTTTTTTGAAGCGGATCGCCACGGGTATGAAGGATAGTTCCAACGTAACACAAACGGGTTGGCCATTCGTGCTTTAAATTATGCGCATCTATTCTTGCGACCTGTGGCGTCATATCGGCTCTTACTCCGAGCATCTCACCACTCATTTGATCAGTTAACTTAAAGGTCTGCAAGTCTAAATCATGACCTGAACCTGTTAACAAAGAATCTAAAAAATCAATAAACGGAGGAATAACTAAGTCGTATCCCCAGCAAGCAAACAAATCCAGCAATTTACTGCGCAAGCTTTCCAGATACTTAGCCTCTTCCGGCAAAATTTCATCTATCCCTTCAGGCAAAAGCCAAGAGTCTTTTTGTTGCATTTTTATGTGTCCACTCAAACAAAACGCCCCACCAAGGCGGGGCGTTTTGTTGTTTGATTAAAAGTCGAATTCAGTCAAACTGATAGTTTCAGATAAGAACATAAATCTTTCATTACTTATCCTAAGCTATTTTTGCTTATTAAAATACCGAAAAAAATCAGAATCAGGATCAAGAACCATCAAACTTGAATTATTAAAGGCTTTTTTATAAGCATTAAGACTGCGATAAAAAGTAAAGAACTCAGTATCTGCGCCATAAGCTGTCGAATAAATTTCTGCAGCCGCCGCATCACCTTCACCTCTTAATTTTTCAGCATCACGGAAAGCATTGGCTAAAGTGACCACCCGTTGCCTATCCGCATCGGCACGAATTCTTTCAGCCGCCTCTGCACCCTGAGATCGAAACTCGCGTGCGACCCGTTCACGTTCTGCTTCCATTCTACGGAACACCGAACTACTGACTTCAGGCGGCAAATCAATCCGCATCACTTGCACGTCGACAATTTCCATGCCCAATTCAGCGGCAACTGCTTTAGAATTGTTAGTCAAAATTTCACGTATCGCACTGCGATCTGTTGAGATAAGTTGTTTTATATTACGCTTACTAAATTCGCTTCTAAAAGCATCTTTAATAATTTGATCCAGGCGTAAATTCGCTTGATCAATATCACCTGCAACTGTCGTATAAAATGTACTCACATTACCAATGCGCCATTTAACAAAAGAATCCACAATCACATTCTTCTTCTCGGCAGTTAAGAACCGCTCGGGCTTGGCGTCCATAGTTTGAATACGGGCATCAAACTTCTTTATATTATTAATAAAAGGAATTTTGAAATGCAACCCAGGGTCATAATCGTTTTTAACTATTTCACCCAGACGAAATTTGATGGCTTTTTCAGTTTGACTCACTGAAAACACACTCATTCCAGCCAGTAATAATAATCCAGCTAAACCGACTAAAATTTTATTCTGTGTCATTGTCTTCCCCTTGCATCACGGCTACGAGTAGTGATTGGACGCTCAACAACGGGCTCTTGAACGACTGTCTGTTGCACTTGGGACTGAGATGATGTTTGAGATTGCGGCTGATCACTTGCACCAGCGGAAGAGCTTGATCCGCTTGCTTGAGATATAACCTGATGTTGCCCTATTTTATCGAGTGGTAAATAAAGTAAGTTATTGCCTGATTTAGTATCCACTAAAACTTTATTTGTTTCACTCATCACCGATTCCATTGATTCGATATACAAACGCTTACGAGTAACATCGGGTGCCCTAGTATACTGAGCCAGTAACTGAGAAAACCGACTGGTCTCACCCTGTGCCTGAGCAATCACCTGTTCTTTATAACCCTCAGCTTCCTGAATCTTTCTGGCTGCCGCACCCCTTGCTTTTGGCACCACATCATTAGAGTAGGCTTCCGCTTCATTGATTAAACGCTGCTCATCCTCACGTGCTTTAATAGCATCTTCAAAGGAGTTTTGAACCTGTTCTGGCGGCTGAGCATCCTGTAAATTAACACTGGTCACTTGAATACCTGAATTATAGCTATCCATGACGTCTTGAATTTCTTTTTTAATCAAGGTCACAATTTCGCTTCGACCTTGGGTCAACACGAAATCCATGGCACTACTACCCACCACACCGCGTAACGCACTTTCAGTCACCTGCTTTAACGTTAAAGCGGGATTAACCACATTAAAAATAAACTGCTTAGCATCCTTAACCTGATATTGAATCGCCAAGCGCACGTCGACATAATTTTCATCTTTAGTCAGCATCAACGCTTCTTTGGGCACTGAACCGGTTATTTGTTCACCACCACTACTACGGTAACCCACTTCGATAAAACGTTGTTGCTTAACATTAACGATATCAACCCGCTCAATAGGGGTTGGCAAATGCCAGTTCAAACCCGACTGCGTCGTTCCAATATACTGACCAAAGCGGGTCTCAACCCCATGATTCCCTTCGTCAACAATATAGAAGCCACTCAGACCCCATAAAACAAATGCACCTCCGACAATAAAACCAGTATTTCTCTTTGAATTGCCAGAGGAAAAATTTCTTGATGAACGCTCGTTATCCCCATTATCTCCACCGAAAAATTTACCTAATTTTTCTTGTAATGAGCGTATTGCTTCATCTAAATCAGGAGGTCCTTTTTGGTCACCTCGACCACTCCAGGGGTCTTTCTTATCACCACCAGGCTCATTCCACGACATACTTATGCTCCATATTGGATTACTTAATTAATTTATCCCGCAGGATGTTCTCGTTCTATTCTATCGTAAATATCTTAAAAAGTGAAAACACCCACCGTAACGTTTAAAGCAATATCCGCTTTAAACCAAGACTTTTTACTGTGTAATGGCTTCACACTTTACATCTTTTAACAATCCTAAATACCTTACATCAATTTCGATGAGTACCTCAGTAACACCGAAGTCATCAATATGCTCGTCAATTATTTTTGCGCAAGTAAATAGTTTTGCCCTGATATTCCCTTGATTAGCTTGCAGAAAACAGCGTCTTTTTACTTTAGTATTTGAAAACAGCTCAGTCAGAACCTGATAAAGCAACTCAATACCAGCACCTGATTCAGCAGATAACCAAACCCGAACCGGATTACCTGCGTCATCCCGATCAATATGAGGTTGAATATTTTCCAACAAATCAATTTTATTAAAAACTTCTAACTGCCTAACCTTATCAGCCTCTATATCCTCAAGAACCTGATTAACCTGGACAATGATCTCATCTCTGTCTTCGCTATAAGCATCAATAACGTGCAGCAATAAATCGGCTTCACTGGCTTCCTGTAACGTTGATTTAAATGCCGCCACTAACTCATGCGGTAAATGCCGAATAAAGCCGACTGTATCTGCAATAACTATTTCACTGCTATTAGGTAACTGACAACTTCGTAGAGTAGGATCTAAGGTCGCAAAAAGTTGATCAGCAGTATAAATATCGGCACCCGTTAAGGTATTAAATAATGTAGATTTACCTGCATTGGTATAACCGACCAAGGATACTGAGGGAATCTCGGCTTTTTTACGCTTGCTTCTGCCTTGATGTCGTTGTTTGTCAACTTTATCTAAGCGCTGCTGAATCTGCTTAATTCGCAAACCCAAAAGCCGTCTATCGGTTTCTAATTGCGTTTCACCGGGGCCTCGTAAGCCAATACCACCCTTTTGACGTTCCAAATGCGTCCAACCTCGCACCAAGCGGGTCGAGAGATGTTTTAGTTGCGCTAATTCAACTTGCAACTTGCCTTCAAAAGATTGCGCACGCTGAGCGAATATATCTAATATCAGGCCGTTTCTATCAACAACCCGCACCCCTAAAGCGCCTTCGAGATTTCTTTCCTGACTGGGCGCCAAGGGATGATTAAATAAAACCACATCAGCTTCATAAGCTTCTACTGCGGTTTTAAGCTCTTCAAGCTTACCTTTGCCAACAAAATATTTGGGATCTGGGCGTTTTCGTGGGCCAGTAACAACATAAACGGGGTCTGTTCCGGCCGATTTAGCCAGCTCTTTTAATTCTAAAAGATCTTCTTGACCGGAACGAAAGGTTAAATGAACAAGGATTGCCCGTTCACCAGAATCTGGACGATCAAACAATAAAGTACTCCATGTATAAAACTATAATAAAATTTTTTCGCGACCCATCACTCATCAACAACCTCATCATCGCGTAGCATTTTTACCACTTTACTGGGCACTATAGTTGATATGGCATGCTTATAAACCATTTGACTAATGGTATTTTTTAGCATGATCACATATTGATCAAATGAATCCACTTTTCCTTGTAACTTAATACCGTTAACAAGAAAAATTGATACGGGAGTATGTTCTTTTCTCAAAGAGTTTAGAAAATTATCCTGTAAGTTTTGACCTTTCGACATCCGATTTCTCCTTATTATTTTAATTAATTGGGCTTAAGATAACTGCAATTACAAGTCAATACAAATCTATATTAATGAAACCGTACTCGCTTGTTTTCATTTTATCAGAGACGACTTGATTTACACCTATTTTATTACTGTCATCTTCAATTTAACAATCAAACTACAATAATCTTCTGGTGTTAACTGATCACTTAAAATAAGTAATGCGTGTTTGTTATATAACCTTAATGGGGTATTAGATACAAAATTAAAGTGTAAAAATAATAGTTGAGTCGTTATGACGGTTGACTGAAGAATATCAATGCCCATAAATTCCGATGCTTCAGCCAACTCCCACCCTGACTCATCAGAATACTTAATTTGATAATTGACACCTTTTGATTGATGAACAACCCATCGATAGTATGCAACAAGCCCTATTACCAGGCTGATTTTTATAAAAACCGCCAAACTATTAAGCAACGCAGCAAGCAGTGCAAGCAGATACATAAAAAAAACGAGTCGTTTTAAAGACCCGGATGCTTTAAAAGCCAATAACAAAGGTGAATTTTTTCTGTGTTCATGGTTTTTGTTCATGGTCTCTACATTCGTGAGTATCAGGCACCCAGTTGATAGGATAACCTAGCCTCAGTACAATCCCCGATGAATGGCAAAGAAATTAGAACCCAAAAACAGGGCATGTGTAAACTCAAAATCGATGGGTGTGGAATACCGAGAACCTGCCTCCCCCAAAGCGGGTGGCAAAGCAAACTTAAATATAACTTTACTCTAAGACCACACTATCGCCTTAGTTGGTTGACTAAGTTTTGATGGGAAATTGGTAGCTGAGATTCCATGGTATCGGTATCAAGTATAGATGAGTGATTATCAATAACTACCTGAGGCGCTCCAGCTTGTTTGATACTCTCAAGAAATTGCAAATGACGTTCCTTGACAGAAATAGGTGCCGACATTGGGGCTTCCGAACCGTTAGAACTTAAAGCTTCTCTTTGAGCTGCAAATATTTTCTCCACATGTTCAATGTGTTCTTTAGGTAAATTATTGGCACGCATGGAAGCGAGCAGTTCGGCATTCCATTTTTCTTGCAAATCTCTGTCATCGTCCGAAAGTTGCGGCTGTGCCGGAATGATTCCCTGGTTTAAATCATGACGGTGTCCGGAAGGCGATATTCCGGGATTTGTAGAGGCTAACGGTAGTTTGTGCTTGCTGGGCTCTCCCGAATCGTAAATACCAACTGGAGCCCCCGCCTTCTCGGCAACCGTTTTCTGAGGCACTAATGAACTATGTTCGGAACGCTGCTGTACTTCATAAAAACCTATGGCTAAAAGCAAGGCTACGCCACATAAATATGTCAGTCTGTTCATTTCACGCTTATCTCCCAAGCAATCAACCTAAAGGGGAATCTCCAACAGACTACAACGTTTTTGATTCCCCCTATGAATTTCAACCAGAATTAATAAAGATCCAGTTCCAAAAGATTCCCAGCGTAAGAGTTGGTGCCCGCCGTGCAACTACCGTCACCAAAAACACCAACTACTCTGTTACCGGCCAGAGCCGTAGCAGCCATATTAAAAAAAGATTGGCTAGTGGTATAAAAATATGTGTAGTAATTGGTAACGAACGAGCTAGCGGGTGCGACAAAAACGTACCCCCCAGTGCCCCAATTCAAAATTTCGATTACTTTTACTGAGCCTAAGCTACAGGATGCGTTGGCAGTGTTAACCGAGAGCAACGAAGCGACCGTAATCACTAACGCCCCTATGATAGATTTTGCGCTTACTATTTTCATTTCAACCCCATTTGTTTATCTCTACTCAATGAGCTCCTATCCTACTACTAAAATACCGTCAGAGCAATAATAATGAAAATAGTGGCAACACCTTCGCCAAACAAAAAAACTAATTCGATAAAATAGAATTACAGCTCAGCTAAAATATGTGGGTTTCAAGCTGAACTCTACAGACTTGAACCATGAACGCTATCATTACCACAACATTGCAACCTTTACGATTAGCCTAAGCAACCTTCTTTTTCACCCAAGTAAAATGTGTGTATTGACCAACCAACTGAAACTTTGACGCGCAAAAATCGATATCTTATTTGAAAAACTACTAACGGTAACAATCACTATTAATTACGTAACGAAAGTAGTTAGAAACGTAACGATCACCTGATTACGTTACGTTTCAGGAATTAGTCTTTCGCTTAAAGAACTCGCTCTTAAAAGAAGTAAAACTACCATCTTGGGTAACCATAGTACCCATAATTGTATTGATTATAATCTCTGGCTCTGTCGTACATAGCCTCTTGCTGACGTATCTGGTTTTTTATGGCTTCATCTTCCTGGATGACTTCCTGCGCCTCTCTATAATCCCCTTCCCTCAACTCATGCATCACTTCAGCCTGCTCTTGAGCGCTAATAATGGCTAACTCCCTGTTAGCCATTTCGTCAACATAATCATAGCCATAAGCCATTGCTGTACTGCTAGCAAAGATCATCATAAAACCCAATGTTACTATTTTTTTCATAGGTAAAACCTCAATTAAAAGTTAATGTTTATTAAAAATCTATTTAGTTGATGATAGTTTGACATATCCAAACTGAACAATTGCTTAATGCACACAAACTTTTTCACAACAGTAACGACTAATCCCTAAAAAACTGCTTTAAAACTTTTATCATGTAGCTATGATCTAACACCCCAGCACTTTCCCTGATACTGTGCATCGCCCACAAAGGATTTCCAACATCAATGGAACGAATGCCTAACCTTGCTGAGGTAATCGGCCCAATCGTACTGCCACATCCCAAGTCACTACGATGTGAATATTTTTGATAAGGCACTTCAGCCTGTTCACACCAATCAATAAACAGGGCTTGCGATAGGCTTTCAGTGCTGTAGCGATTATTCACATTCACTTTAATAACCGGCCCTTTATTCACAATTACTTTATGATCGGGATCATAAGCTAAAGGAAAACTCGGCTGGTAAGCATGTGCCATGTCCGCACTGATCATATAACTTTTGGCTAACGCTCTTGCATAATCATCTTTATCTTGAACGGTTGCCAAAGCAATCCTTTGTAATACATCCGTCAGAAAACTACCATCCGCACCTTTATTACTCTCGCTACCAATTTCTTCATGATCAAAAAAAGCACAAACCAATGTACCTTCGTTATCCAGGATGGCCTCATCTAACAAGGCTTGCAAGGCCGCATGACAAGAAGCCAAATTATCTAACTGACTATCAGCATAAAATTCTTGCTCTGCACCCCAGAAAGCGCCCTTCTGAGTATCATAAACCGCTAGATCCCAAGATAGAATGCGCTCGATTTCACAGTCAGTCTGTTCTTGCAGTAATTGTGAAAAATAAGCCTGTGGCAAACAATCCTGTGCTAGCGCTGATAAAATCAGCGGCAACTCATTCTGTTTATGCAGCTTTAATCCGTCATCATTAACGCCACGATTCATATGAATCGCCAGATTAGGTAAACGAAGCAAAGTCTGATCGAATTTTAACAAGGTACTGGCAATTGCATTACTGTCGTCTTTATAAGTAATACGACCCGCCAAACTTAAATCACGATCTGCAAACGTCGCAAGAATAGGCCCGCCATACACCTCAACACCTAATCTTAACAAGCCATCAATACCACTGGCTGCATTGGGTTTGATTCTTAAACCCGGTGAATCAGTATGCGCACCCACCAGTTTAAAGCCGGTTTCTACTAAGGGCTTTTGACCCTGTACGAAAATAATAATAGAAGAATCATCACGAACGACATAGTAATGTCCTCCCGGAAGTAAATCCCAAGCACTCGTTTCATCCAGTTTAATAAACTGAAAAGCTTCTAAGTGTGCTTGAACCTGCTTAACCGCATGCCATGGACTAGGACTGGCATCAATAAAATCCAGTAATTCTTGTACCTGTTGATGAGCATCTATCATTTTTCTTTTAAATCCAAAGCAGTGGAGTTCATACAATAAGGCAATCCTGTGGGTTTAGGCTCGTCTTCAAAGACAGAGTCTAAGTGGGCATTGCAAACTTTACAGATTACTTTAACTCTACACATACCATGACGGGTACCCGAGGTTTTGATGTATTATATTTGAAATCATAACGCAATACTTCTACATCATTGCAGCAATTCCCAATTTGGAAGTCATTATTTCAGCAATTCCCAATTTGAAATTCAAATAAAAACAATAAGATGGAAATGTATAAATTTAGTAAAATACAAGCATAAAATTGACGTTTCTTCGTAAGCCAAAGGTTTATGTGGCTTACAGTCTTTGTAAATTTAATTATTTATTTTTAAATAGCATGGCTACCAAAATTCATAATATAACTTTTTGATAAATAATGACTTCCAAATTGGGAATTGCTGGCTTAAAAGCCCTGCTAGCTCAAAAAGGTCAATAAGGTCAAAAAAGCAATCCAATCATCGAGTAAATCGATTTCTCTCAATGAGGTCTGCTCTTCTATCGGTCGACACTTTTGTTGGTACGCTTCATCGCACGCGGCTCCTCATTAGAACCCTTTCGCAAAAGTTAGAATAGGTTGACCATGATTCGCGGTGTCGGCAACGGATTAATGCCAGCAATTCTAAGCGTGATTAAGCCACTACCAAAAATAGCTGAGAACCTTAGACGGATGTCCACATCTTTGTTTTAAAAGAACGCAAGGATTGGTAAAAAGACTTGTAGAAGCTTAAGGTCAGTAGTTTCTTTTTCAATAAACGTGGGTTTCGTGCGTATCCTTTTAATCTAAAAATCAGGTAGAACAGATACAACAAATAGTAGGCCAAGGCTGATTTTATCCACATTAGATGAAGCTTGGCTCGTAACTGAATCCAGTGTCCAATAGGGATTTCAGGTGGCGGCTGAAAGCCCAGATAAGCGTTAGCCAAAGCTACATAATAACTGAGTCCATTACGGTAGTAGCGACGACTGTTAAAACGTTGTTGAATGGCTGTCCAGTCTATTTGATTAGCATAGACTCGGCTAACATGGACAAATTCAAATAATTGCCGCAATCGAAGGTTTTCTTCCATTCTGTAATTAACAAAATAAGAATGAATAATATTGTGCATCACAAAATGCGTGGGTGAAGGCAGCAAACATTCACCGCCACGCCAACTGAATAATGTCGCATCCTGAACCATTTCCTCGGCAGTGAGACATTCGGCTACAGGTAAATGAACCGGATGGATATGCAATTCCACCCAAATTGGCCATTCGAAACTCCTGATTCCAGGATAGTGATGACATCTTCGTTGCTTCAGAAAATCTTCGGCAGTAATGGGTGGTTGGTCAGTCGTCTTAGGTGCGTAACCGATCTCACTCAGCACGACTAATATTTCTGCTAGCTTATCGGGTGGAATCAGAATATCAATATCGCCAATGTAACGCTCGCCGGGTGTGGGATATAGGCCACTGACAAGTGTGGCTGCGCCTTTGAGTAGTAATGGACGGACACCGATGCGGTTCAGTGTTTGAATAAGCTCTGCTAATTGATCTTGATAGCGGTGATTATCATCCAGATTAAGGGCATCCTTCATAGCAGCCTAAAAGTAGTTGACACTTTTGATGTCAATAAAAAATTAACAACAAGCTACCGTAGCCATTAAAAAACGGCCAGTGACTTTAAAGATAAACGGCTTAGCTGTTTCTTAAATTTAAGAAA
>CAIMEB010000146.1 GCA_903839855.1 uncultured Methylococcaceae bacterium
ACATTTTCTGAATTTAAGGAAGCTATTGACGATTGTCTCAACAAGGTGAAATCGACTTATAAGGATCAGGTGAAAACGCTTTTG
Organism: uncultured Methylococcaceae bacterium; assembly: GCA_903839855.1. Lineage (GTDB taxonomy): Bacteria > Pseudomonadota > Gammaproteobacteria > Methylococcales > Methylomonadaceae > Methylobacter_C. The sequence continues at coordinate 85 of CAIMEB010000146.1, forward strand.
AATCCAAAGTTTCAGCTTTTTACAAAATCCGCATCTATGCCCGCGTGAAGTATAGTTATACGTTGGCTTATCTTATACCCGAAAAGAAACACGCACAGCGTTTCAACAAAATGACTAATTGTCCAGATTCTTTAATATTCATGCCTTAGGTATATCAGAGGCAATAAATTTAAAATACTCACTCTCAGAGAAAATATCACGATTGTCTATAACATTATCCAGATACACCTTGCCTTCCAAGTGATCAAACTCATGTTGAAATATTCTGGCTACAAAACCCTCTAAGCACGTTTCAACCAGAATGCCATTCGTATTGGTATAAGTGATGAGTATATTTTTATATCGAGGAACTAGGGCGCGGATACCCGGAATACTTAAACAACCTTCCCAATCTTTTTCCTTCTCATCAGATAAGGCTTTAAAGCTTGGGTTAATCATTACGGTAGGTGTCATCAGTGGTGCCTGAGGATACCGTGTAGAAGGTCGAGAGGCGATAATAATAATTTGCTTTGATACACTGATTTGAGGTGCAGCAATACCAACACCTTGTGTTGACGCCAACGTATCTTGCAGGGCTTTAATAATCGTCTGACTTTCTGGGCTATCGATATCAGTAATAGGCTCAGCAGGGCAGCGTAATAGGGGATTTCCCAATTGAGCAATTTCGCGAATATCTGTCATTAAGATGCCTGTAGTTCATTTAATATGGCTGATTGAGCCTGTATTTGCTCTTCATCAGTCGGATTTAATAATTGCAGATAACTACCGTCCGATTGTAACAACCAGGCTTGGGTATTATCCTTAAGATATAAGTCCAGATCATGCAAAATGCGATTGCAGAGTCGTTTACTTTCAATGGGAAAACAGATTTCAACACGTCTGAACATGTTTCTATTCATTAAGTCGGCGCTGGAGGCATACACCTCTTGATTACCATCATTAGAAAAAGCATAGATGCGAGCGTGTTCTAAAAAGCGTCCGATAATGGCACGCACTTCGATATTCTCAGAGACACCCGGAATACCCGGTTTAAGACAGCAAATCCCCCGCACAATTAGCTTGACCTCAACGCCTGCCTGAGAGGCTCGATACAGGGCTTGTATGGCTTGTTCTTCCACGATTGCATTAACCTGAATGATAATCTTCGCAGGCTTACCATTATTAGCATGAGCTATCTCGCGCTCAATCTTTTCCAGAATCCCTTTATGTAAAGTAAAAGGAGATTGCAATAATTTATTTAATTTGGTCACTTTACCTAAGCTAGTGAGCTGTGCAAAAACCCGTCTTACATCTTCACCCAATTCTTTATTGCAAGAAAACAGACCATAATCCGTATAAAGCTGCGCTGTTTTTGGATGGTAGTTGCCTGTGCCTAAATGCACATAATTACGTAATTCCTTACCCTCTCTACGTAACACCAGACACATTTTGGCATGGGTTTTATAGCCTACGACACCGTAAACAACATGTACTGCAGCTTCCTGTAATTTAGAAGCTAAATCAATATTGGCTTTTTCGTCAAAGCGGGCTCTGAGCTCAATGACCACAGTAACTTCTTTTCCCGCTCTTGCGGCTCTAATTAAAGCCGCCACGACGGGTGAATCTGCACCCGTACGGTACAGGGTTTGTTTAATAGCCAGAACTTCGGATGAGACGGCTGCCTGACGTAAAAACTCAACAACCGGTGAGAAGGATTCAAACGGGTGATGCAGTAAGATATCGTGGCGTTTTATCGCAGCAAAAATATCTTTGTTACGCGCAAGTTGTGACGGTGTGCTGGGTTTAAAAGGCGTAAACTTAAGATCAGGTCGGTCAACCAGGCTATTGACTTCTTGAATTCTGTTCAGATTAACGGGGCCATCGACTAAAAATAATCTGTCACGATTCATTTCAAAGCGATCCAGCAAGAAATTAACCGTATCATCTGGACAAGCCGCATCTATTTCAAGACGGACTTCATCACCATAATTACGCATGGCCAGTTCGCCCTGAACAGCGAGCAATAAGTCATCAATAGCATCATCATCAACAAAAAAATCACTGTTGCGAGTGACTCTAAATTGATAACAACCTTTAACGGTCATGCCGGTAAATAATTCACTCACAAAAGCATGAATAATAGAGGACAAAAATACAAAGTCACTCGGGCCACTTTGAGTTTCCTCGGCGGGTAATTTAATAACACGGGGTAATGCGCGGGGGGCTTGTAAAATAGCACGACCACTGTTTCTACCAAAGGCATCTTTACCGGTTAAGGAAATGATAAAGTTTAAACTTTTATTCAGTATTCTTGGGAATGGATGTGCCGAATCTAGACCGACTGGAGTTAAGATAGGTAATAACTCATCATTAAAATACTTAGCTAACCATTTTTGTTGCGCCTCATTCCATTGAGTTCTACGAATAAAGCGAATATTTTCTGCATTGAGCTTTGGAATCAAAATTTCATTAAGAACCTGATATTGTTCCTCTACTAATTTATGGGAATGAATGGAAATCTGTTCTAGTTGTTCTATTGGCGTTAGCCCGTCAGATCCAATCGTTTTGTGATCAATAGAGGCCATTTCTAGGACACTGGCAACCCTTACTTCAAAGAACTCATCTAGATTCGAGCAGGAGATGCAAAGGTAGTTGAGTCGCTCAAGCAAGGGAACCGCTTCATTTTTGGCTTGCGCTAAAACGCGCTTATTAAACGCCAGCAAACTGAGGTCACGGTTAATATAAAGTTCTGGTTTCTCAAGATTTATTGGTTCAGAGTTCTCTGGGGTATCCATATCATTCCTTAAACTATCGGGTATAACACCGCTGATTAAAACATGTCGGTCACTTAGCTGCACGATATGTAAATTTAAATTAGCCTGTGCCAATTGTTTGTTGATTTCTTTCATACTAAAAGCTGCCAACAGGGAGTTATAAAAGTCTCTCTGTAAAATGGCAGGTTCATTAGTAGCATATTGGTTGACCATCGCCTGAGCTGTTTCGATGCTATCAGGACGCAATAAATCCATAATGCAGATAAGCGTACCTGGTTTGGCATATTTCTTTATAGTCTGCCACAGTATTTGGGGATCGGGTAAATGATGCAAAAGACTGTTGCTAAAAATTATCTCATAACTGGATTGCGGTAATATGACGTCTGGTAATAGCCCTTTAATAAAACTAATTTGCTTATCCTGACCGGATGTTACAGCGGCTTTTGCATAATTCAGCATGGGTTCTGAGCCATCTACCGCATGCAGTTTAGCGGATGGGAATGCCTTAGCAAAGCGGAAGCTAATATCACCAGGGCCACAACCTAAGTCCAGTGCGGTACCATTAAAAGCGGGATCATTAATCAGTGTTTGCAGTTGGAGTATAAAGTTATCATGAGGCAGGGTGAAATCGGCTTCTGCATAAGCTGTTACCTGGTCTATATCGTCCATTAATTCAGGTTCTAATACTCGATTCATAGGTTAAAGCCTCCGGTTCCCCTGTAATCCTCCGGTGTGAATAGCGATAATCCGCTGACCGGGTTTAAAGGTATTATTTTTGATCAAATCATACAGTGCAAACATCATTTTTCCGGTATAAACGGGTTCTAACAGGATGCCGGTTTTGTTTTCAAAATGATACATAAAGCGTATTAATTCTTCAGTCGTTTTAGCAAAACCACCAAAGTGATAGTGTACATTAATCTCCCAATGGATATTCGGTTTTGCTAGTAGGGTGTTAACATCCGTTGTTAAAAACCCGGCATTTTTTAAGGCAGCGAAGCCTAACAGCTTGGTCTGTCGTGGTGCTGCATCAATCATGCCGGCTAAAGTGGTTCCAGTGCCACAAGGGACACAAAGAATGTCATAACTGACATCAATTTCATTAACGAGTTCCGCAACACCTTTTAAAGCCAATAATTGTGCACCACCCTCCGGTAACCAGTATTCACTGGGCTTAATATCAGGTAACGCCTGAGGCGCTTTGTATTGCCTTAAGACGCTATACTCGGAGCGGGATACAAAGGTGAGTTTCATCCCCCAGTTTTGCATATCGACAAGTGTCGGTGTTAACACGGTAGGTTGTTCACCACGGATAATACCTTGCGTTTTTAAACCTAATAAATGACCTGTGTAAGCCAAAGCATGTAAGTGATTAGAATAAGCACCACCCATACTAATAAGGGTGTCCGCATTTAAAGAGAGTGCATGATTGAGACAATACTTAAGTTTTCGCCATTTATTGCCAGAAATGATGGGATGCAGCAAATCATCACGCTTCATCCATAATTCGATAGAAAACTCACTCAATAAGGGATCATCAATTTTTGTTAAAACGGATGCCTGAAAGGTATTTTCCAAGTTAATGAGGTCAGGATGCATCAGGGTGCGAGCGTTTTAATTAAACGTTGATTTTTTCAGACGATAGTCTTTTAATTGTTTCTTTAAGTGCTTCACCAAGCGATACACTGCGCTTTCGGTAATCTTATCATGAGCCCATTTCAGCCAGCGGGTGATAGTCCTGTAAAGACTGTTTATCAATGAGAAGGATAGCAACTGTGGTTTGGTGAGCGCAAATACTCTAGCGACTAATAAAGTGCCCAGCAATTTGGCTAATATCTCCGTGAGAATACCTTGCAAAATTAATCCGTTCGCTATTAATGCGAAGGCGATCAGGTTGATGGGTGCCACAATCATTAATGGGATTGCAAAGGCAACCAGGGCAATAGACGGGGTCGTTTGCCTTAACCATGCTTCAGCGTGTTCAAGATGTAGCCAGTGAGATAAGGCGTGTCCCAACGAAGTAAGCAAGTCCCATAACCACTCTTCGATGAGCAGTAAAATGGCTAAAAAGGAGATCAGAAATTTTTTCATTGATGACGAGGAAAGAGCGAAAAGGGTTATTGTAGCTGATTTAAATAGAACTTTTTTGTTGCTAAAAATAAATAGTCTGATAATGTTACACTATTACTCGTTACCTCAGTTTTTACAGTAAGATTTATGACTTCATTACCCAGTTCAACTGCACTAATCGATCGTTTTGGTAGAAAGGTTGATTATTTGAGAATATCTATCACTGATCGGTGTGATTTTCGTTGTGTCTATTGTATGGCAGAAGACATGACTTTTTTACCGCGTTCGCAGGTGTTAACTTTAGAAGAGATTTATACCTTAGCGCATGGGTTTGTTGAATTAGGCGTTAAAAAGATCAGGGTTACCGGTGGGGAGCCACTCGTTAGAAAAGGCGCTTTAGATTTATTAGCCAATATAGGCGCGCTTGAAGGTTTAAAAGAGTTGGTGATTACGACTAATGGTTCACAATTAAAAAGCCTGGCTTCGCAGTTGAAAGAATCGGGGGTTAAACGAATTAATATTAGCCTGGATACTTTAGATTCTGATAAGTTTAAAGCGATTACTCGCACGGGTGATTTGCAAGACGTATTAGAGGGTATTCAAGCGGCTAAAGCGGAAGGCTTTGAGCGCATCAAAATTAATGCTGTTATCCTTAAGGGTAGAAATCACCTTGAAGTCAATAATCTGGTGCAATTTGCCGTGGATAATGAAATAGATATTAGTTTCATCGAAGAAATGCCGCTTGGCATTGTCACTCAACATGATCGCACCGACGCTTATTATCCAAGTCATTTGATTCAGGCCGACTTAGCACAACAATTTGCTTTAATCCCGTCCATTGAAAAAACCGGAGGGCCTTCAAATTATTTTAAGGTGGCAGGAACACAAACGCGCGTAGGTTTTATTTCTCCGCACAGTGATAACTTTTGCAGTACCTGTAATCGGGTACGTTTAACAGTAGAAGGTCGGTTATTATTATGCTTGGGAAATGAACATTCAGTGGATTTAAAAGCGGTATTAAGAGCTTATCCAGGTGATAGTGATAAGCTTAAACAAGCTATTATTGACGCTATGTTAATTAAACCCGAAAAACATGAGTTTAATATTCATGAACAACCGATTATATTGCGCTATATGAATATGACCGGGGGATAATAGTTACATTATCTTTTCAAAATACTGCACAATAAGTTGAAGCGTTCGATTACCCCTAAATTCATTAATATCTAATTTGTAAGCGACTCTAATTTGCCTCAATCCTAACCAATGTTCTGGTTGATCAACAAAAAAAGCAATGGCATCAATAGGTGATTGACCTTCTGGTTTTCTTAAAACCAATTTAAGATGTCTCTGCCCAACAATACGCGCTTGCAAAACATCAAATACACCATCAAATACAGGTTCTGTAAACTCTTGCCCCCAAATGGCCGCGTTTTGTATTAGATCAGCCGTTTCAATACTTATTTCTTCTTCAGATAATTCACCGTCAGACAGTATTTTTTGTTCTAAATCAACGCCCGCTAAACGCTTACTCACCATTGCATCAAAGGCTAAGGCAAAGGCTGGATAATCATGCATTGTTATGGTCAAGCCTGCCGCCATGGCGTGCCCACCAAACTTACTTAATAGCTTAGGATAAACCACAGCAATATCACTCAACACATCTCGAATATGAATGCCCGGAATAGAACGGCCTGAGCCTTTTATTAAATCCTTACCCGCAGGTGCAAAGGCAATTACCGGTCGATGGATTTGATCTTTTATACGTGCCGCCAATATGCCTATCACACCTTGATGCCAACCCGAATCAAATAAGCAAACACCGGCGGGTAAGTGGTTCTTATCCAAGGTCTTCATCTCACTCATTAAAGTCATGGCTTCATGCTTCATTAATGCTTCAACCTCTCGGCGCTCACTATTTAAATCGTCAAGCTGTACTGCCATTGTTTTTGCCGACACCGGATCATCAGAGAGTAAACAACTGATGCCTAAAGACATATCATCCATACGCCCTGCGGCATTTAAGCGAGGTGCAAGAGAAAACCCCAAATCAGAAGCGGTGATAGTTTGATGATTTTTACCTGCTACGTCAATCAGGGCATTAATCCCAGGATGACTGCGCCCTGTGCGCATTCTTAATAAGCCTTGATGGACTAAGATTCGATTAACCTGCTCCAGTGCAACCACATCCGCAACCGTGCCTAAAGCCACATAATCTAATAATTGTGCCAGGTTGGGTTCTTGACGTTGGTGTTTTTCAAACCAACCCATATCCCTTAAACGACTTCTTAAAGCCATTAACACATAAAAGATCACACCCACACCGGCAATGGACTTACAAGGAAAGCGATCATCAACCAGATTAGGGTTAACAATTGCATGAGCGGCAGGTAATTCAAATCCGGGTAGATGATGATCAGTTATGAGTACTTTAATCCCTAGTGCTATTGCCGCATCTACGCCTTCAACACTGGATATGCCATTATCAACGGTAATAATAACATCCGGGTTTTTCAATTTGACTAAATCAACGATTTCAGGTGTTAAGCCATAGCCGTATTCAAAACGATTGGGCACCACAAAAGACACCTGCGCTGCGCCCAGTAAGGTCAAGCCTTTAATGGCCACTGCACAACTCGTTGCACCATCGGCATCAAAATCAGCCACAATCGTTATATGCTGCTGCTCATTAATCGCTACCATTAAATGGGAAACCATGGCTTCCATTCCTGATAATAACCAGGGCGAAGGTAATTTTGCAAGCGTTCTATCAAGCTCGATTTCTGACTTGATACCCCGCGCAAGAAACAAACGTATTAGCAAAGGATGAATATTACTTGGCAGTGCTCCTCTTTTTCTAACAGGCCGCTGTATGATTGTTCTTTTTACGCCTTGGTAATACATGAGAGTAATGAGTGGGATTAGGCTTTTACTTCTTAGCGACTTTACTACGCGCTATTTCAATCAATCTAACTGCTAAATCGATCAACTGGCTGCGTTTAACAAAGCCTGTGTAACCTATCAAACCCAGGATAATGCCATAAATTAACTTCTCAAATGCAGAGTAGCCGCTATCTTGTTGTGCAGCTAAATTAGCCGCAGTAGCAACATCAGACGCTTTTACAGCCGGTGTTTGAACCGCCACTTTATTCGGCGTTACTTTGGCACCTAAATCAGGTAAACCTAAGCTGCTCCAGGCATCATAGTCTTGCCAGATTGGGTATTGTCCTTTCCATAACTTCTTTGAGAAATAAGGCGCCAGACTCATACCATGCGCGGATGGAATACCCTTATCATCAACAAAGCCTTTATAAACCACTAAGCTGATATCACCACCTTCACCATGACCTTTAGTGGTAAACGATTTTTCAACATGGTCGTGGAACATCCAGATTCCTTGACCAAAGCTGTTTAAGCCATCATCAACACCACTTAATGCCAAATCAAGACGTTGCGCTGGCACCAAGCCATGTACGTCACGTTGAATATAAGAGCCTGGACCATTATCGACCCCATCATAATGCGTTACGGTCGGTTTGTGTCCATGAATATGCAAAGCAAAGGATTCAGTATGACCGTTCAGTACACGGAGTTTTACGCTTTGATTCTCTTCCATGTGAATGAGCGATTCTCTTAAGGTATAAGGGAATGAGCGACCATTCAGCATAAAATAATCATCATCCGCTTTGGTGATGTCATATTCAGTATTCATGTGCTTGGCGATCAAGCGCGGATCATTGGCTGATCTGGCCACCACTTCATGTAATTCTTTGTCAGCCGATTGATAATGTAAATCGTATTCTCTGGCATATTTTTCAAGTACAGCCACTGAAGGATGACGGACTTGTCCAGCACCTACGTTTAATGTTTGTACCCAGTTGTTAGGACGGTTTTCTTCAACAACAAAGATGCCTTGCAAACCCATAGGAATGTGAGTATGTGGCTGTACATGGCAGTGATAATACATGGTGCCTGGTTGACGAGGCTTAATCACATAGGTTTTGCTTTCACCGGGCATGGTATCCATATTACTGGTTTGACCCACACCATCATTGCCAGAACCTGCGTGATTCATATAGGGATGATCTATGCCATGCAAATGGATAGAGTGGGGCAGGTAATGGGTGTTTTCTAACACAATCCACACCACGTCATCCTGTTCAACACGGATAACAGGTGAGGGCGCTCTGAGTAAAGGATTGGCTTCTAACTCATAGAGACTTTTTGTCGACATGTCTCTGGTTTTAGGGGCATAAACCCAGAAAGTGGGCTGTATACCTGGAGCAATATCAAACGTCGTGGTGATGTCTTTCATATCGGGAGAATGCCCGTTAAGCTCAACCACTTCAAGTTTTATAACGATCTTGTCCGGGTCACCGTCACCGTCAACATCATCTGACATCGTGATCGCATCGGCAGCCAGTTGGGTGGCCATCAGGGTTTCCATTGAGATACCATTGGTGCCTTTTACAAAGGCAGCGATATCAGCCGGATTGTCAGGATTACAGAGCTTTGATTCCTGTATTGAAACGCCATCAATGGTTTGTTCTTTGCGCCATGCGGGATCAGTAAATTCAGAACAGACTTCTTCTACGGGTCCCAAATCCACTTTAGCTGAAGGCGGCAAGTCCGTAGCAGCATAAATCAAACTGTGCATAAGGACTAAGACGGCACCCCCAGTAAAAGTAATTATTTTTTTATGCATACAACGACCTCGGAAATACTGTGTGAAGAAACGAAACGCCGTTTAAACAACGGACTCTTTATTATTACTCCCATTTTAACTGATAAATGTGCTTAAGTCTTATTTGCCTACTCAGTTTGTTGAATATTAATTTCTGTGTACTTAGCAAGACTTTATAAATTAAAGGGATAGTGTGTGATTAGATGAACGTAAACCAAATAAAGTTACGCCTTAATTCAGAAAAAAAATTATACTAACCCGATATAAAATGCATCTCCTTAACCACTCCTTTGTGGTAATAACAATAATAAAATATAACCCTTGATCGTGAAAAAGCAATCTGAACACTATATCGTTGGTATAGATTTAGGCACTACTCATACTGTAGTCGCCTATGCCAGCACCGAAAAAAATAATCAAACCATCGATTTATTAGCTATTGAACAACTGGTTGCACCTGGACAGGTCGCCGCCAGACCTTTATTACCGTCGGTACGTTATCATCCCGCTCCCGGTGAGCTTTCTGAGGCCGACTTAGCGTTTCCCAGTTACAACGCAGACTCCCCGTTATCTGATGCTGTTGTGGTGATAGGTGAAGCGGCTCGTCTATTAGGTGCTAAATCGAAAGGCCGCTTTGTCACCAGTGCTAAAAGCTGGTTATCACATCCCTCGGTTGATCACAGTGCAGACATCCTGCCTTGGGGTAGTCATGAGGAGGTGAGCAAAGTTTCACCGATTGATGCCAGTGCCAGTTATCTGGCTCATATCCGCACGGTCTGGAGACATAAATTTCCTGATGCTCCTCTAGAAGATCAGGATGTGGTGATTACCGTCCCTGCTTCTTTTGATGAGGCCGCCCGTTCGCTAACTTTAGAAGCCGCTAAAATCGCAGGTTTAACCGAAGTACGCTTATTGGAAGAACCCCAAGCGGTTTGTTATGACTGGCTACGACTTAATGCAACACGCTTAAAAGAAGCTTTAACCGATGTGCATTTGTTATTGGTCTGTGATGTCGGAGGCGGCACAACAGATTTAACACTGATTAAAGTTGAAGCCGGAGAATACGAACCTAAATTAACCCGTATCGGTGTTGGCGATCATTTGATGCTTGGCGGGGATAATATAGACCTGGCTTTAGCGCATTTGGTTGAAAGTCGTTTGAGTGACAATGGAAAGCGCTTATCTGCCGCAGACCTCTCACAATTATTAGAACAATGTCGCTTGGCCAAAGAACAACTCTTGGCAGAAGATGCACCCGAACAACTGGCTGTTACCCTGTTGGGTGGTGGCTCTAAATTGATTGGCAGCTCTCGTTCGGTGCAACTAACCCGGGATGAAGTACGAGCACTGGCTCTGGATGGCTTTTTTCCGTTATCTTCGCTGGATGAATTACCCGATAGAAAGCGCAGTGGCGTGGTCGAGTTTGGGCTTCCTTATGCCGCAGAACCGGCTATCAGTAAACATATCGCTGCATTTTTAAAGCTCCATGAAACGGCTTCAGCCGAAGCATTAAAAGGTCAGGGCAGAGTGCCCGATGCGCTGTTATTGAATGGTGGTGTGTTTAGAAGTCAGCCGATTACCCAGCGCTTAATCAAGCTGCTGAACTCCTGGAGTACCCGATCTCCTAAGTTATTGGAAAATAAACACCCTGAACTTTCAGTCGCTTATGGTGCGGTCAGTTATGCGATGGCGCGACGTGACAAGAAACTAAAGATTGGTGGCGGTGCGGCTAGAAGTTATTTTCTGTTAGTGGATACTGAACACTCTACCGAACAACAAGGTATTTGTATTTTGCCTAGAGGCAGTGAAGAAGGTGATGAAGTCATTCTAAAAGACCGTCATTTTGCTTTGCGTTTAGGGGTGCCGGTGCGTTTTCATTTGGCATCAACCACAGGCGATACTGAATACAAGCCGGGGGATATCACGGATATAACCGATCATTTTTATTCTTTGCCCCCTTTAGCCGTCGCTTTTGAAGGTGATCCAACCCGACCCAATGCCGAAGCGGTGGTACAACTGTCGGTTACCCAAACCGAAGTCGGTACGCTTAAGATTCAATGTGTAGCGATAGAGAACAGTGCGCAACGTTGGAATGTTGAGTTTCAGATACGTAAGAAAAGAGGCAGTTCTGGGCAAGGTGTTTCCAACGCCTTACCGGCTCAATTTGAGGGTGCAGTAGAAAGAATACAGGCCGTTTATGGCTCAAAGTCCAGGCAAATTGATCCGAATGCTGTTAAGAATCTTCGGGCAGAGTTAGAGAAGCAATTAGGCAGTGCCCGTTCAGAATGGGAAACCCCGTTACTGAGAGCCTTGTTTACCACCTTGTTAGAAAGTGCTAAATATCATCGCCGTTCTGAGCATCATGAGCGGGTCTGGTTGAGTTTAGTGGGGTTCTGTTTGCGTCCAGGCTTTGGTTATCCTTTGGATGACTGGCGGGTTGAGCAACTCTGGAAACACTATTCACAAAACATCCAGTTTGTGAATGAAACCCAGAACTGGACAGAATGGTGGACATTATGGCGCCGTATTGCCGGTGGTTTATCACCGGCTGCACAAGAGCAAATCTTTGCGGATATTTCAAAGTATCTGAATCCCGCTGCTGCCAGACAATCCGGCGTTGCCAAGCAAATCAAAAGTCGGGGTTATGATGACATAGTGCGTCTGGCCGCGGTGCTGGAAAGGTTGCCAGTTGACAAGAAAATTCAATTAGGTGACTGGTTATTAAAGCGCCTGGAAAAGTCCAGTGAACCCACTCAGACCTGGTGGGCTGTGGGTCGAATTGGCGCACGCTTACCGTTTCATGGCAGCCGTCATAATGTGATTCCAGCCGAAACGGTCAGTCGATGGTTAAAGCAGATTATTGCTGAAGACTGGAGGAAGAATGTACATGCCGCCTTCGCAGCCACCTTGATAGCCCGGATGAGTGGTGATCGTGTGCAGGATATTGATGACGCATTGCGTGAACAGATCATTGCCAAGTTAAAGTTGAGCAAAGCCCCTTTATCCTGGATAGAAATGGTTGAACACTTTAAAGAACTGGATGAGAAAGAAGAAAAGCAAATGTTTGGCGAGGCTTTACCGCCCGGCTTAAAGCTAATCAATATTAATAACTAAGCAAGCGTTGTCGGGTGTATTTTATTTATAAACTGACGATTACGTCATGAAAGTCATTCTTACCGAAAAGCCGTCGGTCGCGCGTGATATTGCAAAATGTTTAAACATCAATAGCAAGCGTGATGGCTTTTTTGAAGGCAATGGCTATCAGATTACCTGGGCATTCGGGCATCTGGTTGAGTTAAAAGAACCCGATGAATATCATCCCGAATGGAAGCGCTGGTCATTAGATGTGCTGCCCATTATCCCTGAGTCATTCGCTTTGAAAGCTAGGGGTGATGAATCGGCACAAAAACAGTTAAATACCATTAAGCGCCTGTTTCTAGCAGCGGATGAATTAATCTGTGCGACCGATGCGGGGCGAGAAGGTGAATTAATCTTCCGGTATATTCTGAGCTGGACGGAGTGTGGTCAAAAGCCTTTTAAGCGCTTATGGATTAGCTCCTTAACGGATGAGGCGATTCGTACCGGCTTTGCCCAGTTACAGGACGGTCGTGTCTACGAAGGTTTGTATCGGGCGGCTAAATGTCGCAGTGAATCCGATTGGATCGTGGGTTTAAATGCGACGCGCTTATATACGCTTAAGTATGGTCAGCAAGGCAGTTTGTGGACGATTGGGCGAGTACAAACGCCGGTGCTGGCTCTGATTGTGCAAAAAGATCTTGAAATTGCCAAGTTTATACCCAAAGACTTTTGGGAACTGCATACCCTTTATCGAGCGGTTGATTTTCAGTATGTCGGAGGCCGCTTTGAACACAAACCGGATGCCGAAGCCTTATTACAGCAGATTGAAACGCATGAATTTGAGATAAGCTCAGTTAAAGGCAAACGTGAGCAGGTTAATCCCCCGTTGCTGTATGATTTAACCGAGTTACAAAAGGATATGAGTATCCGTTATGGCTTTACTGCCGATCAAACACTCAACCTGACACAGCAACTCTATGAGAAAAAGCATGTGACCTATCCCAGAACGGATAGCCGTTATCTGACTAACGATATGAAGCCCAGTATGAAGCCCTTACTGGAAAAGTTAAAACAGTCGTTTAATACCCAGATTGCTGCGGTTGATCTGGATAAGCTTTCGTTTAGCAGCCGGAATTTTAATGATGCTAAAGTGAGTGATCACCATGCGATTATTCCAACGACGAGCTTACCGAATACGTTAGCGCCTGACGAGGCTAAGGTCTATGACGCGATTGCGATTCGGTTTATTGCCCTGTTTTATCCACCCTGTATCAAGCAGATTACCACGGTATTGGGACAGGTGCAGTCGGTCAAGTTTAAAACTACAGGCACGGTGATTTTAGAGCAGGGCTGGCAAGTGCTGTATAAAAATGATCAAACAGGGCAGACGGCTAAAGGGGAGGAAGTAAAGCTATTGCCGAGTTTTGTAGAAGGTGAAACAGGGCCGCAGCAACCGCAATTGAATCAGGGTAAAACTACTGCACCCAAGGCGTATAACGAAGCCAGTTTGTTAAGCATCATGGAATCAGCGGGTAAAACCTGTGAGGATGAGGCGCTTAAAGAAGCGTTAAAAGAAAAGGGCTTAGGCACACCGGCCACTCGCGCTTCGATTATTGAGGTACTGATAAAACGTCAGTATATCCAGCGTCAAAAGAAGCTGTTATTGAGTACAGAAGCCGGTCGGCATTTAATCTCAATTATTGCGGATGATCGGCTAAAGTCGGCGGCCATGACAGGGGAGTGGGAAGCTAAACTTAAAAAGATTGAACATAACCGCTATGATCCTGAACAGTTTATGGCTGAAATTATTCAGTTTACCCAGCAGTTAAAAGAAGCTTCATCCAAGCCCTTGTATGATCAAAGCCAATACGGTGCGTGTCCACGCTGTCAGCATCCGGTGATTGAAGGCCGGCAGGGATATGGTTGTAGTCAATGGAAAGCGGGCTGTCAGTTTGTACTCTGGAAGCAGGTGTTCGGGATAACGATTGAGCAGGACATGGCAAGTCAGTTGCTGCAACTGGGTCGCACGCTAAAGGCTTATCCGCTTAAAATTGATGAAGATAGCTTTATGGGGCAATTGACCCTGAATGCCTTGGGTGAAGTGGGTTATAACAAGTTGCAAAATCAGTTGGTACCCCCTGCAACTCAGGCGCTGGCTGATTGTCCTTTATGTGCGGGCAAGATTGTAGAAACGCCTAAAGCCTATAGCTGTAGCGAATGGCGGAATGGTTGCAAGATGACGATCTGGAAGACCATTGCCCATAAAAATATAACGCCATCCATGGCCAAGAAGCTATTAAGCAAGGGCGAGACCGGGATTTTAAAAGGTTTTAAATCCGCTAAAGGCACCGAGTTTGAAGCGAATTTAAAGCTGGTGAATGGCAAGGTAGAAATGGATTTTACGGTTCACTGATGTTTTCATTGGGTGCTTAGGCCAAAGTAACCGATAATATTATTAACGTACACAACGAGTGAGATAAATAAATGAGCAATGTTTTCAGCTTTACCGGAACTGTGGGCAGAGATGCCGAAGTGAGATATGCACCCTCTGGTGTCGCGATACTTAACGTGACTGTCGCTAACAATATCGGCTTTGGTGACAAGCAACAAACCTTATGGATTCGGGTGGTTGTATTTGGCAAACGCGCCGAAGGTCAATTACAAAACTACCTTAAGAAAGGTCAGCAAGTCTTTGTTTCTGGAGAATTAAGTCAAAGTGAATATAAAGCCAATGACGGTACGACTAAAACCAGTCTGGAGCTTAATGCCACGATTATCGATTTAATCGGTAAACGAAATGAAGCCAGTCAGCCCCAACAAAGCTATCAACAACCCAGTGGTAGAGAACAGGCGCCTGCAAGGCAATCACCACCCGTTCATGATAGCTTTGATGTGCCTTATGATGATGATATTCCTTTTTAGAGGACACCTTAGGATGCTTGTGTAAAGAATATAATTAAGCCTCTGTAAAAAGGAGCTTTTTTATGCGAGTAAAGAAGTTTTTGTAACGGTTATATTGGAAGAATGATTTATTGTGCTGATGACTAATATTAGGAGGTAGTAAAGTGTATTGGCGGTGCTCTGTAGGCAACATGCAATGCAGTAAAGTATATATGCGTTGGAGTTTTGGATGTATGCTTTGGAGCTTCGGATACATGCAATGGAGTAAAGCATGTATGCATTGGAGCTTCGGATGTATTCAATGGAGTAAAGCATGTATGCAATGCAGCATCGGCAACATGAAATGGAACAAAACCAATCGCTTTTAGAGCATCGGTAATATGCAATGCAGTAAAGCATATATGCATTGGATCATCGGCAACATGAAATTTAGTAAAAGCAATCCCTTTTAGAGCAAAAGCAACATTTAATACAGTAAAAGTAATTGCCTTTGGAGTAAATTTATCGGTAGATATACGGTAAACTATATAAAACATCATTAGGCAACAATACGCTTTGGAACATTGCCATGAATTACATTGAACACTTAAGATCTCTAGAGTCTCTAACTCCTATAGAAAATGAAAGGATTATAAATGGGCTTGTAAACACTACCCCAGATTCACAATGGCCTGATGGAATGCCAGCAAGTATTGATCCGAAACTTGTACTTATTGGTGTTTCTTATGGTAATAGCCCATCAATTGAAGCAGAAAAATCTCACGAGGAAGGCGGCGATTACTTCTATAGTATTCCGTGTGTCGTTAAACCAGAAAATAGTCACTTTTATTATCCCGACACACGTCGTTATTGGAATAAATTGAGATATTTATCACATTCTTTTTTTAAACGCAATTGCCCAAGCATAACAGAAAATCAAGCTATTTCACTCACGACCCATGTTAATCTAGGTACTGATTCAGCTGGCTTGGCTACAAAGAAAGATGTTGAAGAGGTATATGTTAAGTGGGTTTCAACATTACTAAACGAAACACATTCCCCCGATCTGGTAATCTTATTTGGATTAAATACCATTTTAAGTGATGATGAAATATCGGGATGGTGGAATACCGAATCAGGATTGCCAGTTAACTGGAAAAAACCTGATAATATTAAAGATTTTTCAAGTTACTCTGTTAGAAACTTAATATTTAGAGAATGGTCTGTAACAAACTCTATGAACCATTCTATACGCTTAGTAATTTGGCCAAATCATCCATCAAGACCACCATTTACTGATTTGACTATTTGGGAGCAATCTGTTGATGAATATATGGATTATTTTACTTATCAACCACATGGATGAATCCTTGAGGATTAAAGCTTAAGCTTAATTACTAATAGTATCTCGTCTGGACGCAACCAGCATCTAAAATCGGTAGATTGAATCTGATCGTATAGTGAAAAGTAAAGTTCGACAACTAACTGCCTTTCAGCTAAAGCTTTAAGGTTGCCTAATCCTGAGAGTCACTTAGAAGTAATAGGCTTTTTTTCATATGTCGTATTATGCTAGGTCTGTTTATTTGATTGTCTATACTTCTGAGCGTTCAAATATCAAAGTCAGTAAAATTATTTGATTTAAACTTTTCCATTGCGTAGTTGCGAAAAGCCGTTTTACTTTCTAACAATAGCTTGCTAGTTCTTTTTTGAATTTCGATACAACTATTGGTTGAATTACGGATAGATTCATTTATATAAAAGCCAAGTGCTGCATCACTCTGTTCAATTGTTATCCCTTTTGTTCCGTTATTTTCGATTTTTGCTAGTCTTGGCTGTACTTCATTATTATGCATTTTTGATCGTTCATTGAATGCTACTAACGTTTCTAAATAATTTTCTTGCGCAATATGCATGTCAAATAGAATCCTCCTGCTTTCGTGTGTTTCAAGCATGTAATTTATTGCTTTGAAATCGAAAATGTTTTTTTCTGTGTTGTAAGGCGTCGTTGCTGGAATTTGTATGTGCCTTCCTGGGTTGTCAATGTATGGATTAATCAAATCACGATTAATGAGAGTCATTGTATTGAACTGCTGAAGTAAGCAAAAAAGAATTTTATGGCTCGCCATTATTGAATCTCTTGTTTCTTGATTTCTTTGTGCTTTAAGTTGGAGCCAAAAAGCAATCATAGCACCGAAGAAAGCTCCACATAAAACTGCGATAAAATTTATTATTGCGTCTGCATGCGTTGTCCATAATTGATCAATTAATGACTTTAATTCTGCTGTTTGCATGAGTTTATCCTTATTTCAATCGACCATCATCGTTGGCGATTTTCGATAATCTTATCAGGCGAACCTTGCATTTGTTGTCGTTGGAACTCAGGATCGTTGGGGCGTAGGCAGCGGAAGTTTAATTCCATATTAGCCATTCCTTCTGTCCATGACGGTGATGATGTCTTTTCGCTCAAAGTAAAAACTTCCATGCCATTACGACGAGCACATTCTTCGCCGGCTTCTTGGTAAGCAATTCGTTTTGCAGCGGGTACACCTCCTTTTCCAGGGGAGGCTGATGTCGAGATTGTAAACGTGTCTGGACCTATTTTGACAACGCCAGATGAGCTGGAACAAGCTGTTTGAAAAAGAGCTGCCAAGATAGTGATAACTAATTTCATTTAAACCTTTCTGTGGATTGATGATTGTTTGTTGTCCGAGTTACAGCAGAAAACGACATTATTATGTAAATACTATCACAATTAGAACTTGGTAAAAAATGAACTCACTACATAACATGGATATTTCTTAGTAGCGTTTAAATCAAAAATTTTAAATAAAAAAGTGATTAATCGCCATTTTTCGCTTATTCAATTAACCTGACTAATTTTGTTGAGTTTTGTATATTTGCAGCTCTTCAAATAACCGGCTTACCCTTTTTACTAAAAAGTTATGATAGCTCAATCCTTGAGTTTCAAGGATACTAAGAATAAAATTCCAACTATGAAAAAAACTACCCATCCGTTGAATAAAAAAACGGTTTTTTGAAACTCATCACTTCGAGCGATCATCGGGGTAGGCACTCAAATAAAATAGGAAATCAACATGGGACAAATTAAATATTTAAGTGCTGATCAAAATCTACAACGTCTTGCCTTTACAAATACGTTAACAATGGCTAATCCCATGGGAGAATATGCGACATGGCTCCTAACAGGAACCGTTACTATAATAGGCGCAATTCTTGTCAACATAGAAAATGTCTCAAAAATACTATCAATTTCCGCTTTGCATTGGGGTTTAACTTTTTTGGTAGGTTCTATGCTTATTGGTGTCTTTGTTAAGCAATGTGGAATAGCCATAGCAAGCGGTCTATCTACAATAGATACAATGTATTCAGAAATGGAAAATGATGCTGGTCAGAAAATGCTTCAAGAGTTAACGCTAAATTCTGAAGACTTGAAAGGAGCAATGTCTTCCGCGTTTCTCTGGCCAATTAGTTTTTTTGTAAAAAAAGCATGTGAAAAAAGTGCTACTGATTTTCTTGCAAGTGAAAAAAGACTTATTAAGCTTTTATGTATACAAATTTATCTAACTTGGGCTCAAGGTATATTTGGGATGATTGGCTTGTTAATTTTAGCCTTCGGTATTGGAAATAATACCTAACTCTGTTGTTAGCTCACTCCTGAGCTTTATTCTGACATATCCATCGCTATAACGCGGTATCTTGTAACCTACAGAGGATTGCATCATTTCCGATCAGTATAATATTAAATTGAATTTTGACTTTTATATCTGGAATCAATATCTAAAAAGGTAATAACATCCCCTTATTCATAGTCGTCATATGTTAGTTGAACCATTGAGGAAGCAGCTCCTTGGCAAACTGACCACCCAATCTAATCGTGCCTTACAATGTTATATAATTGGAAAAACAGTGAATCCCAGCTAACTTAATCAAAATCTTCACCTATGACTGACTCTCTGCGTGCTCAATTAAATAAACTTGGCCCTGAACAATTAGCAGATGCACTATTGGAGTTATCCGATAGGTATCCGGTTGCCGCTGAAGTCATCGAGGGATTATTAGTGACACCGGATGAAAACATTGAACGTTATATAGCCAAGTTGGCGGATCTTAAACAGTGTGAAGACTTTGTATCCTGGCACGAATTAGATGATTTTGCATTTGAATTACAGCAACTGTTAAATGATTTGGAAAGGGGCGTAAAGGACCCTTGTTCAGGTGTTGACTTGCTCGC
>CAIMEB010000147.1 GCA_903839855.1 uncultured Methylococcaceae bacterium
ACAATGTATGAAGCCCATGCGGAAGCGAGCCGATCCCGATGAGGAAACTATCGACTGGAGAGCCGTGTGCGGGAGAACTGCACGCACGGTTCGGAGGGAGGGGAGAGCTTAGAAAAAAAAAAGCTCTTCTCTACCCCTATAACGAGGAGCTTGATTATGCTTTCTGAACGCCTAAAAAAACGATTAATTAAAGACCGTCCTATGACATCTATTACTCTACGTATTCCTGTTGATGTTGTTGAGTCCATGAAAGAAATCGCACCTCATAAAGGATTCTCCGGTTATCAAACATTACTTAAGTCATATATCAGTGAGGGGTTACGGAATGATGAGGCGAAATATTTGAATAGTTCGACAGCTCAACTCATTGCAGCACTAAAAAGGCACGGTGTGCCCGATAATATAATAGAAGAGGCGACCCGAGAAGTCGCATAATAAAAAATGTCCTGAGGGTTATTAATTTGGGGTAAAAATGAATGAAGTCCTATTTCTAGTTGAAGATTCTCCTGAAGGAGGCTTTATTACCAGAGCACTCGACCACTCCATTTATACTGATGCCGACACGATTGCCGAATTGTACGCCAATGTTCGTGACGCTCCTGCCTGTCATTTTGATCCAGCAGAAAAACCTGCAATTATTAGCATGCTCTAATTCATAATCAGTCGTGCGTTGTTTCACGTGGACATTGAGCTTTAAGCTACGTTCAATAATTTACTCGCTAAAATCCTGCTCATCGTCGGAGATGGCAAAGGCTTCCCATCATTTTTGATAGTTTCAATCCATTCATTCACAATCTGACAAAGCTCGGTATAAACTTGAATCTCGTCATCTCCATGACAGCAAGTATCAATTATTCCGGGACAAGAGCCAACAAAACATCCATCTTCGTCAGACCATTCGACAATTTTAATATAGTGGTCACTTTCTTTCATTATTTTGACTCCACAATCTTTTTCTTTGTCTCGCGAATTTGATATAGTTTAGCATCATCTGATAGTTGCCCAGAAATAGTAATTCGGCTACCGTTTGGGTGTTCATAGTTTCTATGACTACCTTTGCCACCTCTATTAATAAAACCAGCCATTTCTAAATCACGAACTAGTTCTTTAATCTTAGGAGGCATTTTTATATTCGAATTATTTGCTTTTGGAATGAGATTTCGCGAAACACGAATGTGTAGTTGCTCGCCCAATTATGCAGTCGTACATTAATACAAAACAGATAGAAAGTTCAAGTGTCTTTGCCAAAGTATCCCAGCTTAATAACATTGTCGCAAGCGCCATTTTCAATCTTTCGGGATTTGCAGAGCGTTAACAACTCTCATTCTATCGGATAAAGCTATTATAATTACTCCACCTATCGGACCATAAATCAAAATCTCTTCTCTTCCCCTATCGTGCTAAATATCATTTGGATTTCTTTCTTCCTGATTGCTTTTGTCACAGCATTCTTCAAACTGCTAATTCTTGGCGATCAGCAGGTCTTCGCACAGATCGTAGAATCCCTATTCAAGCTATCGAAATCCGCCTTTGAAATATCTATAGGTTTAACCGGTATCTTGGCGTTATGGTTAGGCATCATGAAGATCGGAGAAAAGAGCGGTTTTATTGAATTAATCACCCGGGGTCTTACACCCTTATTCAGTCGGTTAATGCCCGAAGTGCCAAAAGGTCATCCTGCGTTAGGGTCAATTGTGATGAATATTGCTGCGAACGCTTTAGGGCTGGATAATGCCGCAACGCCGTTGGGCATTAAGGCCATGAAAGAGTTACAAACATTAAATCCTAATCCTGACACGGCCAGTAACGCGCAAATCCTGTTTTTAGTGATTAATACAGCAGGGGTTACGTTATTTCCAGTGACTATTTTTACGTATCGCGCTCAACTCGGTGCAGCGAATCCCACCGATGTCTTTATACCGATCTTAATTGCGACTTATGTGTCCGCGATGATGGGATTATTCTCGGTATCACTCGTGCAAAAGATAAACTTGCTCGATAAAGTGGTACTGGCTTATCTAGGCGGTTTTACTTTACTAGTGGGTGGTTTGTTAGCCTATTTTTCTAGCTTGTCGCAAGAACAAATGCTTCAGCAATCGTCTATTATCAGTAACGTGGTTTTGTTTTCGTTAATTATTTGTTTTATTGTCAGGGCGATGTATAAAGGTATTAATGCCTATGATGCGTTTATCGAGGGTGCAAAAGAAGGCTTTCAAACGGCTATATTAATAGTGCCTTATCTGGTTGCGATGTTAGTGGCGATTGGGGTTTTTAGAGCCAGTGGCGCATTGGATTTATTGGCGGACTTAGTGAGAGTCGGTGTAAATTCTGTGGGCTTGGATAGTCGTTTTGTTGATGCCTTACCCACGGCTTTGATGAAGCCATTTAGTGGAAGTGGTGCCAGAGCCATGATGATTGATACCATGAAGGTGCACGGTGCGGATTCATTCGCGGGGCGGTTAGCTTCGATTGTGCAGGGTAGTACTGAAACAACCTTTTATGTATTGGCCATTTACTTTGGAGCAGTGGGTATCAAACGTATTCGTCATGCTGCTGTTTGTGGGATAATAGCCGATTTTTCAGGTATTTTCGCTGCAATCGTAGTGGGATATTGGTTCTTTGGGTAATTGATGAAAGTTCACCTTAAAACACTGGGTTGTCGTCTTAATGAAGCCGAATTGGAAACGTGGGCTCAGGCGTTTCAAAAGTCTGGGCATCAAATAATGCGTCAGGCAGAAGCGGCTAATTTGATTGTGATTAATTCTTGCGCAGTCACTCAGGATGCAGCTAGAAAATCGCGGCAGTTAGTACGTCGTATCCATCGGGATAATCCGCAGGCCAAGCTGGTTGTCAGTGGTTGTTATGCGACCTTAAATCAGGAAGAAGCCGCGTCTTTGATGGGCGTTGATTTGGTCATCAGCAATAAAGATAAAGATCAATTGGTAGAAAGGACTTTAACCGAGTTAAACATGGAAGTGATGCCGGCCATGTCGACAGAACCCGGTGAAATCTCTTTGTTTACACGTGGGCGACAACGTGCGTTTGTTAAGGTACAGGATGGTTGTCGTTATCGCTGTACGTTTTGTATTGTGACGGTTGCGCGGGGTGAAGAATCGAGTCGTCCGGTGCAAGCGGTGCTTGATGAGATTAATGCGCTGCATCAGCAAGGTATTACTGAAGTGATTTTAACCGGTGTGCATTTAGGGGGTTATGGCAGTGATTTAGGCAATAATCTGTCTGATTTGATCAGTGCCATTTTAACAGAAACGACTATTCCACGGTTAAGACTGGGTTCTTTAGAGCCTTGGGAATTGCCAGACAATTTCTTTACCTTGTTTGAGAATCCCCGGTTGATGCCGCATTTGCATTTACCGTTACAAAGTGGCTCGGACACTGTGCTGAGAAGAATGGCGCGGCGCTGTAAAACAGAAGAGTTTGCTACTATCGTTAAACAGCTACGGGTACAAATTCCGCACTTTAATATCACCACTGATATTATTGTTGGCTTTCCGGGAGAAACCGAAGAAGAGTGGCAAGCCAGTTACGATTTTATTAAGCAAATTGGCTTTGGGCATATTCATATTTTTACTTACTCAAGTCGAGAAGGCACTAAAGCGGCCACGCTGCCCAATCAGGTCGCCACTGAAATTAAAAAAAGCCGTAGCCAGCAATTACATAACTTAGCAAACACGATGAAGCAGGCGTTTTGCCAAGAAAATGTCGGCAAGCTGTTTCCAGTCTTATGGGAAGGCTATAGTGAACCCTTGGCTAATGGCAAGCAACGGGTGTTTGGTTACACGCCAAATTATCTAAAAGTGGCTAGTGTTATCAATAGCGATGAATCAATAGAGAACCAGACCCTTATGACGCAATTAACAACTGTCGAAGACGGTTATATGGTTGGTTATCGGGCTGAATTTAGGTAATATTTACACACAATAATTATAATTAAAGAGGGAAGATATGGCTAAAGCAATCGTTTTAACAGGTATTACTACGACAGGCACGCCGCATTTAGGTAATTATGTCGGTGCAATTAGACCGGCTATCGCCGCGAGCAAAAATGAGAATGTGGTGCCGTTTTATTTTCTCGCGGACTCGCCAGCATAGAGCAAGTGCTTGAAATACGTCAGCGTTATGCAGAAGGGATTGCCTGGGGGGAAATGAAACGGGTTTTGTTTGAACACATCAATGATCATATAACGCCAGCAAGGGAGCGCTATGAGGCATTAATGCAAGCGCCTGAGCATATTGAGCAACAGTTACAGGAAGGCGCACTTAAAGCAAGAGCGGTTAGCGCACCG
>CAIMEB010000148.1 GCA_903839855.1 uncultured Methylococcaceae bacterium
CGGTGCGCTAACCGCTCTTGCTTTAAGTGCGCCTTCCTGTAACTGTTGCTCAATATGCTCAGGCGCTTGCATTAATGCCTCATAGCGCTCCCTTGCTGGCGTTATATGATCATTGATGTGTTCAAACAAAACCCGTTTCATCTCACCCCAGGCAATCCCTTCTGCATAACGCTGACGTATTTCAAGCACTTGCTCTATGCTGGCGAACGACCGATAGATACTGAAAAGAGTACAGTCATCAGGACTTTTAGGTTCACCCGGCTCTAAGGAATTGGTTTTAATCTTATTAATCAGCTTCTTTAATTTCTTCTCAGGCTCAAAGAGAGGAATCGTATTGTTATAACTCTTACTCATCTTACGACCATCTAATCCCAACAAGGTCGCACCGTGCTCATCAATCACCGCTTCTGGCAAGGTAAAATGCTCGCCGTAGATATGATTAAAACGCGCGGCAATATCCCTCGCCATTTCAATATGCTGGATCTGATCTTTACCGACCGGCACTTTATTGGCATTAAACATTAAAATATCAGCCGCCATTAAGATCGGATAACTAAATAAGCCCATGTTAATGCCTTTATCAGGATCATTTTCACCGTTATGCTCGTTATCAGCTACCGCTGCCTTGTAAGCATGGGCTCTATTCATCAATCCTTTAGAAGCCACACAAGTCAGCATCCACGCTAACTCCATAATTTCTGGCACATCTGATTGCCGATAAAATACCGCATTTGACGTATCCAAGCCTAAGGCTAACCAGGTTGCTGCAATTTCCAGACTAGATTGCCTAACGCGCTCGGGTTCTTGACATTTAATCAGGGCATGGTAGTCCGCGAGAAAATAAAACGGCGCCACATTCTCATTTTTGCTCGCCGCAATAGCCGGTCTAATTGCACCGACATAATTACCTAAATGCGGCGTGCCTGTCGTAGTAATACCTGTTAAAACGATTGCTTTAGTCATATCTTCCCTCTTTAATTATAATTATTTTCACTAATCCAGTCATTGATAAGAATCTATTTTCCAATGAAATTAGGCTTTCTCTTCTCAAAAAAAGCTGTCAGTCCTTCGGTATAATCAAGACTGTCATAAACGTATCGTCTAAGTCCTTGAATCCGCTCAAACTCATCAGGATTGATGGCATTTGCCTCACACAACACCCGCATCTCCTCTTTGATAACGGCAATGGCAAGCGGGGCTTTTTCACAGATAAGGTTGGCAATGGCGAGGGTTTTACTTTCCAACTCCTCATCAGGGACAATATGATTTAATATACCAATCTTTAAAGCCTGTTCAGCAGCAAAGGGAGTCGCGGTAAAAATAACTTCTTTCATCACATGCAAGCCTGCATCGCGAATCAAATTATGAATACCCACTACATTATAAGGCACCCCCAGATTAACCGGCGTCATGGCAAAGGTGGATTTGTAACTGGCAATAACGATATCGGTACTCATGATCAATTCAAAAGCTCCGACCCACACACTCCCATCAATCATAGAGATAACAGGTTTCGGATAACGCTGAATGGTTCGGGTTAAAATACGCAACGGATCTTGATAGCTCAACGGCAAAGGATCACGCTTGGCATTGGGCAGTTCACTGATATCATGACCGGATGAGAATACTTTGCTGCCTTTAGGCGCTCGTAAAATAACACAGC
>CAIMEB010000149.1 GCA_903839855.1 uncultured Methylococcaceae bacterium
ATAGGGCATGCAGAGCGTTAGTGCCAATGAGCAAACGAATGTCGTTGGTAAGATCTGGACGCCGCGTAAACAGCCTTCCGTAAAAGGGCTCTTCAAGTGCGAATTGGAAATCATCTGGATTGGCTAATGGCATGGATATAAACCTTCATTGTACAATGAACTGAAGGTTTGTGTTCATTTGTACATCGAAAGAAACCCGTTTTCATGACTTTATAAAGCCAAGAATTGCATAAAGTGTAAACCGGTAAATGAAGGATGCCATAAATGTGCTAGTAAAACTGGATTAGGTGTATTTAGATTAACTGAGTTAGGAAAAAAAACCTTAAGAGAAAGCAAGATTAGTCATACTTCTGTAAATTATTTTGAGCAATCAGTGAGCACAAAAGATTAGCATATGAAGTATCTGTTGCATAACCGGCCTTTGCTATTGCTTTTGCAAATCCAGCACCTGTATTGCACTCAAATGCCTCATGATAGCGTTTATTTTCTGCTAAGAACTTTCCATGATCTTCAATACTTTCAGAAAATGACGGATAAGCCCTAAATTTGCACGTTACAGCGACTTTTTTACCATTAATATATTCATGCGTTGGAACATCAATACATTCACCCTGCCACGATTTATCATCTTTAATACCGAATAAATTATTACCTGGCGCTTTCTTTCCCCATCCTGATTCTAAAATAGCTTGTGCGATTGAAACGGATGCAGGTACCCCATACTTTTTGTGTGTAGCTTGAGCACCTTCAATAAGTGATTCTAAAAATTTTATGTTTGATTCAAGCATTGTTAGCAACCTTTATTATTTATGTAAATTTTATAACCATCTTCCCAGTGATTATATAAAAGATCTTGAGCGTCGTTTACGCTTAGTTTTCCGTCGCAAATAACATGATGTATTCGTGTTTCAAAGCTGTCTTTTTGAGTCATGTTACACTTAAGTAAGGGGGTCAGAGTAAACTTAAATTCATTTCCCGTTTCAATTGTTTTTTTTTGCCTTATAGCAACCCTATTTGTTTGCAACAAATAAATTGTTTTAGAGGTCAAATTATAGAACACACAACATTTAAGTTTACTCTGACCCCAGTTATTCCCAGTTATTCCTGACCCCAGTTATTCGTTTCTAAAACGCCTCCCGCAATCGGAGCCGGTGCCATTCCTGCGCAGTTCGAGGAGAGGAGTGAGTCAGATTGTAGTGTATATATCCCATGTGCAGGTTCCAGTATGTTTATCGCTTCAAAAAGAGATTTTTCTCTTGACATCAACCTTAATGCCAGCCTTGATCCGAACAGGGTGTTGCCTACTCCCGCTTAATGCCCACGATCAGCGCCCCGCGCCACCCCACAAAACCCGAAAACACCAAGTCGCTTCGTGGCGCGGGTGCGCTGCAACGCATTGTTAGGCTGCGGCTTTCTTTTGATTCGATTCTTGCTGACGAACCAACATAGCTTGAGTTCGCTTCCGCCAAAACTCTAATTGCTCTTGTGGGGACATACCTACTATTAACTTTGCAACATGTTCAGCGCCACGCCGTTTTAGCACGACGCATTCAGGTTCACGAATCATCGTTGTCATAATTGATAACCTCTAATGGAGAATAAATGCCAATTTGACCGTAGCCGTTAAGTGTATTAACTGCATTATATTTTGGAATTTTATCAAAATGCACGATATGCTTGAAATTCCAGCTTACGATAAAGTAATAAAGTAAGGGGGTCAGTAAAGTAAGGGGGTCAGAGTAAACTTAAATTCATTTCCCGTTTCAATTGTTTTTTTGCCTTATAGCAACCCTATTTGTTTGCAACAAATAAATTGTTTTAGAGGTCAGATTATAGAACACACAACATTTAAGTTTACTCTGACCCCAGTTATTACCCCAGTTATTACCAGTTACTGACCCCAGTTATTACCAGTTATTAATTCTTGAATGACAACTTTTAGGGTTTGATCCTCGTTCGTATATAATAGAACAGAAATATATCTGTCATTTAATAAACTTACCTAATTTAAGGGGAACCATTCATCATGCCTGTTTATCGTTCTAAGACTTCTACCGCTGGCCGCAACATGGCAGGGGCTCGCTCATTATGGCGTGCTACAGGTATGAAGGATGATGACTTCAGCAAACCCATCATTGCCATTGCTAACTCTTTCACCCAGTTTGTGCCGGGGCATGTGCATTTGAAAGACTTGGGCCAGTTAGTGGCACGTGAGATTGAAGCTGCTGGAGGCGTAGCCAAAGAATTCAACACCATTGCTGTAGACGATGGTATCGCAATGGGTCACGATGGTATGTTGTATTCATTACCCAGTCGCGACATCATAGCCGACTCGGTGGAATACATGGTCAATGCCCATTGTGCTGATGCACTGGTGTGTATTTCTAACTGTGACAAGATAACTCCTGGTATGTTGATGGCTGCGATGCGTCTTAATATTCCAGTTATCTTTGTGTCCGGTGGCCCCATGGAGGCGGGCAAAGTGCGCTTGGCAAACCCAGAGACAAACACGTTTGAGTTTAAAAAACTCGACTTGATTGATGCCATGGTGATGGCCGCTGACAGCAAAGTGTCTGACAGTGATTTGGCCGAAGTTGAACGTTCTGCTTGTCCTACCTGTGGTTCATGTTCGGGGATGTTTACGGCTAACTCGATGAACTGCTTGACTGAAGCGTTGGGCCTATCCTTGCCCGGTAACGGGACTGTAGTGGCTACACACGCGGACCGTGAACAATTGTTTAAACAAGCCGGTCACAGTATTGTTGAGATTGCTAAACGCTATTACGAACAAGACGATGTTTCTGTGCTGCCACGCTCTATTGGCTTTAAAGCCTTTGAAAATGCCATTGCTTTAGACATTGCTATGGGTGGCTCTACTAACACTATTTTGCACATACTGGCCATTGCTCAAGAAGCTGAAATCGACTTTACCCTGTCTGACATTGATCGGATGTCAAAAATCGTTCCTCAGTTGTGTAAAGTAGCCCCGAATACTAACAAATATCATATTGAAGACGTACACCGTGCCGGCGGTATCATGGCTATATTGGGTGAGCTGGACCGTGCTGGCAAGTTGCATACAGATGTACCGACTGTGCATGCTAAAACTATCAAAGAAGCGTTGGACTTATGGGATATTGCCCGTAACCCAAGTGATGCGGTAAAAACTTTTTACATGGCGGGCCCTGCTGGCGTGCCTTCGCAAGTAGCGTTTAGTCAAAACACACGATGGCCTAGCCTGGATGTGGATCGTGCTGAAGGTTGTATTCGTTCTTTAGATCACGCCTTTAGCCAAGAAGGCGGCTTGGCTGTTTTGACAGGTAATATCGCTATTGACGGCTGTGTGGTAAAAACCGCTGGTGTAGATGACAGTTTGCTCGTTTTCGAAGGGCCTGCTCACGTAGTGGAAAGTCAGGATGAAGCGGTAGAAAATATCTTGGGTGATAAGGTCAAAGCCGGTGATGTGGTGGTTGTGCGTTATGAAGGCCCTAAAGGTGGCCCCGGTATGCAGGAAATGTTGTACCCCACCAGTTATATCAAGTCCAAAGGCTTGGGTAAAGCGTGTGCGTTATTAACCGATGGTCGTTTCTCCGGCGGTACTTCTGGCTTATCAATTGGTCACTGTTCACCCGAAGCAGCAGCAGGTGGCAATATCGGTTTGGTACGAAATGGCGACCTTATTCGTATTGATATCCCGAATCGGACTATAAATGTATTGTTGAGTGATGATGAGTTGGCTAAACGCCGCGCCGAGCAAGATATTCTGGGCTGGAAACCTGTTTTACCCCGTCCTCGTAAAGTGTCAGCGGCACTCAAAGCCTATGCCATGTTAGCGACTAGCGCAGATCGTGGAGCGGTTAGGAATTTGACATTATTAGATTAAGGGATGCTGTTTTTTATATTGATCTAATCGGTCTGAAACGCTTGCGTTAAAAATTACTGTGTATTTTACACCCTATCAAATAGGTATTTTACACCCTATCAAATAGGTATTTTATACCCCAGTTTAGCTATTGCACGGTTGGTTATTTTTTGTTATGTCTAAACTATTTCTTTTAAACTGTTTGCCGCTAATAGATAACATTGTTATCTATTTGTTTTTTAAATGGATTGGTTAATTGATTTATTTTTTCAGACTGAATCTCTCATTGGAGAAATAATTGGCATAGTGAATGCTTTAAATCAAGTGTGCAATCAAATGCATTAGGGATTACCAATAATCTTAGGGATTTAAAAAACATTTTAGGAGAAGCTATCATGGCTAAAGTACAAAAATCAACCGACTCATCTAGCTTAGCTGAAGTCGTAGACCGTATTCTTGACAAAGGCATCGTTATTGATGCTTGGGTTAAAGTTTCATTAGTAGGTATCGAATTATTATCAATTGAAGCTCGCGTTGTTATCGCTTCTGTTGAAACCTATTTGAAATATGCTGAAGCGATTGGTTTAACTGCTAGTGCCGCTACTCCAGCGTAATCAGTAAACCATCGTTAATCATCAGATTAAAGAGAGAAGAGTGCCCGACTGTTTTAATTCTAAACATCCGGGCATTTTTTTGTTTCCGCAAGCCTACTTTCACGGCATTCGGTTTTCAAACTATTCAAAGTATCACCAAAAATTAAGAGCAGCGGAGTAAACTCATGGCTATAATTACTAGTCCACCACGTACAGTTTCAGATATAAAGACGCACTCCGGGCGAGTCAGTCGCGGTAATCAGGTCTATCGGGATTATTTTCAGATTGGTGCGCTTGAATTGGAACGGTGGCGCAGAACTAAAGAACGTGAAGTGGCCTCTTTACGAATTGCGAGTATCGATAGACGATTCGCTGAAATTGAAAATGAAAAAGAAGCGCTATTGGCAAGTGCAAAAGAATCTTGTGAAAGTTCTTATGGAAAAGAAAAGTCAGAGAGACCTTCTGGTTTAAGAATCAAATATTAATCATGTCTGGAAAATCTCTATGGGGATGAGTTTAAGCCACGTGGAGCATGACAGGAGTAAGCGGAATTTAAGGGAGTAATGTGTGAGTAGTAATAAATTAAAAAGTGATTGCCCTAAAGTGCTTTATGCCTTGTGTGCATCGGATGGGGAAAAACCTGATTATCAGTTAGTAGGATTAGAGTCTGCTCCGGTTTATGTGATAGATAAGGATGGCTTAAGAGCCGTAGTCAGTGATACCGAGGGTGGACGTCTACGACCTGATCGACGCAGTATTGGTGCGCATCAGTCGGTATTACACGCTTTGACAGAAACAGGTACTGTGTTACCTATTAGATTTGGCGTTGTCGCGCGTAGTGCTAAGGCCGTTGAAGACTTACTGATTGCCAATCAAAAAACCATTAAAAAGCATCTTGAGCAACTAGACGGTCGTGTAGAGATGGGATTGCGTGTTTCTTGGGATGTCGCCAATATTTATGAATACTATGTAGAGACGCATCCTGTTTTAAAGCAGGGGCGTGATGAAATCTGGAATAGAAACGCTAATCCCGGAGATCTTCGTGAGGAGAAAATCAGGTTAGGTAATTTATACCAGTCATTACGTGATGCAGACAGACTGGAATTTACTGAGAAGGTAAAAAATATTCTGGTTAATTATTGCGAAGATATCATCGAGACAGAGGTTAAAAGGGAAAAGGATGTCATGAATTTGGCGTGTCTAGTAAAACGGGACAAGCTGGATGAGTTTGCTAAAGGTATTTTTGACGCTTCAAAGTTATTTGATAATGCTTTTTTGTTTGATTACACAGGGCCTTGGGCGCCTCATAATTTTACTACCTTAAATTTGTATGCACCTGTTTCTAAAAAGGGAAAAAACACTGAAGCTGACGATTTATCGGGTGATCTGTAAGTTTGCTGATGATTTTATGGCATCCTTCATAGCAGCCTAAAAGTAGTTGACACTTTTGATGTCAATAAAAAATTAACAACAAGCTACCGTAGCCATTAAAAAACGGCCAGTGACTTTAAAGATAAACGGCTTAGCTGTTTCTTAAATTTAAGAAATCA
>CAIMEB010000150.1 GCA_903839855.1 uncultured Methylococcaceae bacterium
AGACTGCCCGTAATTTTTACTTTCACTTGTAGGGTCAGTTCTTCGCCATCGTGCGCTATAAGTTCTGCTTTCATTGAGTTACCTGTGTTTGATTTTATAAACCAGTATATCAGAAATACACATTAGTCAAAATCAGCACCCCTTAAAGGGTTAGTTAATCGACCGACAAACAAAGACAAATCGACGTTAAATCGCTCTGATAAAGCTTTTGCTTGTCTAAGATTGATAGCACGACGACCTGATAAAGCTTCTGAAACTTTAGCTTTATTGCCTATTTCTGGTAAATCTTGTTGGCGTAAGTTATCACGCGCCATAAAAAACATAAGGCCTCAATATTAGTCGTGGC
This sequence comes from uncultured Methylococcaceae bacterium, assembly GCA_903839855.1. Classification (GTDB taxonomy): domain Bacteria; phylum Pseudomonadota; class Gammaproteobacteria; order Methylococcales; family Methylomonadaceae; genus Methylobacter_C. Next base: position 347 of record CAIMEB010000150.1, read on the forward strand.
TGCGGGTGTTTCAAAATCAATAAAGGCGCCTTGAAGTTGCTCTGTTTTCCAATCCCCTAAAAATCGTTTTGATACAGCTTCTTCGCTAGCAATGCCAAGAGTTATCTCATTCATTAAACTTTTCCAGATAATCGCAACAACAATCCAACAGCCACTACCAAGGTGTTTGAAATTTAACATAATTGTTCTTTAATACAACTGTTTTCTTTTGAAAGGGCATTGCCCGCACCTTCTATTCCCCCAAGCACATGCTGTATGGAGTTTTTAGATTGACCAATCCTCAACAGATAGGTTGGGTACTCTATTAAACTCTTTTGTATTATTAGTAATTAATATTGAATTTAAGGCAAGTGCATGAGCAGCAATAAGAAAATCTAAAGGTCCAATGGGTGTGCCTTGCGATTTTAAATGATGCCGGATTAAGCCATAAGGTTTTGCAGCATCTTGATCAAAAGGTGATATTTCAAAGTTGATTAAAAATCGATCTAATCTGTTAGAGTTGTCATGCTGATGGTAGCTTGCCGCAATACCAAATTCTAGTTCTGCGACACTAATTGCGGAAATGCTGATTTGTTTTCTATCGACTCCATCCATTTTATTAATGATGTTTTCGAAGCCATGTTTCTGATTAAGTAAAAATATGCAGATATTTGTATCGAATAAATAAGTGTTCATGTAAAGTCACGGGACTGGTTAATGGACGGTTGTTCTCGTTCAATTTCCATAGGTCCAATTTCTTTAAACAGTGTTAATAAGCTTTCTGCGTTATATTTTGTTGGTAGAAGAATAACCATATCCCCTAGCTTTTTGATAATCACTTCATCTTCATCAAAGCGAAAGTTTTTGGGTAGCCGAACGGCTTGGCTGTTGCCATTGTTAAAAATACGAGCTGTTTGCATATTTATCCCCGATGATTATCAAAAAAGTACATCCCTAGTATATACAAAATAATATAGCTAGGATAGATGATCTTAATTATCGTGATAGCAGTATCTTTAAGACGCGGGGAGGAATCTTTCACTCAAAATTTGATTGTCAGGTACGCCATGAGCTCTTGCAGTCGTTTCGGCAGCATCGATCAACTTGGGTGGTCCGCACAGATAGATGTCTGGCATAACAGTCGTACTCATTAGATCCTGAGTCAAAGCATCCACGGGTGTACCGCAAAAACCGTCCCAATTGTCTTCAGGCTTCCAGACACAATAAATAACTTGAAGCTGAGGCAATTCTGTTTGTAAGGCATTTAATTCGGCTTGGCAAAACAATTCTTCGGCTCTGTTTACGCCAAAATAAAGTCGAGCGGGATGAGGCTCCTGAAACTCTGCCATTCGTCTTAACATCGACAGCATAGGGGCAAGACCAGTACCGCCAGCAACAAACCAGCGCGGCTTTAAGCCACTCTCATACAAACCAAATGAACCTTTTGGGCCATGTACCAACAACATCTGTCCAACGGTCGCCTGTTCTTTTAACCAGGTAGAAAATAGTCCTCTAGGCTGAAGACGAATCAAAAACTCCAGCTTTCCTTCCCAGTTTCCGGTATTGGATAGTGAATAAGCGCGTTTAATGTCGTGTCCTGGCACTTCTAATTCCATGAATTGGCCCGGCTCAAATTCGGCCCCGTTACCGCCATTTTCATCCGGTGCTAAACACAGTTCCAAGCGTAAGGTGTTTTCACCCACCGTTTTAATTGCGATTATTTCAGCGCTTCTGATTTTTATTTCACCGATTAAAACACGGTCGTGATCAAAAGGCAGCGAAATATGTAAATCACTATGGGGAAAGGTACAGCATAAAAGTGTTCCCCCCTTTTCTTTAGCTTCTGCATTGAGTGCGGTGGGATTGTATTTACCTAATGTATAGTCGCCTTGGGTAACATCAGCATAACAAGTGCCGCAGTTTCCATAACCACATTGGGCAGGCAATACGATATGTGCATCTGCAGCCGCGGCCAGTAGATTCTGGTCGTCTGCACAGTTAAAACGGAACTGACTACCATCTCGGGTAGTCAACTCAATAGCGTGGGTATTCATGTTTTGTCTGGGCTCCAGAAAGACACGACTGGAAACGTTAATATGATTCCAGTCGTGCGGATAAAAGTTAAGCCGCTTTACGTGATAATGAGGCTTCAATATCGGCTTGCGCTGTCGTATTAGGTAATAAACCAAACTTATCTACTAGTACCTGAACCAGGTTGGGTGTCAGAAAGGCAGGTAGTGTTGGCCCCAAGCGAATATTACGGATACCTAGCGCCAGTAAGGTCAGTAGCACGGCGGCTGCTTTTTGCTCAAACCAGGAGATAATCAAAGACAGTGGGAGTTCATTAACGCCACATTCAAAAGCACCTGCTAATGCAGTCGCAATTTTGATCGCCGAATAGCTATCGTTGCACTGCCCTAAATCTAACAGACGTGGAATGCCACCAATGTCGCCAAAATCATGTTGATTGAAGCGATATTTGGCACAGCCCAATGTCATAATCACCGTATCTTGTGGGGCTTGTTCTGCAAAGTCGGTGTAATAATTACGACCGGATGCGGCGCCGTCACAACCACCGACTAAAAAGAAATGTTTAATCGCCCCTGACTTAACGGCGTCGATAACTTTGTCCGCTACACCCATGACGGCATCACGACCGAAACCAATAGTAATAGTTTTTGGGCTGACTTCAGTTTTAAACCCGGGTAATGCGTTAGCTGCCTGAATCAACGGGGCAAAATTCTTGTCGCCGATATGACGCACACCAGGCCAACCGACGGGGCCTGCCGTAAAAATGCGTTGACGGTATTGGGGTAAAGGTTCAATGATACAGTTAGACGTCATCAAAATAGCACCGGGGAATTCGGCAAACTCTTTTTGCTGGTCTTGCCATGCACCGCCGTAATTTCCAACCAGATGCGGATAAGCCTTTAGTTTTGGATAAGCATGGGCAGGTAACATTTCGCCATGGGTATAAATATTGATACCTGAATCTTTAGTTTGTTCTAGCAAGGCAGCTAAATCGCCTAAATCATGCCCCGACACGAGTATAGCTTTGCCTAAAGTAGGGGTAATTAATACCTGAGTGGGTTGTTGAGCGCCAAAACTGCCGGTATTAGCTTCATCCAATAAGGCCATCACTTCAAGGTTTAATGTTCCTAAGGCCATTGATTGATTGAGCAACGCATCGACATCCGTCGGTGCCGTGCTTAAGAAATCCAGTGCATCTTCGATGCCTGCATAGACAGTTGGACTTTCTTTACCCAACGCATAGGCATGGTGAGCATAAGCGCAAACACCTTTCAGGCCATAAAGCACCAGTGAACGCAGACCGATGATATCGGGGCCGACATTCTCAAGTCCCGCATTAATACCCACGTCTGCGGCTTGTTTAAGTAATCCATCCAGATCAGATGCGGGTTGCCATACAGCAGAGCCGGTCAGTTCTTCCGGTGCTTGACCTGCAGCAAGCGCAGCGGTTATATAGCTTGTTTTAACTCGGTCACGTATCTTTGCCGCATCCTGTATCAGAGTACTGAAGCGGGTCGCATTAAAGTTTACATTAGTTAACGTGGTAAACATGCCATAAAGAATAAATTCGTCGGCTGCATTATCTTGTACATTAAGGGCACGGGCACGTTTGGTATATTGGGCTATGCCCTCAATAGCGTGTATCAGTAAATCCTGTAAATCAGAGGTGGTGGCATCTTTGCCGCACATGCCTTTGGCAGTTGCACAGCCACTTTCGATATTGGAACGATCAGTTTGTTCGCATTGGTAGCAAAACATCAAGTACTCTCCTGGAAATTGAATGGACGGTTAGAGATAGGTCGATTACGATCTCTCCCCTCTATCCAGGTAAGTGCACTTAGTGTGCCAAGCGAAAAGCCTTGCATTTACAGCTACTTTAAAGGTATTGTTGTCTAATTAACATCTTTAGAAGTTGTTTTATTGACAACAGCGTCATCATTATGACTACAAACCTTTTCTTTACTTCGCTTATTTCGATAGTGGCCGATTTGTCCATGCACATGTCGGCAGCGCAACGTTATCAACGCTTATTACAGCATTTATGCCGCATCTTTCCTTGTGACGCTTCTGCATTACTGAAGTTTGAAAAACACAGTCTGATACCTTTGGCGGTTAATGGTCTATCTGAAGATACCTTGGGACGGCGTTTTGTTATCAGTGAGCATCCGCGTCTGGCCAAGATTTTAGCGTCCAACGAAGCAGTTCGCTTTGCCGCTGATTCTGACTTGCCTGATCCTTATGATGGTCTCATTGAGTCTGAAGGGGATCAATTGCTGGTTCATGATTGCATGGGGGTTACACTGTTTATTGATGGAGAAATATGGGGGCTTTTAACACTAGATGCATTGACGCCAGGCACCTTTGATCACATCAATCCGATAGAGTTTAGTGCCTTTATTAGTTTGACAGCGGCTACCGTTAAGGCGGCTGAACTGATTATCTCCTTAGAACAGCGAGTACGTTATGCAACGCAAAACTTATTCAAGGAAAATGTTGCTCAGGATATGATGGGTGAAAGCGATTGCATGAAGAAATTGCGTAATGATATTTCTATCGTTGCGCCGTCAGATCTGGCCGTTTTGATTTTGGGTGAAACGGGTGTCGGTAAAGAACTGGTTGCACAGCGTATTCACATGGAATCGAATCGGGCAGATCAAGTGATGGTGTATGTCAATTGCGCAGCGCTACCAGAGAGTATTGCCGAAAGCGAGCTCTTTGGGCATGTTAAAGGTGCATTTTCCGGTGCTATTGCTGATCGGACAGGTAAGTTTGAATTAGCTGACGGTGGTACCCTTTTTCTGGATGAAATAGGTGAGTTACCTCTGTCGATTCAAGCCAAATTATTGCGTACGCTGCAAAATGGAGATATTCAGAGAGTGGGTAGTGATCGTCAGATTAAGGTTAATGTTCGGGTCATTGCCGCAACCAACCGCAATTTACAACAGGAAGTTTCTGCAGGCTTATTTCGCCCAGATCTTTATCATCGATTAGCGGTTTACCCGATACAAGTGCCTGCTTTGAGGGAGCGAGGCAAAGATGTCTTATTGTTAACGGGTGCGTTTCTAGAAAAAAATCAGCAACGTCTGGGTATTAAAAAATTCCGTCTGGATCAGGAGGCGAAACAAGCTTTATTAGCTTACCACTGGCCGGGAAATATTCGTGAACTTGAGCATTTATTAAGTCGAGCGGCATTAAAATCAGCGACAGCAGAGAATCGTCAGGCAGATTTTATAACCCTATCATCTGCTTATCTGGATATCACGCTTGATCAGTCTAAACCTTTGAGCAATCCACCCTCTGACACGGTAACAATTCCATCTATGCCTATAGATTTTAAAAATGCAGTTGATGATTTTCAGCGTCAATTGATCCAGCAACAGCTTGCCGCTCAGCAGGGCAATATGGCAGCTACTGCTCGCATGTTGGGTATGGATAGAGGGAACTTCCATCGCCTGCTCAAACGATTGGAGCTTGTCTAATTCTTTTTGTCGATCCAGTTTATCCCAACAACGCTTTAAGCTCTGGGATACAAGACCCACAATTAGTTCCGGCTTTTAAACAGTGCCCCACTTCCTGAGGTGTCTTCAACTGCTTATCTTTAATCGCCTTGAGCAATATTTTTTCACCGATATTAAAACAGGCACAGACGGTTTTTCCGGTATCTTCAGTTCCCACTGGTACACGTCCAGTGAGCAGCGCCATGCGTTCTGATAGCTCTAGGCTGTTTTTAGCAAACAAGCCAATCAACCAATGACGTTCGGGCAGATGATGATCAGCCGCAA
>CAIMEB010000151.1 GCA_903839855.1 uncultured Methylococcaceae bacterium
AGGCAACAACAATTTACTATTAATCTTGAAACGGACTTGCCTTACCGGTTTACCTTAACTCTCGGAAAGCATCAGCTGGAAATTGGCGAGGAAAGCTTTACAGTTGAAGTTCAATCCGCAGGTGATAAACCGGATTGGATAGATTCGCAAGGAATGGGCAGCGATGAACAGTTTATTGAAACCTGTAGCCGTGAGGGCACTATATGCCGCTGGTATTGGTATCCACCTGAAATGGTAAGATACTCTAAAGATGAATGGGTTACTAGCAAAAAGACCCGCGATTCAGTGCAATGGTGGAAAATCCCAGGGTTTTGGTATTCTCACACGGTCGATCCTATTGTTGACCTAACGCCAGATTGGGCGGACTCCGCCATTCGCGATCTATACGGCCTCTGCGCAGACGTTAAAATTGCCGGTGTCATGCAACGTTTCCGCTGGATACAACCTGGCAGCTTTATGATGGGATCACCTGAACATGAAAAGGGGCGTTACGATAACGAAACCCTACATCAGGTTAACCTCAGTCAAGGCTATTGGCTGGCGGATACCGCCTGCACCCAGGCCTTATGGCAAGCCGTTATGCATAATAACCCCAGCAATTTTAAAGGCGAAAACCGGCCTGTTGATACTGTCAGTTGGAACGATGTGCAGCAGTTTCTAACAACACTTAATCAACAACAGGCCGGTTTGGATTTCCGGCTGCCCAGTGAAGCCGAATGGGAATATGCCTGCCGGGCCGGAACCTCTGATTCCTTTAATTTCGAAGGTGAATTGTCCTTGGCCAGGGTTAATTACCGGGGCACATGGGATGACTACCAAAAATGGGGTGAAGGCGCATTAGAGCAAACGGCAGAAGTTAAAAAGTATCCAGCCAATGCTTGGGGTTTATATGAAATGCATGGCAATGTTTTAGAATGGTGTCAGGATTGTTATGGTGACTACCCAGTGGAGTCGATAACTGACCCCACAGAACCTGACACAGGCGGTAATCGCGTTTTGCGTGGCGGCTCGTGGATCTACGGCGGCAGGGACTGCCGTTCTGCCGACCGTGACAGCTACTCGCCCGATAACGCTGGCGACGGTATCGGTTTCCGTCTTGCCCGAGGTCATCAGTCCGGCCAGACCCGTTCAGGAGCAGGCCAGCAGCCGGATGGGACACACGCGGCGGTAGCGCGTGGGACACAGCCGGGGGATGGTCTGCTGGATGCTGAAGCGACACAGCAAGAGACTAAAATCAACTCAAATAAGACGAAAAGCATGATTGATCGTGTTAAGAACCTATTGAAAAAATGAAATATAAATTCTTTGCCATTCCGGCCCGTAATCCAGAGCTTGCCGAAGCCGCGCTCAATGCATTTTGCAGTCAGCATCGTATCAGCTTTATAGAAAAGCAATTGGTCGTCGACGGCGCAGACAGTTTCTGGTCAATTTGTATCTCCTGGTTGGAGGGTGAAACGGCTCCTTCTATTTCTGCGGATAATCGCAGCAAACCAACGGTTGATTACAAACAAATTCTGAGTGAAGCGGATTTTAGCCTGTACTTGGAATTACGAAATTTTCGCAAAGAACTGGCCGATCTGCAAAACGTGCCAGCGTATGCTTTGTTTACCAATGAACAACTCGCCGCTATGGTGCAACAACGCATTAGCACCAAAGCGGATTTAATGCAAATAACCGGTGTGGGTAAATCTCGCATCGATAAATACGGCGAAGTTTTTTTGAAAAAACTCCATAGTTTATGGAGTCGAGAGCTAAGCGGGGCTAAGGATGAAGCGAACACTCATTACCCTTGAAGACATTGCTGAACGGGCAAATTTAAGTCTGGCTTTACACAAAGCCGGGCGGGGCAAACAACAAAGGGAACAGGTTAGCCAATTTTTGCAGCAAGCGAACTCCCATCTTAATCAGTTAGCCAGTGCTATTCTTAATGCCCAGATGCCATATGGTCGGTTTAGGGAATTTACCATTCATGATCCTAAAAAGCGAATCATCCATGCGGCTTGCTTTGAAGATCGAATTTTTCATCATGCGGTTATAAATCTGGCGGGACCCGTCATAGAGCGGGCCATGTTGCCAACCAGTTATGCCTGTAGAGCCGGTTTAGGCGTGCATCGGGCCGCCGAATCAGTACAACAATCCATTCGTCGCTATCAATGGTACGGCAAAATCGATATTAAAAGTTACTTTGCTTGTATTGATCACGCAATTTTACTGGATATATTATTGCGACGCTTCAAAGGGACTGATTTTACCTTGCAATTACAGCGACTGTTGGATTGCTTTCATTCAGAGCCCGGTAAAGGCTTACCAATAGGCTCACTGACTTCACAATATTTTGCAAATTACTATCTGGATGGACTGGATAGATTGCTCAATGATATGCCGGAAGTGAGGGCGCATGTGCGCTACATGGATGATATTGTGTGGTGGTGTGATAGTAAGCACGGGGTTAAACAGGTGTTGCAACACGTACAAGATTATCTGACAGAACAACGACAACTGACTATCAAATCCGACTGGCAAATCCAGCGAAGTTTACAAGGTATTAGTTATTGCGGCTACCGAATCCTGCCTGGAGTTGTTCGTTTAAGCCTGCGCCGTAAGCGCAATTACCAGAAACGACGGTTGTACTGGGAAGGGCAGTACCAAGAAGGCACTATCACGGCAACACAGTTACAAAGCTGCTATGCTGCCGTTCATGCAATCCTTCAGGGTACTGAAAGTGCCTCCTGGCGTAAACAAAATTTATTCCATCATCCGCCCTTAGCGGTATAAAATGACTAAGGGTGAAGGTCGAACAGGCGATAATCGCGTTTTGCGTGGCGGCTCGTGGATCAACAACGGCAGGAACTGCCGTTCTGCCAACCGTAACAACAACTCGCCCGATAACGCTAACAACGATATCGGTTTCCGTCTTGCCCGAGCTCAATTCGCTGTTGGAATGAGCGAATATGACCAGACTTTCATCCTGTCCGATCGGCACAATTTTCTGTCGGCAAAAATTAAGGTCACCGGATGTGCTAGTAATGTAAGCGGAAGCAGCGTGAACGCCCGCCGGATGGCCGACTTATCAGTTAACCCCAGGCATTGATCTGCATGCGTAAACACAGCATTTATCCCAAAGAATTTCCTGAATCCTGGGCGTCTGATTGGGGCGAAGACCCTTTTGGTTTGTGGATGGCGTTTACTTACAAAGGCGTACGGCAAATTTTTCGCTGGATAGAGCCGGGTACATTTGAAATGGGTTCGCCTAGAGATGAACCGGAGCGCTGGGAAAATGAAATTCAACACACTGTCACCCTGACCCAGGGTTATTGGTTGGCCGATAGCGCCGTCACTCAAGCCTTGTGGCAAGCAGTGATGAATGAAAATCCCAGCAAATTCAAAGGTGCTTACCGCCCTGTGGATACAGTCAGCTGGAATACTGTTCAGGTATTTATAGGCAAAATGAACAGCATGAAACCGGAATTGAACCTGTGTTTGCCGACCGAAGCCCAGTGGGAATATGCCTGTCGTGCCGGAACCCAAACCCCATTTTCATTTGGAGTGCAAATTGATTCAGGGTTAGTAAATTTTGACGGTACAAAGCCCTACAACAACGGTAAGCCCAGTCATTACCGGCGAGAAACTGTGGACGTTAAATCCTTACCTCCAAATGCTTGGGGTTTGTACGAAATGCATGGCAATGTTAGGGAATGGTGTCAGGACTGGTATGGTGATTATTCGGTGCAATCAATTACTGATCCCAAAGGATCTGATACAGGCGATTATCGCGTTTTGCGTGGCGGCTCGTGGTTCAACAACGGCAGGGACTGCCGTTCTGCCAACCGTAACTACAGCTCGCCCGATTTCGCTCTCAACGATATCGGTTTCCGTCTTGCCCGAGGTCATTGAGTCAGTCAGTCCCGTTCAGTAGCAGACCAGCAGCCGGGTCGGACACACGCGGCGGTAGCGCGTGGGGCAAAGCCGGGGGATGGGTTGCGGGTGAATTGGGTTATATTTACTAGGGTAAGGCGGGTAGTAGACCAACAAACTCTAGGGAATTATTGTAAAATAGTAGACTCAATAACAATTTAAGAGACCCTCCTACTAAGCTGTCGCTTTTGGAGCGAACTTATAAAAATTTAATCGCTGCAATCACAATGCCGCCGACGGTTAGTGTTGTTGCAAATGACCAAATCATACTTTCCCAGTTAGGGCTGTGAGGGCTTTTTAACTATTCATCTATTTAACTATTTGCTTTTCCCGCGTAGTAGGGGTTTTGTGATTTTGGTTTTATCATAGCCTAGATTTCAAAAGTCTTCGCTAATTAGGGTAATAACCATCAGCAAATGAGTTACGAAGTGCCCTACAATAGGGAGCAAATCACTTGCTTTGTCGACCTATTAAAAAATAAACTGCCAGAGCACCGAAATAATCGTGGTAAACGATTGTGTGTGACTTACCAATCTAAGCTGATGTAAAAACTGTCCAAATACATCGGCTTTAATACCATACCCTAATGTTGCAGAATATATTCAGCCCGTATTTTACCTTAAAAGAAGGTTTTAACGACAATCGACATAACACCGGCTAATAATACACCCAGCATCCATCTATTAAGTTTAAGTTCGCCATCAATGCGTTCAAAGCGAATGTTCATGTCTGCTTTAATTTCATTTTTAACTTCAGTCAGATCGTGTTTCCTTACTAACCCATCCTGTGTTTCAACTATCACACGAATAACTGTTTCTGATTGTTTTTGATCAAATCCCGCCGTTTTAAGCTTATCGACTAACTCAAGCATATCAAAAGTAATAGTTGCCATAATCATCGCCTTGTTTAATAAAGTTATTACCTTATCATACCTCATAAAGTAAAAGTATAAATACTACAAGCAGAGGCTTTTGGATTATTGGGTTTAATTTAGAAACATTAACTGGTAACTACTATCAAATTAGAACCCCAAAAAATAAAAATAGGCTGACTTTAATAACTATTTAAAAATAAATCAGATAGTTGTATCTATTCTTTAATTAAAGGACTATTGTTTAGCTGTGACAATCCTTCCATTAACCAAGGAAAGATAATGAAAACGATTATAGCGCTGTTAGACTTTGTAACCATTCCGCTCAAAACCAAACCGACATACTTTAAGAATGTCATCACCCACCTAACCAACAACCCGGTCTATACAACCCCAGACATTCCTTTAGAGACTCTTCAGTTAGCCGTTGATAATCTTGAGCTTGCCATACTGGCCGCAGCAGATGGTAGTCATCCCGCCGTATCTGCCATGCATGACAGTGCTGATGCCGCTACATTACTTTTTAAATACACAGTCGGTTATGTTAATAGAATAGCCAATGGTGATTTAACTAAAATCTTAAGCAGTGTATTTAATGCTTCCAGTCAGCCTGCTGCCAGAGATAAACAGGTATTAACCCTGAGTGATGGCCCTCGCTCGGGTACTGCAAAAGCAACGACTCAAACGGTTGAACACGCGGGTGCTTATTCTTGGGGGAAAAGGATTACATCCGCTGCCGGTGTACAAGGCGTATGGGGACCTGCTGGCCTGACCACTCAAGCAACTATTCTTATTGAAGACCTGGAAGTCGGGTCAATTTTAGAAGTTAAAGTCGCAGCAGTAACACCCACAGGCGTTACCGATTTTTGCGCCTCTGTATCAAAGTTAATCAACTAACGGCGTTAAACGCTTAAACTGATAATCTGACAGGCATTCCACTTATGAAGAACACCTGCCAGATTAAGTTTTAGATAAATAATAAAACCTAAACGCCACGTAAAGATACCTTAACAACCGTTTTTAATATCTAAACCGGGCTTATTGATAGCTAAACTGGGCATCCTTCATAGCAGCCTAAAAGTAGTTGACACTTTTGATGTCAATAAAAAATTAACAACAAGCTACCGTAGCCATTAAAAAACGGCCAGTGACTTTAAAGATAAACGGCTTAGCTGTTTCTTAAATTTAAGAAAT
>CAIMEB010000152.1 GCA_903839855.1 uncultured Methylococcaceae bacterium
ATGATGATAACTGGACAAGGAATTAGGTAATGCTGGACTATCACTGACCTGCCGTGTCACTTTAACAGTCAATAGTGGATAGTCACTACCGACCGGCAATCCCATTTGATGCATACGGCTTGCATGCCCCATCATGCGCTCGGCCATTTTTGGTAACACACCCGAAAAGGAGCTGCTACGTAAGACCAGTTGAGACCCCACATTTCGGCCACTAAAATCAGCCCATACATCAAGGCGCTCACCGGGAGCCAACATCACATAAGGTTTATGAAGCGGAGATTCTAATAAACCACCATCAGTGCCAATCACCGTAATCGGTGAATTATCATCCCAAGCCAATTTATAAATACGGGCGGTTGAACCGTTAAGTATTCTAAAGCGATAAGCCCGACTGGCCACGTCAAGATTAAAATCAGGACGACCGTTAATGAGTATCTTATCACCGTAAAAGCCCATCATACGGTCACGCATATGACTCGCATAAATCAACTGATTGTTATCATCAAACTGTCTATCCTGAATCACAATGGGAATTTCGTACTCACCGTCCGGCAAGCCTAATTTCTGTTCTTCTTGATCATTGACCAGAATAGCACCCGCTAGTCCACGATAAACCTGGCTAGCAGTCAAATTATGTGGATGTGGATGATAAATGTTCATACTGGCACGATTAAGCATCTCAAACTCATAAACAAAGATCTGGCCTTTATCGATCGCGTAAAGTGGATGACCATCCATTAATGCAGGTACATGTAAACCGTGCCAATGGGTGATGGTAGGCTCATTGAGCTCACTGCGCAGATTGATACGGATTTTTTGGCCTTTTTCAAAACGTAGTATGGACCCTAAATAGGAACCCGGTATCTCCGTTAACGTATTGGCAGGACCTTTAATCAGCTTTGCAACGTATTGCAGAACTTGTGTCGGTTGACCTGGCAATATAGAAATAGTTGATGGTTTGGTTAGTAAATCGATTTCCACATCGGGATGAAAGTTGGGGGACGCTTTATTGGGCGCCCTTTTAGGCATCTCACTCATGCCTTCCATAGCCTGTAACCAGCTGGGTAATCCTGCCCCAACTAAGAGACCGGCGCCAGTTTTCGCAAAAAAGCGGCGACGGGATAGATTAATTGATTTGTTCATTTCCTCTCCTCGACCTATATAGGTTCATTATTATAATAGTCGTCATTAATTATTATTTATGCATCTGATGATTTGAATGTCCCGAAACAGCGTGCCGTGCATGATCACTTAATTGAGCATCAAACCATTGATGAATCGCCTTGATCAGTTCAGGTATATCACTTGAGTAATTGATTTCTGCACCGTTAGGTAGCTCTTTATACACAATTTCAATTTGATTGGGCTTCGCCTTGCGTAATTCATCCAGGCCTGGCATGGTGTAACCATGAATTTTTGCAGGATTAGAGAAATCACCTTGATGAAATTCATGGGCAATTTTGGTTAAATGCTCACGAATTAATTTAATTTGATCTACGTTGCCTGCATCCTTAACAAGGACCTGTTGTATGCCTCCATTTGTAGTTTTAGAAAAAACATGAGTGGTTTGTTCTAAATCAAAAGGCATAACCTTTGAGCCGTGTTGGACGACTTCATCAAGTCGTTGTTCGTTGGCTTTCTCCACTGCATGAATGGGCAGCGATACCAGGATAGCGAATAAAATAGATACTAAAGTTAATTGTTTCATTAATGGATTCCTTATCTATACCATCACTTGGTTAGGCGTATATAATGATGGGGATTACGTTTAGAACAAAATGGATCACACACAGACTATTCTGATTTGATCCCTAAGTACACAGTAAATAGCACTAAATTAGGCTCAACCTTTCTTAAATCTATATATCATCATGAATAATAAAACCATTCTAGTTCACAAAATAGGCGATATCCTGGTGGATACTTTTCATTATCTCGCGTTATTTGTTATTGGAGCTACTATCGTTTGGTCGGCAATTCATGACTATATAGAAATGATGAAATCAGGTCATGCCAACCTGGAAGAGATATTGTTATTATTTATTTATCTTGAATTGGGGGCAATGGTCGGTACTTATTTTAAGACACGTCGATTACCTGTACAGTTTTTAATTTACATTGCTATCACTGCGTTATCTCGGCATTTAGTGATTGATGTGCAGAAAGTGGCAGACAGTTTTCATCTTTATTTGCTGCTCAGTATTACGGTCGCTATTGCCCTACTGAGTGTTGCTATATTGATCTTATCTTATACAGGAAAGAACTATGGTTGCCCGGAAGATAATGACTTTGATAGCAAAAAACAGGAGGGCAAGGGTAAATCAGGCTAATTGCTCCGATAATTCACTGAATAAAGCATATATTTTTTCAGTTTTGTATAAACCGCACGTGTTGTAATTCCCATGTCTTCAGCTACTTTTTTCACGTTGCCCTGATGCTGCTTTAAAGTACCTTCAAGAAAAATTCGTTCAGCCTGAGTTATAGCGAGTTCTTTGATGTCTTTCCATTCATGAATAGTGTTTGAGTCGGCTGCAAACTCTAAATCCAGCTTGGTTATTTCTTTGTCGGTAGCAAATAAAATACTGCGCTCAAGTATATTTTCCAGCTCGCGGACATTACCAGGCCAAGAATACGCGCGAATTTTTTGCATGACTTCACGGCTAACAGATTCAACCGCTTTGTTATATTTCTTACTCAAGCGCTGCACAATTAATTGTACAAGATAGGGCAAATCTTCAGGACGTTCGGCCAAAACCGGAATGCTTAATCGAACCACATTAATACGGTAATACAAGTCTTTGCGAAATTGGCCCTGCTTAACCAATTCTTCCAGATTATTATTGGTTGCGGAGATTATTCTTAGATCAACGGGTAGGGTTTGTTTTCCGCCAACTCTTTCGAGTTCACTTTCCTGGATTACGCGTAGCAAGCGAGTTTGTGCGGCAGGGGACAAGGTATCGACTTCATCCAGAAACAAAGTCCCGCCTTCAGCTCTTTCAAAATAGCCTTGATGCACTTCGATGGCTCCGGTAAACGCGCCTTTTTCATGGCCGAACAAGGCACTTTCGATCAGACTTTCTGGAATGGCTCCACAATTAATAGGGATAAAAGGTTTATTGCAGCGGTCACTCATCGCGTGAATGGCTCTGGCAATCAGCTCCTTGCCAACGCCTGTCTGACCGTGAATTAAAACCGTTGCCAGCGTAGGCGCTATAATTTCAATGGATTGCAAAATCTTCTGCATGGCAGGTGACTTAGCAATAATCGCCGGAGGCTGGTGTTTTTTTGCAGGCTTCTTGCTATGTTGACGCCAAATCTGTTGCATGCTCAGTTCAATACGGGAGTGTAACTCATCAATATCCTGCATTTCTTTTACGGGTGTCGTATCGGTGTATTCCATTCCAGGATGGCCTTTTGCTAAATTTGGACTGGTGTATATACAAACTTCACATTTGCCATTATGACGAGCAATGCTTTGTTTTATTTCCACTTTAGCGTAACCGAAATTCCGGGCTGCAATGCCTCCAAAGACACTGGATGTCATTCTGCACAGCTCAGGAAAATTGGTCACCCGATCGCCAAAAGGGCAGCAACTGTTAGTAACGGTAATGCAATCCTGTGTACTGGAAGCCAGTGAAAATTTACCGCCAATATTGTTTTTAAGACCGAGGATGAGTTCGATATAGCTTTCTTTATCGAGCAGCTCACTTTTATGGGTGTCTTCCCGATAGGTTTCTTCAAAAAAACACCCAGCGGTCTTGGCAATGTGTTCAATTAATTGCTCACAGTGTTTTTGTCCTTGCAGTTCGCTGGCGTGCATCAACTCAAGGATGAAGGTTTGCAGGAAATAGACCGGTGTTAAATCGGAAAGCGAGTTATTGTCCATGGTATTCTGTGAAATAATTTTTCCCTAATTGAAGCACAGCTTCCTTAATCTGACAACGTTAAAAACCAACTCATTGTAAATTAAGATAAATATTATTATTAATTACTGGCACATCACTTGCTATTATATGAAATACAGCTAACAATCAATAACAACGAGGAGTCAAAATTGATGGCGTGATCGATGGCGAACGAGCAAGAACTCAATTCCCTGACTATGTTAAGACCAAAGGCCAGGAGGGCTTATTGCAACTTGATGCCATTGCTGAAACCTACTGGGCTATTCACCAACAACACGCCAGTGCATGGACTCATGAACTGGATTTGAGACCCTTTAAAGAACCCTTTTAGTTAGGAGTAAATTTATAAGACACTTAGGAACGTGCATTAAATAACTTAGGCAACTTCAGGAATTATCACTTCAGGAATATGACCTGATAAAGAGCTAGCCAGTATGACTAGCTCTTTTTATATTTGCACTTCAGTTTGTTGACATAACGCATTGTCAGTTGTTTCATCAGGGTCGATTGCTCATTATCTTTATTGGCGGCTTTTAAAAAATATGTTAGTGTAATGGTGGATTTAGACTACTTAAATTAGAGCCGAAACATGCAATCTGCTATTACATCGCCGCAAGAATCTGGTCATCAGGACGTTGCTCCTTTAGAGGTATCGGAAAACACCCCAGCCTTGCCATCTATCAATCCGATCAAAAAACAAAACTTTGCCCCCTCATCCGAATTACCGACTCAAGCGGGGCCATTGGAAATCAAATATGATTTTAACGATGGTTGTCGGGTAGTATTGCCCGAGGGACAATGGCGGGTCAGGCTATCCGATATCGATACCGGCAACATCGTCTTTGAAACGAACCTGGTCAATGGTCGTATTAACAGTACCAAACGTTATTTCGTCCGCTATCGCATTGAAGTCTGGGCCGATGGACAACCGGTATTCAGTCATGAATATGCGGCACAGGGTCACGAAGTTCTGGTGCAACTCCCGGTAGGAACGCTTGGCGACACCATCGGCTGGTTGCCTTATGCCGTTAAATTCCAAGCGTTGCATAACTGTCGGCTGAGCATTGTTATAGCCGAACAACTGATTCCGTTATTTAAAGACGCCTATCCTGACATCACTTTTTTGACGCAAGCACAAGTCAAACCAGAACGATATTATGCAACCTACCGAATCGGTCTGTTTTTTGATGATGATGCCACTATCTTTCAGCCTTGCGATTTTCGGTTAGTCGGTCTGCATCGTACTGCCGGTTATATTCTTGGCGTAGACTCTACAGAACGACGACCGCTTATCAAGCTGAGCGATGACAGCCGACCTATTGCAGAACCTTATGTCTGTATTGCCACGCAAAGTACCACTCAGTGCAAATACTGGAACAATCCGGGCGGCTGGCGGGAGCTGGTCAGCTTTTTAAAGGCTCAAGGCTATCGGGTGATTTGCCTGGATCAGAAACCGGTGCATGGCTTTGGCATCGTCTGGAACCACATCCCCCATGGCGCAGAAGACCAGACCGGTGATCGTCCGTTATTGGAGAGAGCCCGCTGGCTGAAGCATGCCGACTTTTTCATTGGACTGAGCAGTGGCTTGTCCTGGTTGGCTTGGGCTATGGAGACGCCCGTGGTGTTGATCAGTGGCTTTACTCACCCCACTACCGAATTTGATACACCTTATCGAGTGATTAATTACCACACGTGCAATAGCTGCTGGAACGATGTGCGCGTGCGTTTTGACCATCAGGATTTTCTCTGGTGTCCAAGGCACAAAGACACCCCCAGACAATTTGAATGTACACGATTAATAACAGTGAGTGCGATTAAAGCCGTTATTCATAAAATACCCGGCTTTAATTATGACTAGCACTATTAGGTAACTCGCAATAAATAAAATAGTTAATAAAACACAAGTTGTTAAAAAAACAGGCGTGCAATCGCTTCAGCTATTGCCTGTAAAAACAGCTAAAGCTGTTTTACTCCAATATAAATGGAGTTTTATCATTGCGTCTTACCTTACTGAATAAATACGGAAACGCTAAGTAGTAAAGCAGTTCCTATGAAAAAACCATTACTATTAAGCAATCAATGTAAAATCCCCTGAAGTCAACCCAACGGGGTGGGTCGTCAAGCCTATTACCGCAATCTCAACAGCGGACCCACTAGTAGAACCATTAGCATCATAATAAACACCACCGTTGCTAGCGTTGTGATAGAGATAATCAGTAGACCTATAAAACACATGATTAATTTCGACCAAATTTGTATTGCTGTTATTAACCACAAATACATTACCCGAACTGTCTAACGATAAGTCCATCGGTTTATTTAGACCCGTACCGATGGTAATGGGCGTCAATGTACCCGCAGTAAATTTCTGTACGGTGTTATTGTCGTATTCACTCACATGCAAATTACCCGCTTTATCAACAGCTAATCCAGAAAGCTGATTGACACTGTGGTAAGTGCTAGCAGCATAAGTACCCGCAGCAATTTTGACGATAGAAGTAGCTGTCACCAAGGTACCGCCTGCACCATCAGTTTTGAAATTAAAACTAAAATTACTGTTATCACCCACCAAACCCAAGGTTTCAACTAGAGTGCTGCCATTAGTCAGTAACAGTTGATTAGCCGCATTAACGCTGCCTTTGGTAGCGATTACACCCTGTAAGTCAAGTATAGCACCGCCGTTCAAACTGATACCAGTCAGTCCATTGTTAACGACTAATTTCCCACCGCTCAATACGTTTTCAATACCACCGCTATTAACCGGTAAATAATCAATACCACCGCTAGCTACAGTTTCAACGCCACCACTATAGACTACGGAATTATTAGCTATACCGCCCTGGGATATAACTTGGCTGCCGCCGGAGTTGATAGTCGTGGAATAATCAGTACCACCGTTGACAATTTGTTCGCTACCTCCGGAATTTATAGTGGTGTAATAGGCTATTCCACCGCTGGCAATTTGCTCGCTACCTCCGGAATTTATAGTGGTGTAATAGGCTACCCCACCGCTGGCAATTTGCTCAACACCTCCGGAATTTATAGTGGTGTAATAGGCTATCCCACCGCTGGCAATTTGCTCAACACCTCCGGAATTTATAGTGGTGTAATAGGCTACCCCACCGCTGGCAATTTGCTCAATACCACCGTTGTTTACAGTCACATAATCCACACCGTTAATACTGACTAGTTCCTTGCCACCGTTATTGATTTGGATACTACCCGCGCTGGCAGCGATACCAGTAGCAGCGTAACCAAAGTTATAAGTATTGATAGCCAGACCACCACTGTTTACGACTTCAGTGCCGCCGGTATACACTGTAGAGCCGCTATCCACACCACCACTGTTTACAGTTTCTGTGCCGCCACTCATAATGGTCATCCCGCTTACCACCCCTCCGCTAGAAACAATAGCGTAACCATAGTTGTTTGTATTGATAGCCAGACCACCAACGCTTACGATTTCAGTACCGCCGGCATACACAGTAGAGCCTCTATCCACTCCACCACTGTTTACAGTTTCTGTGCCGCCACTACTAATGATTATCCCGCTTACCACCCCTCCGCTAGAAACGATTTCACTGCCGCCATTCAAGATGGTTGTGCCGTTTGCAGAGGCACCATTACTGACCACCGAACTGCCACCCTTAAGAATAGAGCCATAAACATTTCCGCCATTGGCTATCTGTTCGCTACCACCCGAATTAATAATGCTGTAATAGGCTGTACCGCTGTTGGCAATTTGCTCTATACCACCGTTGTTTACAGTCGTGTAATAGGCTATCCCACCGCTGGCACTTTGCTCCATACCACCACTGTTTACAGTCACATAATCTACACCGTTAATACTGACTAGTTCCTTGCCACCGTTATTGATTTGGATACTACCCGCGCTGGCAGCGATACCAGTAGCAGCGTAACCAAAGTTATAAGTATTGATAGCCAGACCACCACTGTTTACGACTTCAGTGCCACCGGTATACACTGTAGAGCCGCTATCCACTCCACCTCTGTTGACGGTTTCTGTGCCGCCATTATTTATGATAGTACCATAGGCTACGCCACCACTGTTTACGACTTCAGTGCCGCCACTGTACACAGTACAGCCGCTATCCACCCCACCGTAGTTAACGGTTTCTGTGCCACCTTTATTAATGATAGTATTGGAGGCAACGCCACCACTGACTACAAATTCATTACCACCAGAGTTGAGAGTGGTATTTAATGCCACTCCGCCATTTGACACCTGCACACTGCCAGCACTGTTAACGACTGTATTATATGCCGTACCACCACTAAGCACTTGTTCTAATCCGCCTTTATTGACGTTTACATAATTGGCGACACCAGCGCTGACTTGCTCAATCGCACCGTTATTGATTTGAAAATTGGCGTTACTAGCAGCATTAGTGTTAATAGCCAGTCCACCGCTAGCGACTGTTTCAACCCCGCCGTAGTAAATAGTGTCGCCATTGGCAGTAGCACCGCTGGCGACTCTTTCTGTGCCGCCGTTATACACAGTAGAGCCGCTATCCACTCCACCACTGTTTACAATTTCTGTACCACCGGAATAGATTTGAGTACCGCTAGCCACCCCGCCAGTTGAAATAACTACATTACCACCTTTTGAAACGTAACTGGAGATAGCCTGACCGCCTCTGGACACAATTTCCACAGCACCGTTATTGACGGTAGTGTAATAGGCTATACCGCCATTGGTAATTATTTCCCGATCACCACTATTAAGAATAGTGTTATTGCTAGTAGTGATTCCTGAAACATTAGGTAATTTATAAATTGTCATGGTGATCCTTGTCGGGATTAATTAATTGGCTCTTATAGTGAATCTATAAATTCTAACTATTAACAGGTTTTATTTTCGGCGTTTTTTATCATACTTTTTAAAAGAGTACAATATATTCAATAATATGTCGGCGATTCACTGTCAGTGATTCAGCGTATATGGCGCAAACAAGGACTCTTTTAAAGCAAACAAGACCTTGTTTAAGACAGAAAGGGTTCTTCTTGTTGCAAACATGATCATTTTTAGAATAAACACGACCTTAAATGGGCTTAAGAGAGGCTGTTTTAGGGTTATCGACTCGATGCGAGGTTGTCAGTATACAATAAAATGGGCATTCTAGGTCTTGTTTGTAGTAAAAGGAACCTTGTTTGCTACAAACTAATACTTGTTTACTCTAAACATGGATTAGTTTGCTCTGAAAGTCTTTCCTTTTAGAGCATTCCTGTCCTGGTTAAGAGCAGAGTACTATCCCTCAACGGTGACTTTGTATTGGTTTACTCTCAACAAAGTCAGCGTAGAAATAATATTAGGCGAATTCAAGTCATAAGTGCAACACTCGGAAAAGAATCGAAGTATTGCCCTGTCAAATCATTAAATACTTCCCAGGGAGTCCTGTAATTTAGGCGCTTCCGAGGGCGATGATTCAGCGCACTGACGGCGAGGTCAGTCTCTTGCTGAGGGGAATAACTGGGGTCAGAATAACTGGGGTCAGAGTAAAGTTAAATGCTTAACTCAACGCCAGCGGATCTTTGCGTTAGGCATGTTCCCAGGTAGGTCGGGCACATGCTTTTCGTGCCCGACATTTTCGCGTTAAAACGCATGAACGGCATTAAAGAAATCTCTCGATATTCTGATTTTGACCGTTGAATGTTGGGCAACGAAAAGAAGTTGCCCACACGACTTTAACGTGTCACAAGTTCCTTTTAGTCCGTAGGATAGGCTGACGTAAGGAAGCCACAGGGCAATTGATGCGCTTCGTACCTCACTCAGTGCAAGATTGATGTACGAAACGGTTCAAACAAATAATACTGAATTGGAATTATGGTGCATTTTATGAGAACAATTAAATTTACCGGCATCCTTCATAGCAGCCTAAAAGTAGTTGACACTTTTGATGTCAATAAAAAATTAACAACAAGCTACCGTAGCCATTAAAAAACGGCCAGTGACTTTAAAGATAAACGGCTTAGCTGTTTCTTAAATTTAAGAAA
>CAIMEB010000153.1 GCA_903839855.1 uncultured Methylococcaceae bacterium
TCCTAAAACAACAATAACCAGACCCAGATAAGCCGGTAGTGGTGGACGGTTAATGGCTTTTGGAGCGCCTAGTGTACCTGGGTTGCGTCGTCCCCACCATAAGATCACCGAACTAACACCCAGCAAGAAAACCCCCAGCGCAGTCAGTACGCCCAGTACCTGATTAAACCAGCCAAATAACTGGCCTTCATGAGCGGCAACACCGACACCAATAATGCGGTCAAGCAAAGGTCGCTGAGAAAACTCTTTACGTTCGATGATTTCTCCTGTGCTGGCATCCAGTTTTAGATTAACCCGTAATGGCCGGTTTTGACTATCTGAACGCGCCGACCAGTTCGCACCCTTTTTATTCGGTGGGGATATTAGCACGGGGTACGCAAGATTTTGAGCCGCGATTAAAGGCACAATATGATCCAGAATAGCATAGTCAGACACTGTTGCCGTGCTTGCCATGTTATGACCTTCGTGCCCTGTAGAGCTTGCAGCGGGTGTATTGCTGGCTTGTCGCTCCGCCAATTCTGAAGAGCGTCCGGTGGTCCAGTCTTGCTTAACGACAGTGTTTTGGGTGCTTTGGCGGACAACTTTAAGCATACTACCCCATGATTTTGCCCAAGGTAAGCCACTGATGATTAAAAACAATACAAAAAAGGCCACCCATAAACCAGTGACTGAATGAATGTCACGCCAAAAAGTGCGTTTACCTGCGGTGAGTCGAGGATAGACAATACCTGCAAGGCCCGTGGCATTGCGTGGCCACCAGAGATAAAGTCCAGTAATAATGAGTACCACCATCCACGAAGCCGCCAATTCCACCAGATAAGAGCCTTTATCGCCTGCCAGCAAGTCACCGTGCAGATGAAAGATTAATTGCATGAGTCGTTCATCTTCAGGAACGCTATTTAAAATTTCCAGGGTTTGTGGGTGTACATAGACGCGTTGTAACTGTTTATCTTTGCCTACCAAAATACGCACGGCTGAGGTTTCTGAGGTTGGCATTTCATAAGCGTTAAGAACCGAACCAGGTACGGTCGCCAAGGCTGCGGCCACTTGTTGTTTGGCTGTTGCTAATTGCCCTATGACCACAAGATTGTCATAATCCCTATCTATCCAGGCTTCAATTTGAGGTTTGAATAAATAAATACCGCCCGTAATAGAGAGCCAAATGGCAAAGGGTATGCAAAATATGCCGGCATAAAAATGCCATCGCCAAACACTGTTGTAGGTTAATTTGCTTTTAATGTGCTGGAAGGTGTTTGCTGTTCGAGTGTAACTTTTCATTAGCTTGTAAGGTTAAATTATTGATTGGATTCGTAGTAATATATCCAATCGATGCAAAATTTATACCAGTAATGTGTTTTACCTTGTATATCAGAGCGTAAGGTATTTTATTTAAGATCACCTGCTAGCAAAGCGTGTGATATGACACAGTTTTACTTAAAAAACACGTGAAATGCCACAGCAAAAAATAGAAAGTAGCCCAATATTGGAGACCATGCCTAGGCAGATTTTTCCGGATCACGCTTAAATAAGCTCAGGTCGCATGTTGTTCGTTATTATGTTAAGTACCTATGTAAAATTAATTTAACTTAACTTTTAAGAAAAGTCTACGGTGAAAGATAGTCCAATATTAGCAAGCACATCAAATAATTCTCTTTTGAGATCAGCAAAAGACTTATAAGCGTCAATAGGCAACCAGTCATATTTGATTTTACGCCAGACAATTTCAATAATATTCAATTCAGGCGAATAGGTGGGAAGACGATAAACCTTCAAACCTTTTTCCTCCCAACCTTTAATATGACTATTGAATTCATCGCTCGTATGAA
>CAIMEB010000154.1 GCA_903839855.1 uncultured Methylococcaceae bacterium
GAGGTTATTTTATGTTGTTTCAAATAAAATAAAACATAACACATTGATTTATAATAAACTTAAATTACTCCTGTTTAATTTAAAATCAACAAGTTATAAAAACTTGAACATCGAGTATAAAGTGTATTTTTTGTAAAAGAGACTATACTCAAACCGCTAACACTCAAATTGCACTGACTGTTGCAGGGATTTTGAATTGGATTTCATCATTTAATGCCCATTTACGGGCGCATTCGAGGGAATTATGAGAATACAAAAGGCACTAATCAATTTTAGTAAGATTAAAGATAATGAGCTTGTAAGCTACGCTCAGAAAATCGTTCTAAAAATGACCAACAACCCCAATTTTACGGCACCTCTACCTGATTTAGAAACGGTTCAAGCTGCCATTACGCTTTATACGGCTGCATTAATCAAGTCTAAAGATGGCACCAAAGAAGATACCGCGAATAAAGTCGCCCTCCGCCGGGCACTTGAAAATTGTCTTAGCGCTCTCGGTGGTTATGTTAATCAGACGGTAGGCACTGACCTGACCAAATTGGATAGTTCAGGATTTAATCTCTCAAGAACACCCTCTGTGGTCGGTATCTTAGATGCTCCAACCCTGGATGTGTATTATGGTAATAACTCAGGGGAAATGTTTTTTGAGATTGGCGCTGATCCTCATGCAACTGAATATATAGTGCTTTATTCGCCTTTACCCGCACCCGCAGACGATGCAGAATATTACACCAAGATATTTTCTAAATCCAAAGGGATGATATCAAACTTAACCAGTGGCATTAAATATATCTTTAAGGCCGCTGCCACCAGTTCGGAAGCGAATAAAATGGGCATCTATAATTTCTCTAACCCCGTTGAAAAGTTTGTTCCCTAAGCCTAATTAACTCAGTTTGGGAGATCTAACTACCCACTTAAGACGCGACACGCAGGAAGACTTAACCGCTTGCAGTGAGCTTGTCGAAGAAGTCTTGTGGAAGCGGGTAAAGCCGCTCCCACAAAAAATGCTTAAGTTATTATATTTTCATTCCTTAACGCTTGATTAGATCAAGTGTATCGGTGTGCTGCCGACCCCCACTAAATGCAATTGTGCTTCTGTATCATGGGTAAAAATGAATTGACTAATGATTGCCGACGTACTGTCCAGTATGTCTATCTCAGTGCCAGTGGTGTTGTAGACCTTTTCATTGATGCTATCGCCGTTCAGATTGATCAATGATAAATTGAGATTAGTCACCTGAGTATTTTCTTGCACAGTTCCGCCAACAATTAAGTTGGTAGGTAAGAGTTCAATTGATGAGGTATGCAAACCACTTAAATCCAGCGTGTTAATAGACCTCGCAGTATCCTTAACTGACAACAAGTAGTTTGACTGAATGTCATTTAACACCGATAGATTGCTGCTCACCGAGGCGGCTGTCAGAATTAAATCAGGTGTGCCGGCATCGATCAGGCTGATGGTGCTCAGTTTATTGACATTAGTGGTTAACGCCGCTAAACCAGTGACGACATTAGCGGCAGAATCCACAATGCCGACACTGGTCACATGTGAGTTAGTCAGGTCAGCCGCTAAATGTGCTACGGTTTCACCACTGACAGCCAGATTATAATTGCCACCTATTAAGCTTAAGGCATTACCATCATTAGTCAGTGTTGCAGCCGTGATATTCAATATTGGCGTGCTGGTATCGGTCAAACTGATGCCGGAAATATTGGCAGTATGTGCCTGAATGGCATCCAGGTTTTTAGTAACATTAACACCGCTATCCGCTACGGACACCGCCGCCCAATGGCTATTGCCCAATTTTCCTGCTAAATTAGCGGCAATACTACCCTGAATACTCAAACGGTAATTGCTGGAAATCAGACTCAATGAACTGTAATCATTACTGAATTGCGTAGCATTAATCTTTATTACTGGTGCACCGATGTCGGTCAGTTTAATACCAGTGACGTAGCCGCTTTGCGACTGGACAGAATCCAAACCTGCGAGTAAATTAACTGCACTGTCTTTTAGAGTAACCGTTAGCGCATTCACCAAGGTCGAATTCATATTAGCCACCGAAACATTGGTGACAGTAATATTGTATTGCCCCGTCATTAACCCGAAAGCGGCGGTGTCACTAGCAAATTGGGTCGCTGTGATCGCTAAAGTGGGAGTGCCTTTATCGGTAAACGTAATAGCAGACAGTTTCGCTGCATTAGCTTGTAAGTTGTCTAATCCTGCCAATACATTAGTAGCACTATCAATAATACCCACTGAAGTGACATGCGTGTTGCTCAGTGAATTAGCAAAATTGGCAACCGTGGCGCCACTGACGGTAAGACTGTAATTACCGGTTATCAATCCCAGGGTTTGCGCGTCGCCACCTGTGCTAAGCTGCGTTGCCGTAATTTTTAAAGCCGGTGTACCACTATCGCTGAGGTTAATAGTCTTGATTTGGTTGGCAATGGCCTGTAATTTATCGAGATTGCTCGCGACATTAGCCGCGCTATCGGAGATATTACCGAATACGGCCTTAACACCCTTCGAATCAACGAGTTTGGGAGCCAGCACTATCACATCAGCGGCATTAATGGCCGTTGGCAGCGTGTTTGCCGCGCTGGTATCCGTGATGCTGTGGATCTGTACCCCTAGTTTAGCGAGGGCGTCAGCATTAGCGAATATATTGGCATCGGTATCGACTACATTAACAGGGAAAGTAATACCTTCTTGGGCGAGTTTAACGGCATCGTGAGCGATGACATAAAAGCCGCTGGCATTGACATTAAGGTTAATGACGTTACCATCGGGTAGATTAATGCTTTTTAGCGCGGTACCCAAAGACAACAAACTAAGCTGGTTGGCATTGATTTTGGCTGCGCTATCGCTAACATTAATTGCCAACTGATTGCCAAAGGCTGCCAGCTTAGCGGCATTGGTGGCAATATTAGCCGCTGAATCAGTGACATTAGCAAAACTCATCAGGCCACCGGTTGAATTGAGTGATTTCGGAGCCAGAATCAAGGTGTCGGCCACATTAAGCGCCGCCGTAATTGCCGTCACTCCACTATCCGTGTTCTGAACTGAAATTAAAGGACTGCCCAATTTTGCCAAAGCATCCCAGTTAGTCGCTAGGTTAACACTAGTGTCTTGTACTTTAAAGAACGAGATAGTCAGTCCATGAGCGTTAACCCCCAAGGCACCTGCAACATTGACCGTAAAGCCTACTTGGAAGCTAGTGCCATCGGGTAAGTTGATAGTTTTAAGGCTAGTCAAACTGCTCAAGGCCGTTTGGTTGGCGTTGATATTGGCAACCGTATCTGTCACATTGACGCTAATTTGAGACCCCAAGGCTGAAAGCTTGTTAGCGTTGTTGGCTATGTTGGCTGCGGTGTCGGTAACGTTGCTGAAATTCAGTGAATAAGGGTAAGTTCCCCAAATATTTGACCACGAGCCAGTAGCTTTTGGAGCTAAGACTAGCGCATCAGCAACACTGATTGCTTGTGATATTGAAGCACCTTGGCTGCCATCATTATCGAAAATAGAGACGAGTTGTGATCCTAAAGAAGCTAGGGTATGTAAGTTGGTCGTATTAAGATTCGCAGTGGAATCTTGTACGCGTAATGGTAAAGTTAGCCCATCTTGACTAGCTGTTATAGCAGTAGCCGCATTGACAACCCAAGCAGAGCCATTAGAAGAACCTCCCAGATAAACAAAACCACTCAGGGCTTTACTGTCTGGTACGGTAAAACCTAGTCCTGAGCTACCAATGGCTAGCAGTTTGGCGTAGTTGGTATTAATGTTAGCGGCAGTATCGTTGATATTGAGCGTGATTAGTGAGGCTATGCCTTTTAATTGTGAGGCATTCGTAACAATATTAGTGATGCTGTCGGTAACGTTGCTGAAACTCAGGAGGCCACCAGTTAGCCAATTCCCATAATAATCGGTATAGTAATCAGTTGATTTAGGTGCTAAAACCACTACATCGGCGACGCTAATGGCTTGAGTAATGATAGAGCCAGAATCATTAATTTTATCAGTATCAAATAGAGATACTAGCTGTGACCCTAAAGAGGCCAAAGCATGTAAGTTGACGGTATTAAGATTAGCGGTAGTGTCTTGTACTTTAAGTGAGAAGTTTAAGCCTTTGTTAGCAAACCCAGCCGCATTAGCCGCATTAATCGTTAGAATTTGCCCATCAGTCGTAAACGATTGCAAGACAGTACCATCAGGCAAGTTTAACGATAAAGTATAGTTCTTTAATAAACCACCCATCCAAGTTAACAACTGGGTTTTAGCGGTATTTAAATTAGCGACGGTATCACTAAAACCCACACCAGTGACTTGCGCACCGAGATTGACTATTGCGGCCACGTTAGCATCGGTATAGTTGGCTACTTTATCAGTGACATTACTGAATACAGCCGCGTTGCCATTACCATCCTTAGTTTTTCCGGCAAAGCTAAGTGTATCGGCAATACTGATGGCGCCGGATAGGCGATTAGTATCAGTTTCTTGCAGCGAGGCGACCTTCGCACCCAATGCAGTTATTCGGCTGAGATTAAGCGAAATCGTAGTACTGTTATCGACAATGGCGATGGGTGCGGTGCCTTTGTAGGCTAAAGCGTTGGCAACGTTAAGTGTGGCGGGCTGAGCTGAGCTGAGCTGAGCTGAGCTGAGCTGAGCTGAGCTGTATTTTAACTGTTTTCATTGGTTACTCCTAATTAATTTGTGGTGTTGGCAATATGACAACTTTATTAAAATAGTTAGGAATTGAATGAGTTACGCTACTTCTTAAAAAAGTTGATTCAAGAAAAATAACATAATTTTATTGCTTTGTGAAACATTTTTTTGTGTCATTAATTGGGTATTTTTGACTACCCACTTAAGACGGGACACGCAGGAAGACTTAACCGCTTGCAGTGAGCTTGTGGGAAGAGCATTTGACTAGAAGCCAAAAGACTGAACCTAGTGAAGTGAGCTAGCATTTAAGACACAAAAAAGAGCTTATGCTGATAGCAAAGCTCTTTTTTATAGTACATCTCGACATGAACATGCAGTACAACGAGTTGCACTAGCCCATTACTGATAATCCAGAACACTCTTACTAATCCCTCACTACTTAAAGCCGTATTGCTACGGAAACTCTAAGTAGTGAGAGAGTACCTATGTTAGAACGATTGCTGTTAAGCAACCAAAGTAAAATCCCCTAGACTCAATGTAGTTGGATGGCTCGTCAAGCCTACTACTGCAATCTCAACCGCCGGGCCACTAACAGAACCATTAGCATCATAATAAACACCGCCATTGCTAGCGTTGTAATAGAGATAATCGTTAGGAGTAATGGCCGCTGTCGCGTTACTGAAGTTAACATCAGTCACAACATTTGCCCCAGCAAAAGCTGTAAATAACGCTTTTGACAATACAAGTTGTCCGGTATTTTCCCAGAAGTTATTAACTGGGGTAGGCGTTACACCACTAGTAAGTGTTGGCGTATAAACAACATGATTAATTTCAACTAAATTAGTATTACCGTTGTTAGCCACAAACACATTACCCGAACTATCTAACGTTAAGCCCATTGGTTTATTTAGACCGGTGGCAATGGTGATCGGCGTCAAGGAACCTGCTGTAAACTCCTGTACGATGTTATTGGCGTATTCACTCACATACAAATTACCGGCTTTATCAAAGGCCAACCCAGAAGGCTGATTCACACTAAGGTAAGTGCTGGCAGCATAAGTACCTGCGGCAATTTTAACGATGGTATTCGCAGCAAAATCGGTGACATAGATATTACCAGTACCATCCAACGCCACTGCTTGTGGATTAACTAAACCACCAGAAGACACTACACTGAGTGCGGCGCCGCTAGCCGTTACTCCCTCTGTAGTGATTTTTGCGCCACTATCGCTATCCCAATTAGCTGTTGCCGCCAGATTATAAAGTACTCCACCTGTGGTTTTGGTGCCATTGGTCGTTATAAAACCGTTAACCAGCGCCTGATCTGCATTGCTTAAGCTGATTGTAAATCCAGTGTTGCTAAGATTACTCACACTATCATTTACCGCGTTAAACACAAACTTACTGGTACCAGCACTTAAAGTCAAATCACCCAAAACAATACCATTAGCACTACCGTGATTATCCAGATTTGCACCTGTCACCGTAAATATGCCAGTGCTGGCATTATAAGCCACGCTACTCAGAGTAGGTGCGACCACATTGCTGACCGTAACACCAGTCGTAAAGGTACCACCGCCAATATCCCAACCGTTGACAGTGGTCAGACCGTAACCGCTCTTATCATTTGCCAAGGTACCGGCTTTGTTCAATAAACCATTGATTGCTAATTCGTCAGCGACGGATAACTGAATATTAACGCCGGTACTAGTGGGCGTACCACTCACCGTACTTCCGCTGGTCAAGGTATAACTAGTACCACCATCACCTTTCAGAGTCAAATCAGTAGCCACATAATCTGCCGCTTTGGTCGTAAAGTTATTACCGCTTAAGGTTAGAACACCGGTACTGGCATTGTAAATTGTCAGATTAAGAGTAGGAGTAGCAGTAGAAACACCACTAACTGTCAGACCTTGTGTGGTGATTTTAGCGCCATTGTCACTATCCCAGTTCAGCCCTACGCTTAAATTATAGGCATTGCCAACTAATGGCCCTGTGCCATTATTATTAACAAAGCTGTTTACACTGGTTTTATCAGCGGCACTTAGCTTTAAGCTAAAGCCGCTCGCGGTCAAATTGCTAACTGTATCATTAACAGCACTAAATGTGTAAGCGCTGCTGCCTCCGCTTAAGACAAAGTTTGGCAACTTAATACCATTAGCACTGCCGTGGTTTTCAAGATTTGCGCCGGTAACGCTAAATACACCAGAGGAAGCATTGTAAGCTACTTTACTAATGGTAGGAGCTGTGACGTTACTGACGGTTACAGCCTGAGTTGTTACTGCACCAGCCCCCGTATCCCAGCCTGAAGTCGCGCTAAGGTTATACGTTGTAGTACCATCGTTAGCCACAGTACCCGCTTTGTTCAACAAGCCGTTGATGGCTAATTGATCGGCCGCAGACAATTGTAAACTCACACCGCTACCATTGCTAGCAGGCGTTCCTGTTACCACGCTGCCACTGCTTAGTGTATAACGGGTGTTACCATCACCAGTCAAGGTTAAATCAGTAGACACGTAATCGCCAGCGGATGTAGTCAGGTTATGACCGCTTAAGGTTAAAACACCGGTTCCAGCGTTATAAGCTACAGAGGTCAACACAGTCTGTAAACCGCTAACCGTGACCGGTTGCGTAGTAATTTTAGCACCACTGTCACTATCCCAATTGGCTGTTGCTACCAAATTATAGGCCGCGCCGCTGGTGGGTGCTGTACCATTGTCAGTGATAAAACTGTTAACGCTGGCTTTATCTGCGGCACTTAGTACTAAGCTAAAGCCA
>CAIMEB010000155.1 GCA_903839855.1 uncultured Methylococcaceae bacterium
AAATAAAGCCTTTTTTATCAATAAGTTGTTTAAATAAGCATGTTTTAAGCCAGAATCAGGATAGTTAATATTCAGATGTGTATTATATCACAACTTATTGTTTTATATTAGATTATAGATTACCGTTCAGGCACTAATTATATGAAACACTATGAGTTTTTTAAACTTATGCGCTAAAACTGCACCCCAATCGAACCCATAAAGATACGTGGCTGACCAAAGTCAGCGATTCCGCTATTATAGCCAGGGCTATTAATGCCGCCAGTCAATAAGCCGGTATAGTAGTGCTTATCCAAGAGGTTATTAATGTTAAATTGGGTGGTGACTTTGGTTTTACCTATTTTTAGACTATAAGAAGCCAGCAAATCCACCATTGCGTAGCCAGCGATAGTGTTTGCTGGAACATCGCAACAACCGGTTTGTCCATCACGCAGTGTCACACCGATCCAGCCAAAAAGCATTGCCCACAAAGGTTCTATTATTTATAATCCATAATATACGTACTTGAGTTCCGAAATTTACGTAATTCAATTCCGTATTTTACGATTAAATAGCTGTATGACCCTATTATCTCTTTATCCACGCCTAACCAAATCGCGTATAGCAGAAGCCTTACTGGATACCCCCGTCGTCTTAATTGCTGGCTCGCGTCAATCAGGTAAAACAACGCTGGTGTGCCAGATTGCTGAACACAAGTTCCGTTATCTGACTCTTGATAATCAACTAATACTCTTATCAGCCCGTGAAGATCCTGTTGGTTTGATTCGTAGCCTGCTCTGGGATGCTCTCCCACCAGCCCATCAAGCTATCTACGATGAAATCGCTGGTCTTGTAAGAGCTTCCGAATACCAGATCTAGAGAGCCTGTATCCTCGTCTACGATGCCAAAGGGAGTATATTTTTCCTTACACCCCATGTCATGATCAGCAGCCTGGGAGTCACCGCGTGTCTTTCCGCCCCGTGAGTAATCCCCGATATTCACTGTGGCTTTGCAGTCAATGCTGATGCGCTTCACCAGCCTATTGTCCACTGAATGCTCGTCCTCTGCGGGATTTCCATCTTTTTCCTTTGTATTGGTAAAGGTGGCATCCGTTTCGGGAGTTTTCTTTAGTGGCTTGGCCTTGTTGTCCACTGAATGCTCGTCCTCTGCGGGATTGCCATCTTTTTCCTTTATATTGGCAAAGATGGCATCCGTTTCGGGAATTTTCTTTAGCGGCTTGGCTTTGAGCACTTTGCGCAGACGGTAGCCGTTGCGGTTCAGAACCTCGGCCATGGTGCTGGGCGAAGGCAGTTGGTCTTCCTGAAAACCTTGGGCACGCAACTGCTTCAAAGCTTCCGCTGCGGTCAATCGGGTGTACGACAGCAATGTCCTGAAAGTCGGATCTTGCTGGCTATAGGATTCTGCCAACTCCCACAAGGCTTGCGCCACCTCAGGGTGCTTTTCTTCCCATAACTTATCTCCGCCGTAAGCGGCTTGTGCCCCTTGACAAATGACACCAGTCCGGTGCTCGTTCAAACCCAACTGTACGGTTTCGCGACCCCAACCAAACACTCCCTCCGCTTGACGGGCATTACCCTGGCAATATTTCAAGGTCATCGCTGCCTGGAATGCTCGTCGATCTGCTCCTGACATTTTTGAACTCGCTAATTTTAAGTCTTCGATTTGAGATGCACTCAAGGGCAAGAGAGAGGTTTCAGTAGTGGGTTGCAAAGTTCGTACTCAACAGGTGAAATGATAAGGAGATTCTATCCTAAATGGGTAAAATATTCTCCGGAAATAACCT
>CAIMEB010000156.1 GCA_903839855.1 uncultured Methylococcaceae bacterium
ATGCTAATAATCTCTGTAGGTCGGGTTAGGCGCTAGCCGTAACCCGACACAGATAGTACGATTTGTCGGGTTACGCTCTCGCTAACCCGACCTACGTGTCTGTAATTAGAAAAAGTGTAAACCGATGAATGAAGGATGCCGAAAATTAGCACTTAAGCGGCTTTTCGTCAACTTTTGAGTTTAGCAGATGTAAAGTAGCGTTGAAATTTTGCCAGTAAAGAGCACCTTAATTTTGCGGAGACGATAATAAATCGATAATTTACAGGTTTATATCCCAGCCCTTGATTGTAAAAATAGACGCTGACAGTACAAAAATTGGACGCTGTTTTACACCGAAGAACGTGCGTTTTGGGTACAACATGACTCCACAGATTATTTGGATTGGACGAAAGCTCAGCAGATAGTGCTTCCCAATTTAAAGCCAACATCAAAAACGATTTCACTACGACTTCCCCAACACCTACTTGATTCGATCAAAGCAGCAGCGAATTCTCGGGATGTGCCTTACCAATCGCTTATTAAGGTATAGTTACAGGAAAAACTGCATAGCCAGTAATGATTGTATAGTAGATGGTTAAATAAACACTAACGCCCCTGTACTTTTACTCATCCAACAATTTAAGATAGGTCGATGACAACTGAACATTTGAACATCAGCAGCATATGATTTTGCAAAATGGATCATTATTGATCGCAATACCCTGAAGCCCATTGACGATTCAGGCCTTATGTATTTTCCAGAATGTCAGACTTTCGAGTTAGATTATAGATTGTTACCGGGTTTTTGGAACCAGGGTATAGCAACTGAAGTAGCAACTGCCTGGATTCGGTATTGCTTTCAAGTATTAGATTTGAAGAATTTAATGGCTTTTGCGCATACAAAAAATTTGGCTTCAATACGTGTTCTTGAAAAATCAGGATTTCAATTCAGCCATCAAGAGTGCTTGATGGGTATGGAGAGTAGGGTATTTAATATGCGTAAGTCCGAATTCTAGCTTAGACTACAGTGAAAGGTAAATTTCGACCCAAACCTGACGCTGAAGATTTTGTATATTATCATATTGAGCTATGATGAATATCTCGCGGATTCAACTCCGAAGTGCAATTCCAGTAATCATGCAGCCTCACGCAACTTGTCACCAAAAAAAACAGGCTCAGTGGGTGTCAAAATCAACATAATCCTATTGTTGCACGATAGTTTTGCAAGTTCCTCTATAGATTACCGTTCAGACACTATTTATCTTATGTGTGACATGAGGGAAGCTATGACAGACGCCTCAACAGCATTTTGAGGCATCTAGCGAGCAGTTTGAGAGGCCTCAAACGGGCTGCGAGACAACGGGAATGTGGCACGACTGTAGCCTAATGGTCTTTTAAATCATTAAAGTCTTCTATACTGTCAATATCCAGCTCGGCTTCTGGCAAAGGAATTTTTATGACATCCTTATCAAACTTAATTAATAACGATTTGGCGCCTTGATCCCCCTGAAGCGATTGTAATTGTGCAAAGAATCGGGCTGGGAATAGGGCTGGTACGCCCACGGATTGATGATATTCACTGGCTACAATCTGAGTCGATGAATTGATCCACGTAGCCAGTAAGCATTGAAAATGTTCAGACCTAATCAAAGGCTGATCACTCAACACGATAAGCGCTGCAGTTGCCGTTTCAGGTAATGACTGAATACCTGCTCGTATCGAAGAGGCTATGCCTTGTTGCCAATCAGTGTTAATAACCGTTTTGAAAGCCTTTAAATTAATATCCGTTTCTATCGCGTGACTATGAGCACCCAGCACCACGATGACACGATTTTGCAAAATGGCTTGAACGTTGAGGAGTGCGTGTTCTAACAGCGGTCGATTCTTCCAGTTCAGTAATTGTTTGGGATTGTGTCCCAGACGACTTGAGGTGCCAGCGGCTAATACGATAGCATAGACCTTATCGCTGGACATAGTCGGGTAAATGCCCATAGTTGTCGTTGCTGAGTTGTTGCCCATTACGTTTGTTTAATTCAGCATGAATACCTGACATGATCGATAAGGCTATCTCTTCGGGTGTTTCGGCTCCAATGTCTAAACCCACCGGTCCAAAAACCCGTGACGAAATTTTCGAAGCGTCATTCCCCAGTGATTGTAATAACTTAATCTTACGATGGACGGGACCCAGTAAGCCTATAAAAGGTATTTCACAATAAACCAGTGCTTTAAGATAGCGTTGGTCATATTCGATATTATTGGTCATCACTATCAGCGCGTTAAACTGATTGATGTCCAGATCATCATGGAGGGTCTCCGGTGTTCTGTAAAGTAATTGATCCACATAAGGAAAGCGGTCTTTGACAATATACCCCGGTCTATGATCAACGACTGTTATACGCCAACCAAGTAACTTGGCAAATTGGGTTAAGGGGATAGCATCAGCACCGGCACCCAGAATAAGTAAACGCAGAGGGGGATGTATCGCTTCGTAAAAGGCTTTAATAGTTTGGCTTTTAATGACGTGCGTTTCAATATGCGGATTTTGTTTCTCAATAGTTTGTAGGGCAGCACTCGTAAAAGGGAAGGGTGCAGTGGTTAGCAGTTCACGATTATTTGTCGTTGTTGTCGGCACAAACAAACTATAGCCCGCCGGAAAATCATTGTATTCAGACTCCACGACCGTGACCATGATACTTTGAGCATTATTTTCGGCAGCTTCAATCAGGGTACTTAAAGGAGCAAAGTGGTCTTCTGCTTTTAACAACTGCAAAAACACTCTGACCGCTCCATTACAACCCAGTCCCAAGCCCCAGATAATATCATCTGAAGAACGCATGTCATAAAAAACCGTTTTCGGTGCGCCGGTTTCAAACACAGTGAGTGCCTGTTCAATTAAATCTCTTTCAAAACATCCCCCTCCCAATAAACCAATCAGCTCTCCTTCGGTCGTTATTAACATCCTCGCACCGGCTTTTTGATAAGTCGAGCCGAAGGTTTCTATAATGGTTGCGAGCACACAATTTTCAGCTTGCTGGATTAGACGCTGGTAAGCGTCAATCAGGTGGTTGATTTTATTAGCCATGACCTTACCCCTCAACTCCAGCTTAGATCAGTTTTTAATAGCGGTAATTCTCGTACCCGAATACCTGTCGCAGCAAAGATGGCATTACAAACGGCGGGTGCTAATGGGGGAAGTGCGGGTTCACCCAATCCAGTCACCGGATACTCGGTTTTAAGGAAATGGACATCGACCTGAGTCGGTGCATCATTGATACGAATCATCGGATAATCGCCGAAATTACCTTGGACAATACGACCCTTTTCGATATTCAAATCTTGAAACATCAGTGCGCCTAAGCCATCAATCACAGAACCTTGCACCTGATTTTCAGCACCGCTGAGATTAACAATTTGCGCACCAATGTCAGTGGATACAACCACCCGGTCAACTTTAAGATTACCTGTTTTAGAAACAGTGACTTCCGCTACGTGGGCAATATAACCCAGATGACTAAAATGAAACGCAATGCCTTGACCTTGGCCTTTAGGAAAAGTTTTTTTACCCCAGTCAGCTTTCTCGGCCACATGCTGCAACACGTGTTTCATTCGGTTAACATCATAAGGAATGCCTTGTTTACCGGTGCCTGGTATAAAGTCTTTGTTACCCAATATGTCTAACCGAAATTCTAAAGGATCACGTCCTGCTGCATGAGCCAGTTCGTCAATGAAGCTATGAAACACCCAAGCCAGGACATTACTGCGAGGCGCTCGCCAAGGACCCATAGGAATATTACATTCCAAGGGTGTTTGTTCAAGCAGACAGTTTTCAACCCAGCGTCCTGGAAATTCATCACCGGACAAGTTCGCGCCACTGCCCAATTCTAAAGTCGTTTTACCGTCTTTAAGGACTTTATTGCCGAAGGTAATAAAATGATTCTGCCATGAAATGAGTTTACCTTGTTGATTAATGCCGCCTTTCAAGAAATGAAAACCACCGGCACGAAATTGATCATGGCGTAAATCATCTTCACGTGTCCAGGTCAGCTTGACCGGCTCTTTTATGTGTTGAGCAATGGCTGCGGCTTCGATAATATAGTCTGGAATTAAGCGTCGACCAAAGCCACCACCACTGCGGGTGATATGCAAGTTGATTTTTTCTTTAGGGACACCCAATGTTTCGGTAATGATCTTTTGTCCGGCTTCAGGATTTTGGGTAGGCGCCCAGATTTCAAAACCACCGTCTTTAAACCAGGCAGTACAGTTTTGAGGTTCTATACTGGCATGTGAAATGAACGGGTAACTGTAAGACGCTTCTACTGTTTTATCTGCGCTTTTGAGGGCGGCTTTTGCATCACCATCATTACGTAAGACTTCGGTGCCGGGCTTAGTTGATAGGGCTTTTGCCTGTGCTGTAAAACCCGCCCAGCTTTCTGTTGCACCCGTACCGTCATTCCAGACAACGTCGAGTTGTTTTCGGGCACTAAACGCTGACCAGGTTGAATCAGCGACAATAGCAATACCCGGCAATAAGCCTTTCAGATTTGAACCACCTTCTATGATGAAGGCATATTTAACACCGGGCAATGATTTGATTTTATCCAGATTAGCGCTGACTACTTTACCGCCAAACACCGGTGACTTTTCGTAGACAGCATAGAGTAAACCGGGTAGTTGTACATCAATACCGAATAACGGTTTGCCGGTAACTACGCTAGGGTTATCGATACCACTAATGCGCGTGCCCAGTAATTTATACTCTTTTGAGTCTTTTAGTTTAACGGTTTCAGGTGCAGGGACGGCTAAGGTCGCGGCTTTTTCGACTAGTTGACCATAGCTCAGGTGTTTTCCGGTTGCTGAATGATGAACCGCGCTGTCTTTTGCTATAAGTTCAGAAACGGGTACTTTTAAGATGTCAGCGGCGGCGCTGATGAGCATCGTGCGAGCAGTAGCACCTAACTTATGAAATTCTTCGTAATTAGTGGGCGTAGATCGAGAACCTCCGGCACTCTGACTGCCATAAATAGGGTCTAGGTCGCCTTGTAAAATGACTACATCTTTCCAGTTAACCTCTAACTCTTCTGCTATGACCATCGGTAAAGACGTTTTAATGCCTTGACCGATTTCGGGTTGTTTACTGATTAAGGTGATCGTACCATTCGTGGCGATGTAAATAAAGGCATTGGGTTTAAAGATACTGGTTTCAGCAACAGTAGAGGGTTTGGCAACCTGTTTTGTTGCGCTGTCGGCGCTATTAAAATAAAAACCCAGGGCGAGTCCACTGCTAGCCAGTACTGACTTTCGCATAAAGTCACGGCGACTGGCATTTTCTAACTGTTGATCGTTCATGCTGACTCCTTGGTGGCTATTTGAGCGGCGAGGTGAATACCTTTTCGTATTCTGAGATAAGTGCCGCAGCGGCAGAGGTTTCCGGCAAGGGCTTTATCGATGTCCGCATCTGAAGGCTTGGGTGTTTTTTTCAGTAAAGCTGCAGCGGTCATGATTTGTCCGGTCTGACAGTAACCACATTGAGGTACGTCGAGTTCTTGCCAGGCTTTTTGTAAAGGATGCTCTCCTTTAGGGTCAAGGCCTTCGATAGTGGTTACTTTACGATTACCTAGAGTAGAAATAGGGGTTTGACAGGCTCGGGTGGGTTCGCCATCGATATGCACAGTGCAGGCTCCGCACTGACCGATACCACAGCCAAATTTAGTGCCGACAAGGCTTAAGTTATCTCTCAATACCCACAGCAAGGGGGTATCAGAAGCAACACTGACTGTTTTTATGTTGCCATTGATGTGGAGGGTGTATTTGCTCATGGGTGGATTCTGATTTATGTAGTGTTAGATACTTCAGCGAGTTCAGCATAATTTATGCCATTGATTAACTGATTGATTAGTTAGCTTGTCAAGGTGTGGTAACAAGAGCGTGCTGTTGTTTCTTGGTCAGCTGTTGCTGATACTCGATGTTCAAGTTTTTATAACTTGTTGATTTTAAATTAAACAGGAGTAATTTAAGTTTATTATAAATCAATGTGTTATGTTTTATTTTATTTGAAACAACATAAAATAACCTCAAAAAC
>CAIMEB010000157.1 GCA_903839855.1 uncultured Methylococcaceae bacterium
CAAGATCAGTGACAAACGTTTTGATAAAGATAGCGGGTTCGTACATCAACATTGTGCTGAAATACGTGGAAGTTTACACGAATTATCTTACAAGGTTTAGTGCTATTTTCCAATTCTTAAAAACTTGAACATCGAGTTTTAATGAGTGAACCACGGATTGAAGCCAGCCTTCTGCAACTGGAAATTCTGGAAAGTACTGCATTAGAGAATTTAAAGAACATTAGCCACATCGTCAAGACCACCCGCGATCACCTGGGTGTTAGCATTGCTCTTGACGACTTCGGAACAGGCTATTCCTCACTGACCCACTTACGTCATTTATTTGTCGATACCATTAAAATAGATCAGAATTTTGTACGGGGCATGCTGGACGATCCCGATGATTACGCTATTGTCGAGAGTGTTATCAGCTTAAGTCACACTTTCCGCCGTAAAGTCGTTGCCGAAGGCGTAGAAAGCGAGCAACAAGGCATTGTGCTGTTGCTAATGGGATGTTACGTGCTACAAGGCTATTCAATAGCGAAGCCAATGCCCGCAACGGAAATTAATGATTGGGTAATGAATTATCGGTTATTTGATCAGTGGCGCTTTTATGCCAATGCCGAGTTAACTCAGGTGCAAGCTATGATTGCGATACGTCGTATCGACAACCAGCAATGGCTATTGTCTATCAAAAACTGCCTTTATCCGGAAAGCGATACCCCCCCCAACTGGCCAAT
This sequence comes from uncultured Methylococcaceae bacterium, assembly GCA_903839855.1. Lineage (GTDB taxonomy): Bacteria > Pseudomonadota > Gammaproteobacteria > Methylococcales > Methylomonadaceae > Methylobacter_C. The sequence continues at coordinate 720 of CAIMEB010000157.1, forward strand.
CATGGAAGAGGGCAAATCCCATCTTGGTCGCTGGCTTAAGCAGGCCAGATATAACCGACAATACAATGAAAGCTGGCTTGAACAAGTCGAGTACTATCACCAGGAAAGACACCAATCAGCCAATATTATCATGCGACAGTTTAATGAGGGTCAAATCGATGCTGCACAGCTTGGCTTTACGCTGCTTGAGGCTATTACGCAACAACTGGATGAACTCTTTGTACAGTCATGATTCATTTAATATTCATCAGGTATGACTACACAGATGACACAGAGGTGATGCTTGCCCGTATTCATCTGCTTGATTTATGTATAATAGTCAGAATGAATCCAAACGAAATAATTACCTATAATGACTCCATAAAAATCTATGACCGATAAAACAAACAGACATAGCTCTAGATATAGCGACAAAAGACCATCAAAAAAAGTAACTTCAACTTGGTTCAAAGATTTGTTACTGATATCGTTCGTTGTCAGTTTATTTATTTTTGTCAGTTATATGGGGTATCTCGATTTTAAAGTTCGTCAACAATTTGAAGGTAAGCGCTGGGCAATTCCTGCCAGAGTTTACGCTAACCCCGTTGAACTCTATGCCGGCATACCCCTACCACCTGAAAAACTTGAAGCACTATTAAAAATGCTTAATTACAGGTATGACAGATCACTCGCTGCTGAAGGCAGCTATTTTAGAATCGACTCACAAATTTATATAAAAACCCGCGCCTTCACTTTTTGGGATCAACAACAAGTTAGCACGCACCTCAAAGTCAATTTTACTGATTCGACTATAGATCAAATTACGGATGTATCAAACGCTGAAGATATAGCCATCATCCGCTTAGACCCCGTACAAATTGGCAGTTTATACCCTAAAATAAAAGAAGACAGAATTCTAATCAAATTGGAAGAAGCGCCACCCGCCTTAACTAACGGTATCTTCGCGTCAGAAGATAGAGATTTTTATAATCATTTCGGTATTTCACTTCGTGGCATAGCCAGAGCCTTTATGAATAACATCATTTCAGGGAATATGGCACAGGGGGGCAGCACCATTACCCAGCAGTTGGTTAAAAACTTTTACTTGACTAAAGAACGCCGTTTATCACGTAAAGTAAAAGAAGCATTAATGGCTTTTATTTTAGAATATCATTATTCTAAAAATGAAATTTTGGAAGCTTATCTGAATGAAATCTATTTGGGTCAAAATGGTCCTAATGCGGTTCATGGTTTTGGTCTGGCCAGTGAATTTTATTTTGGAAATACCTTAAAAGAACTTCCGCTTGAACAGATAGCCTCTCTAGTTGCACTAGTACGCGGCCCCTCTGAGTATGATCCGCGACGTTTTCCCGATAGGGCGCTACAACGACGCAATCTGATACTTGAGGAAATGGCAACCGAAGGTTACATAACAAAGGACGAAGCCTCCGAGGCAATTGCTAAACCGTTGAATATCATCCCTCGGATGCAACATGCATCAAATCGATATCCTGGATTCCTTGATCTGGTTAAACGACAATTGAGACAAGATTATCGCGAAGAAGACCTTACCTCGGAAGGCTTAAAAATTTTCACTACGCTTGATACTCAAGTCCAGGATATTACTGAAAATACTGTTACCAAGAAATTAGCCCAGTTAGAAAAAACACCTCATGCAGACGCTCTGGAAGCGGCTGTCATTGTAACAAGAAGAGATAGTGGTGAAGTGGTTGCATTAACCAGTGGTCGTGAAAATCTGGACGGCGGATTTAATCGCGCCTTAGATGCAGTACGTCCGATTGGCTCTTTAGTTAAACCTGCGGTCTATTTAACCGCTTTGGGGCATCCTGATAAATACACGATAACGACGCGCGTACTTGACGCGACTATCGTTGTTAAAGGTGGTAATGGCGTAAACTGGATTCCTAAAAACTACGATCATAGGCAGCATGGCAGTGTTCCCTTATATACAGCTTTGGCAAAATCTTACAATTTAGCGACAGTTAGGGTCGGTATGGATGTCGGTTTAGCCAATGTTGCCGATACCATAAAAAAAATGGGTGTAACAAGGTCATTAGATCAATTTCCCTCTTTATTACTGGGCGCAGCATCACTAACGCCTATTGAAGTCACTCAAATGTATCAAACCTTGGCGGGAGATGGTTTTTCTACACCCATTAAAAGTATTAGAGCCGTCATTGACTCTGATAATAAACAATTACAAAGTTATCCTTTTACTGTTAAACAGGCCATCGACCCATCTGCTACTTACATCGTGAATACCATGTTACAAGGTGTTATGCATGAAGGTACAGGACGCACGGCTTACTCAGAGTTTCCTGAAGACTATGGTTTAGTAGGAAAAACAGGTACCACTAATGATGCAAAAGATAGCTGGTTTGCTGGCTATACCGGTGATTATCTGTCAGTAGTCTGGCTAGGACGCGACGACAACAAACCTATTGGACTAACGGGTTCTACAGGGGCGCTGCCTGTTTGGACAACCTTAATGAAACAAATTTCAACGCAACCGGTTACACTAATCCCACCTGATAATATTATCTTAGCAGCGCGAGGTTGTGGGGGAGGCAAACAGTACCCCTATATATCAGGTTCTGAGCCAAGATCCCACAGATCATGTGGTCATGAAGCTGTAGAGCCGGTTGAAGCCGTTGAACCAGAAGACACCACACCGACTGATGTTTTTGAAAGCGATCCTGAACAAAATACCGGGATTCCTGAAGAAAATACGAGTGTTCCCGAAGAAAATAAAACTAATACCCAATAAATCATAGAAATGACAATGCGTTCAATTAATTTTTTACGCCTAACGTTGTTAGGCACCTTACTTTTCATTAACACACCTGGTTTTGCTGAAAACGAACCCGTAAAAAAATTGCAGACCTTTTTACAGACATCAAAATCATTAACAGCTGATTTCAAACAAGTATTAATTAATGAAGCCGGCACCCCTTATCAAACCAGTTACGGCGTTTTTTATCTTCAGCGCCCCGGGAAATTTCGCTGGGACTACTTAAAACCCTTTCAGCAACAAATCGTATCAACATCTGGAAAAGTCTGGTTTTATGATACGGATTTAGAGCAGGTGACTATTAAAAACCTGGATGAATCGGTAGGCTCGACTCCTGCATTACTGCTCAGTGGTAACATCTCTCTGGAAGATAATTTTACTATGAAAGATCAAGGGGAAGATGGCGATATGCAATGGATAAAGTTGCTCCCCAAAAATCAGGAAAGCAGTTTTAAATATATCGTCATTGGGTTAAATAAAGGTAACTTGAGTGGCATGGAATTAAGTGATAACTTTGGTCAGTTAACCCGTATTTATTTTTCCAACCTAGTGTTAAATTCGCCTATAAAACCCACTGTGTTTGAGTTCCAAATACCCAAGGGGGCTGATGTATTTTCTAATTAAAGTCAACTTTCAGCTCGTTGTGTGTAGCTAACTCATCTATAGCGAATGGACATTATATTTAAAGAATACTGCAAAGTTATTTGGCAAAAGAAAGGCTATTTTTTATTGGCTTTACTCGCTTTAGGCAGTTCAATTACCTTGGATTTATCAGCTCCTGTCTATTATAAAAACATTGCTAATGGCTTGGCTTTACCTTATTCCGAAGCCACACTGACTCTGTTACTGGACAATTTAAAAACCCTCACAGGTATCTATGGCGGCATCTGGATATCCTGGCGCTTGCTTGAAGTAGCCATCATACCTTTAGACGGTGGTGGTATTAATCTGCTAGAAAAACGCTGTTTTGAAGTCCTTAGAAAACAGAAATATGCTTTCTTTGAAGATCGCTTTTCTGGCAGCCTCATCAAACAAGCCAATCGCTTTTCTCGCTCCTTTGAGATCATTATGGACTGGTTTCTATTCCAGTTTTACATGAATATCCTGGCGGTTTCTATTTCCTTCACCCTGTTTTATCAACAGGAACCTGAATTTGCGTTTTACTTTTTAATTTGGGTCGTGATATTTATAACATGGAATATCAGTTATTCCATCTGGAAGTTGCGTTTTGAGAAGGCCGTATCCGAAGCTGATTCCATCGTGGGCGGTGCCTATTCGGATGCAATTAGTAATATTTTTATTGTCAAAAGCTTTGCTCTGGAAAAAAGAGAACAAAAAGTTATTAACACAGCCTCTGATCATGTTTATAAAAAGAAAAAAATAGCCTGGTTCTTTACTTTCATTTCTTTTGCAATCCAAGGCTTAATGACCTTTGGTATTGAGCTACTTTTAATCTACCTAATGATCCAAAAATGGCAAGCCGGTCATTTTGAGATCGGTTTATTTGTCTTGTTCCAATCCATTATGATCATTTTGATTCAACGCTTATGGGAATTTGGGCGCAATATTAGAACCCTGTTTACTGCCTTAGCAGATGCCTCAGAAATGGCAGACGTCTTCAGACAAAAAGACCTTGAAGTGGACAGCCCTGATACACATCCACATGTCATTAGCCGAGGGGACATTGAGTTTAAAAACCTTTATTTTAGCTATAACGCAACTAATAGCCAGCAAACGGCTCTTTTTAAAAACTTTTCTGTTACTATCAAAGCGGGCGAAAAAATCGCTCTTGTGGGTCATTCGGGTTCAGGTAAGTCCAGCTTGACTAAGCTCCTGTTTAGGTTCTTAGACCCTCAGCAAGGTCATATTTTCTTTGACGGTATTGACGCAAAAACCTTTACCCTGGAATCGTTACGCCAACAAATCTCTATGGTTCCTCAACAGCCTGAATTATTTCACCGTTCGATTCGCGATAACATCACTTTAGGAGCCGAAATTTCAGATGCACAACTGCTAGCCGTCGCTCAAAAATCCCGCAGCCTAGATTTTATTAGCTCATTACCTCAAACCTTTGATACGCTCGTGGGTGAACGGGGGGTTAAGCTTTCAGGTGGGGAAAGACAGCGAATTGCAATTGCTCGCGCTTTTTTAGAAGATGCACCTATCGTAGTACTCGACGAGGCCACCAGTGCTTTAGACTCACTCACAGAGAAACAAATTCAGGTCGCAATCTTCGACCTTATAAAGCATAAAACAGCATTGGTTATTGCTCACCGTCTCTCGACTATCCTCAGTATGGATAGAATCATTGTATTAGATCAAGGTCATATCATCGAACAAGGTACCCACCAGGAACTTCTAGCCAAACAAGGTAAGTATTTCGCCATGTGGCAGCATCAAAGCGGTGATTTCTTATTCGATTAATAGTCTCTTATGAGACGTTAACTCAGTAACAACAGTAATGAAAAATTTCCTTCTAGGGAGACTTCCCTGTAAAATTGTAAAACTTTTATTTATCAACGGAGTTACACCCAAATGGGTAGAGCGTATCAAAACCGCAAAGAGTCAATGGCCAAAACGTCTGATACCAAGGCGAAGGTCTACAGTAAGTATGGTCGTGAGATTTATGTTTGCGCCAAAGCCGGTGGCGTTGACCCCGCAGGCAACCTTGCTTTAAGAGGACTGATTGAGCGTGCGAAAAAAGATCAGGTTCCAACGCATGTTATCGAAAAAGCAATTGATAAAGCCAAAGGTGGTGGCGGTGAAGACTTTTTCCCAGCGCGTTATGAAGGTTATGGCCCAGGTAATGTGATGGTCATCGTTGACTGCTTGACAGATAACCCTAACCGTACCTTTGGTGATGTACGCCTCTGCTTTACCAAAACAAAGTGTAAAATCGGAACTCAAGGCGTGGTCAGTCACATGTTTGACCATTCCGCTATTCTGGCATTTAAAAACGCTGACGAAGACGCGGTACTTGAAGCTTTATTAGGAGCAGATGTAGATGTTTCTGATATTGAAAATGATGAAGGCAAGATTACTGTCTTTACACCACACTTAGAACATTTTAAAGCCAAACAGGCTTTAATCGATAACTTTGGCGATATTGATTTTGAAGTTGACGAAATACAATTTCTACCCCGTAGCGTGACGCCTATCAGCGGTGAAGATGTAGACATGTTTGAGAAGTTTTTAAATATGCTAAATGATCTGGATGATGTTCAAAACATTTATCATGATGCAGAGTATTAAATAAACACCTAAATATATCTAAGAAAAAATCATTGTATGGGAGAGGCTTTAGATATAACTTTCGTAACTAAAACCACTCCCATCATAAAACCATTGATTATCCTATCATTCATAAGAACAGAAAGTATCCCTCATTATTTACCAGTGACCTCCTTGTCATCATTCAAGGCATTCCATCCCAGCACGATTCTATATACCACCCAAAGCACTGTGATAATGAGTACAAAAAGGCCAATTCCCATGCCAAAAGTGAGACCTGCTATGGCAAAACCGGCTAAAGCAACCCAGGTGGTTTGAATTTGCCAGTTGAAATGAGAGGCTAACCAAGTTCCCTCAACATCTTTACGCCAAATAAAATTAATGGCTACCCCAACCAATAAGGGTAAACCAGCCAGCATAAAGGTCAATGCTTGACATAAATACACCGCAGCAGCTAACTTTTTAGAGGCTGACAACTTATCCTCGTCTAAATGTTCAATTGTTAACGTTTTCATAATAATAACCTATTCAATTTTTCGTTTTATAAAAATATCCTTCTATTTAGGATCTTTAACTATTGGCTAAGCCGGATTATCACATCACCCAATTTACATCTATTCTCATGCGACATGATGCACTTTTATAACTAAACCCCGCTGTCAATGGGGAAAGCATGTGCTTAATGAACCTAAATTGCAACACCTTTCTTTATTAGTTTGCAAGTTTATTTTTAGGTATTCATAAGGCTGTCATCAAAAGCAAATATTACCGATAGTTTTACTCTTTTCTGATTTAATTTAAATCTCGACCCTTAAAAAACAAGCACCTAGAAAGGCTTTTTCTTTAGATCTTTTTTTAGTATTGTATTTTCCAAAAAACACTATATATTGTGCCAACAAATTAAATAATATCTATATATAGACATTAACACCAATATCACCCTAGCCGTATAAGGTGCTGATTTTTGGTTTATTTTACACTTTCACTCTACAAACACAGGGATATTTACCCATGCCAGCAAAACTTCATGTGATAGCCGATACCGTAACGGAAATACCTTTTCAAGACGCCTCTATGGATATTTGGGACACCAAATACCGCTTGAAAACCAAAGAAGGAATCGCTATTGATGATACCATTGATGAGACTTATCAACGGGTCGCTAGGGCACTCGCACAAGTTGAAAAAGGCAGCAATAAACAGGATCAATACTATCAGGAATTTCTCTGGGCTTTACGTCAAGGCGTTATTCCTGCCGGTCGTATTATCTCAAATGCAGGGGCTTTAAAACATAAACCTGCCACCTCAACTATTAACTGTACAGTATCGGGCACCATTGCCGATTCCATGGATGACATTCTGGGCAAAGTTCATGAAGCGGGCTTAACATTAAAAGCGGGCTGTGGTATCGGTTATGAGTTTTCTACCTTACGCCCTAAAGATGCTTATGTATCAGGGGCTGGTGCTTATACGTCTGGCCCCCTATCCTTTATGGATATTTATGACAAGATGTGCTTTACCGTCTCTTCAGCGGGTGGAAGACGTGGCGCTCAAATGGCTACTTTTGATATTGGGCATCCCGATGTTATTGAGTTTATCCGTGCCAAGCGTGAAAATGGTCGCTTGAGACAATTTAACCTCTCGCTACTGATTACCACTGAATTTATGCAAGCGGTCAAAACAGACCAGCCTTGGCATTTATCTTTTCCTGTCACCGAAAAAGAAGTTAACATTGATAAACTGGATTTGACCGATAGCCAACAGATTATCTGGCGTGACCTACCGCTTAAAGAAAATTATGTGGTTAATACGGATGGGCTGATTGCCTGTAAAGTCACTAAAACGATCCCCGCAAGTCGCCTCTGGGACATCATCATGAGTTCTACTTACGATTATGCCGAACCTGGTTTTATTCTAATCGACAAAGTGAACGAAATGAATAACAACTGGTTTTGTGAAAAGATCCGTGCAACCAATCCCTGTGGCGAACAACCGCTGCCTCCTTATGGTAGTTGCTTATTAGGTTCTATCAATCTGACTCGCTTTGTTAGAAAACCGTTTACAGTCGATGCGACATTCGACTGGAAAAACTACCGTAAAACCATCAAAATCTTTACCCGTATGCTGGATAACGTGGTCGAGATTAATGGCCTACCGTTACCACAGCAACGTGAAGAGATTATCAGTAAACGCCGTCATGGTATGGGCTATCTGGGGTTAGGCTCAACCGTCACCATGCTGGGTATGAAATACGGTGATGCAGCTTCCGTTAACTTCACTGAAGAAGTTACTAAAGTATTGGCCGTAGAAGGCTGGAAAGCCGCCTTATCATTAGCAAAAGAAAAAGATCCTGCCCCCATCATGACACAAACATTTACTGTAACAGGAGAAATGCTCCATAAACGTCCAGAAATGATCACAGATGGTTATAAAATTGGCGATAAAGTACCCGGCAAGTTATTACACGCAAAATACAGCCGTTACATGCAGCAATTGGCAAAGGAAGAGCCTGAACTGGTTGCAGAACTTATTGAGACTGGCGCACGCTTTTCTCATCACAGCTCTATTGCACCCACTGGCACTATTTCATTATCGTTAGCCAATAATGCCAGCAACGGAATTGAACCTAGTTTTGCTCATCATTACTCGCGCAACGTAATTCGGGCAGGTAAAAAATCAAAAGAGAAAATTGATGTGTTTTCGTTTGAGCTCTTGGCCTATCGGGAAATGATTAACAGCTATGCGATGCCTTATAGTGATAATCCAGAGCATGCGTTACCCGATTACTTTATATCGGCTGATGATGTCACACCTAAGCAGCACGTCGACATTCAGGCCGCCGCACAAAAATGGATAGATTCGTCTATCTCCAAAACGGCTAATGTACCCACTGACTTCCCTTACGAAGATTTTAAGTCTATCTACGAATATGCTTATGACAAAGGTCTAAAAGGCTGTACGACGTTCCGCTTTAACCCAGAAGTCTTCCAAGGCGTTTTAGTTAAGGAATCTGATTTGGAAAACACCACGTATCAATTTACCTTAGATGATGGTGCAGTCATCGAACTTAAGGGTAACGAAGACGTGGAATATGACGGCGAAATTCATAGTGCTGCCAACTTATTTGATGCATTAAAAGAAGGCTACTACGGTAAGTTTTAAGCATCAGTTATTGAGGTACACGTATCTAACCTTTCAAGGATCATCAAAAATGGTGATCCTTGGGCACACTTATTTAATCAGGACCGAACAGTATGGCATTCAAGATAGACAGAAAAATTATCAGCTACAAAGTACTTAATACAGAAGAAAAAGCCAATGCCGAACAAGCTGAGCTTGAAGAGCAAAAGCTTGACCTGGAAAGTATGCATGAGAATGTAACACGTCCAGAAATTTTGCATGGCACCACTTACAAAATTAAGACGCCTCAATCAGAACATGCCTTGTATATCACCATCAATGACATGATTTTGAATGAAGATACGGAATATGAAGAACGTCGTCCTTACGAAGTCTTTATTAACTCCAAGAATATGGAACATTTCCAATGGGTCTTAGCCTTGACACGGGTTATTTCAGCCGTATTTCGTAAAGGCGGTGATTCCTGCTTTTTAGTGGAAGAGCTTAAATCTGTTTTTGATCCTAAAGGCGGCTACTTTAAAAAAGGTGGTGTATTTATGCCTTCGTTAGTAGCTGAGATTGGCTGTACCATAGAACAACATCTGAAAAAGATCGGTATGCTTCAATCGCATGAACTGGATACTCACCAAAAAAAATTCCTGGATGCCAAACGCAAAGAGTTTGAAGCAATTCACAGTGATACTTCATCCTTAGATGAATCGGGTAGCTTTCCTGCTAAAGCTCTACTCTGTGCAAAATGCCAAACCAAAGCCCTCGTATTAATGGATGGCTGCATGACTTGCCTGAATTGTGGCGACAGTAAGTGCGGGTAACGCCTGAATACGGTTCTTGCAGAATGAGGCACATACCATGCCGACAAAGCGAGTTAATGAATGTGTCGAAGGAGTTATTGTGGTGTTATTTTTAAGTCTGGATTTGGTTCTATCAATCAAAAAGTACAACACAAAACCAATCTACTCAGTCCTGAACTTTAATGAAGCATTATAGATACTACCCCAGAGAATTTATTGGGGTGAACGATGGGGCTCGAACCCACGACAACCGGAATCACAATCCGGGACTCTACCGACTGAGCTACGCTCACCATAATATATGGTTGACTTTTTTCTTTAATTGGCGCGCTTGGCAGGACTCGAACCTGCGACCCCCGGCTTAGAAGGCCGGTGCTCTATCCGGTTGAGCTACAAGCGCTAAACTGGTCGGGGTGGAGGGATTCGAACCCCCGACATCCTGCTCCCAAAGCAGGCGCGCTACCAAACTGCGCTACACCCCGATTTCTCTCTTAGCGTGGCTGGTTAATTTAAAACCACCCTTAAAGAGCTGACTATTATAACGATAAATCCCTATATCGTCAACTATTTTCTTAAAAAATCTAAATCATTTTCAATTTTCCTTTAACCAGTTGATAAACAGCTTCCGCAGCCACATCAACATCTTTTAGGATGCCTTCCAATTCAGTTAGCGTAGATTCTGCAAACTCCCTGTCTTTAAGACTGCCAGTGTTGATATAAACATTAAGTGCAGCACTTTTTAAACCACTATAAGCAGCCATCACAGCTGCACCAGCATCACTAATCACACCTAAACTACCCTTTTCTGCCGCATAACGGCTTAATTCCACGGCTTTTGCACAGGCCCGCGCGCATTCCAAAGGAATCTCTGTAGCAGTCTTTAAAACGGCTTGTATGGCTTCTGTACGAGCAGATTTTTCAGCATCTGTCTCTTTTGGCAAACTATAAGCACCCATTAATTGATTAAATACTTCAATGTCTGCCTTAATTAAATTGACCAGTTTTTCACGTAATGCTTCTGCCTCCTCTAACAAAGCTTGCATTTCATACTCAACTTCCGCGTATTTAGGCTTACCAATAGTCAAATGGCAGACCATACTAATTAACGCGACGGACTGCGCCCCCATTAAAGCCGATACACTCCCCCCACCTGGCGTTGCTGATTTACTGGCTAATTCATCAAGAAATATTTGAATAGATTTATCTTTAATTTCACTCATTCGGTTATTTAATTAGTTAGTATTTGCATCAAAGGCAGTAATGTATAGCCTGAGTCATTTATCTACAGCCTTTTTAAAAAACTACGCACGACACCAACTGGTTTGTCCATTCGGACTGTCTTCCAAGATAACGCCCTGCTCTTTTAAATCATCTCGAATTTTGTCGGCCAACGCCCAGTTCTTGGCTTTCTTAGCGTCCAAACGCGCTTGTATGCTGTGCTCAATCGCTGCATTTGTTAACGCATCATCTTGTGACACACTATTTTTCAAAAAATCTTCTGGATCATCTTGTAACAATCCCAGTAAGCTCGCTAATTTTTTCAACGTAAACGCTAAAACTTGCGCACCATCGAAATCTGTTTCTTTTGCTTTATTTAACTCTCTAGCTAGATCAAACAAAACAGAAAAAGCCACTGGCGTATTAAAATCATCATCCATAGCCTGCTCAAAACGTGATTTATAATCAGGCTGCAATAAACTCTCCGCAGCATCACAGCCACGTAAAGCATTATAAAGCCTTTTTAAGGCCGTCCCCGCCTCATTCAGTTGCTCATCTGAATAATTTAGCGGACTCCGATAATGACTGGAAAGAATAAAAAACCGAATAATTTCCGGTTTGTATTGTTTAAGCACCTCTCGCACAGTAAAGAAATTACCCAATGACTTGGACATCTTTTCTTCATTAATACGCACAAAACCGTTATGCATCCAGAGATTTACAAAGGTCTCACCGGTTGTACCTTCTGACTGAGCAATTTCATTCTCATGATGCGGAAATTGCAAATCCATCCCGCCCCCATGAATATCAAAATGATTACCTAAACAGCAAGTAGACATCGCTGAACATTCAATATGCCAACCCGGACGCCCCCCCCCCAAGGCGATTGCCAAGACGGCTCACCCGGCTTAGCCATTTTCCACAACACGAAATCTAAAGGGTTACGCTTTGCCAGGTCAACATCGACCCGCTCACCCGCCTGTAAATCATCTAAATTCTTACCAGATAACTGTCCATAGTTTTTAAACTTAGAAACCGCATAAAACACATCACCGCTACCGCCGACATACGCTAAGCCATTACCAATTAATTTCCCTATCATGGCTACAATATCATCAATGGACTGGGTCGCTTTAGGTTCAATATCAGGGGGTAAAACCCCTAAGGCCTGTTCATCCTCATGCATTGCATCAATGAAACGCGCCGTTAGCCGATTAAAATCTTCACCATTTTCATTGGCACGATGAATAATTTTGTCATCAATATCAGTGATATTGCGCACATAGGTTAAGTCGTAATCCAAATAGCGAAAATAACGGGCTACCGTATCAAATACCACCATAACGCGCGCGTGTCCGACATGACAATAATCATAAACAGTCATCCCGCAAACATACATCCCCACTTTGCCCTCAACCCGTGGCTTAAATAATTCTTTTTTTCGAGTTAGCGTGTTGTATATTTTTAACATATTGTTCTAAATTAGGGTTAATCGGTAACTAAGCGCTACAATTTACCAAGCGTACACTTCTCTTTCAAGATAAAAACACATAGAATTGACTATTTAGGTGTTTTTAAGGATCTAATAATGCGCAAACTCATCATTTTTATGATGTTAATTCTAACCTCAACACTTTCTTTTGCAACGGAAAAATCTATGTCAACAGCTCAACCCAAAGTTAAATTAACCACGACTCTCGGTGAAATTATTATTCAGTTAAATACTGAAAAAGCACCGGTCTCATCAGCAAACTTTTTAGATTACGTTAAAGCGGGCTTTTATGATGGCACTATTTTTCACAGAGTCATTCCTGGTTTTATGGCTCAAGGCGGCGGATTCGATACCAGCTTTGCGCAAAAAACCACGAAAGCACCTATCATCAATGAAGCAGACAACGGCTTAACCAATAAACGTGGCACCTTAGCCATGGCACGTACCAACGACCCTAATTCAGCAACAGCTCAGTTCTTTATCAATTACAAAGATAATTCATTCTTAAACCACACCGGTAAAAATGCAAGTGGTTGGGGATACGCAGTATTTGGAGAAGTCATTGAGGGTCTGGATGTCGTGGATGCCATGGCTAAAGAACCGACTAGCAACCGGGGTGGACATCAAGATGTGCCAAATAAAGACATTATCATCGATAAAGCCGAAGTTATAACACCCTAATATCAGGTTTAGTTTAAAGTAGTAAGGTAATATAACCCAACTGCCTTGCTACTTACCTAACGGTGTCTTTTAAATTATCAGTGTATTGATATAACATGCCCTCTAAGCAAGATATCCTATTTATTTCAGACCTACATATCGGACTTAAAAAATCCGAAATTACCGATCGTTTTCTGTCCTTCCTAACCAATAGAGCGCCTCTAGCGTCTGCGGTTTATATTCTGGGTGATCTTTTCGATGCCTGGATAGGTGATGATGACCCTACGCCACCCAATAACAAGGTTCGTAAACACCTTAAGCAACTCACCGCGTCAGGTACGGCTGTTTTTTTGCAACCCGGCAATAGAGATTTCTTACTAGGTGAACAATTTTGCCGGGATACGGGCGTGAAACTGCTAGGTGATTATGCGGTCATTGATTTGTACGGGATACAAACACTATTAACTCACGGCGATTTGTTATGTACGGATGATATAGCTTATCAAGCCTTTCGCGCTAAAGCTCATAGTCCTGAATGGCAGCACAATGTGTTATCCAAGCCCTTAATACTGAGATTATTGGTCGCACGTTGGTATCGAATAAGAAGCTTTTTTCATAAACGAAAAAAATCGTACGACATTATGGATGTTAACCAGAACACGGTACGTCAGGTGATGTCTCAACACCATTGCTCGCGTCTTATTCATGGTCATACTCATCGACCCAGTATCCATAACTTTGAATTAGACAACGATATGGCTCAACGCTTTGTACTTGCCGCCTGGGATAAAAAGGTCGGTGAGGTATTATGCTGGAATAAAGACGGCTATAAAAGAGAGCTTATTTAAAAAAAACACACCCACCTAAATTGGCTAACACATTAGATTATCAAGTGATTCTATTCAGGATGTTTACCATAATATTATTAAAATTTGACTTTTTAGCAAAAATCATTAAATCTAATGACTTGGCTTGGATAGATTCTGGTGTTTTTTGAGGGTCAAAACAAGTCAAAAAACTAATATTAGTCTAAAAAATCATAATCAGTATTTTGTCTAATTAACAAGATACCAGGAGAAATATAATATGAAGAAGCCTTTAAAAAGTTGGCTACTTGCTACCAGTGTTGCTGCAATATTAGCAGCACCAGCAATTTCAACGGCTAACAGTGGTGTTGACACTCTAACTAAAGACTCAGCTAACTGGGCAACTTGGGGTGGCGATTACGCTGGCACACGTTACAGCAAATTGGATGAGATCAACGCAACAAACGTTAAGAATCTACAACCAGCATGGACTTTTTCAACAGGTGTTTTACGTGGCCATGAAGGTGGTCCATTGGTTGTTGATGATATTATCTATATCCATACTCCATTCCCAAACACTGTTTATGCACTTGATCAAAAAACTCAAGCCGTTATCTGGGAATTTACTCCAACTCAAGATGCTGACGTAACTATACCAGTTATGTGTTGCGATACTGTTAACCGTGGACTTGCTTACGGTGACGGCAAAATTTTCTTACAACAATCTAACACTGTTTTAACTGCATTAGATGCAAAAACAGGTAAAAGAGTCTGGAGCGTGCAAAATGGTGATCCTAAATTAGGTATGACCAACACAAACGCACCTTTAGTTGTTAAAGATACTGTTTTAACCGGTATTTCTGGCGGTGAATTTGGTGTGCGTGGTTTCTTGGCTGCCTATGACATCAACACGGGTAAATTACGTTGGAAAGGTTACAGCATCGGACCTGATAAAGACACTTTGATCGATCCAAGCAAAACAACGACTTGGGAAAATGGTAAAGTAACGCCAGTGGGCGCAAACTCAAGTATCAAAACTTGGGAAGGCGATCAATGGAAAATCGGTGGTGGTACTACTTGGGGTTGGACAAGCTACGATCCTAAATTAAACTTGATCTACTACGGATCAGGCAACCCATCTACCTGGAACCCTGTACAACGTCCTGGTGACAACAAGTGGTCTATGTCTTTATGGGCTCGTGACGCTGACACCGGTGCTGTTAAATGGGTTTACCAAATGACTCCACATGATGAGTGGGATTTTGACGGTATCAACGAAACTGTTTTAGTTGACCAAGAAGTTAAAGGTAAATTGCACAAAACTATCGTGCATTTTGACCGTAACGGCTTTGGTTATACTTTAGATCGTGAAAATGGTGAATTGTTAGTTGCTGAAAAATTCGACCAATCAGTCAACTGGGCAACACACGTTGACTTAAACTCAGGTCGTCCACAAGTTGTTTCTAAATACTCTACTGAACAAAACGGTGAAGACGTTAGAACTGATGGCGTATGTCCAGCTGCGTTAGGAAGTAAAAACCAACAACCGGTTTCTTACTCTCCACAAACTGGCTTATTCTACATTTCTGGTAACCACTTATGTATGAACTACGAACCCTTCGAAGTTTCATACACTGCGGGTCAACCTTATGTAGGCGCGACTTTAGACATGTTACCAGCAGGTGCTGACGTATTAACTGGCAAACCTGATGGCACAACTAACTTAGGTCAATTTACTGCATTTGATGCTAAAACCGGTAAAATTGCCTGGTCTAACAAAGAACCGTTCTCTGTATGGTCTGGTTCTGTAGCAACTGCAGGTGGCGTCGTATTCTACGGTACTTTAGAAGGTTACTTGAAAGCTGTTGACGCTAAGACAGGTAAAGAATTGTATAAATTCAAAACGCCATCAGGCATCATCGGTAACGTAAATACTTGGAGCTACAAAGGCAAACAATATGTTGGCGTTCTTTCAGGTATCGGCGGTTGGGCAGGTATCGGTATCGCTACTGACTTCGGTAAACAATTAGAAGAAGCTCAAGCTAAAGCAGCGGCTGAAACTGATCCAGTTAAAAAAGCTGAGTTAGAAAAAATTGCTTTGAAAATTTCACAAGAAGGTTTAGGTGCTAACGGTGCTTACGCAAGCTTGGGTTCTTTCACTAAGCAAGGTGGTGCATTCACTGTATTCGCATTACCTAACTAATAATCTAGTTTTTAGATTCACAGTTAAAAAACCCTGGTTGAACTGTCAACCGGGGTTTTTTTTGCGCTGATATTTTGTTATCTGTTATCTCTTTTTACTGTTACCCCCCACATGAAAAAGCAGTTGTTAGCCTATTATCTTATTCTCAACTTTTGCCTGACACCTAGGGTAATAGCCAACGATGAAAAAGACGAAACTCCACAAGGGGTCTCTAAACAACTCACCATCAAGCTTGATACTGAGATTCAGAAATCCTCAGGTATTGAAACTATCACACTGAAACCAAGTCGGCACAGTTCCGAGTTTATTGCTCATGGAAAAGCCCTTAACCCACAATCGTTACTGGCGCTACGTAACCGTTATTTGTTGGCTTTAACAGAACAACATAGCGCTAAAGCCCGCTTTAAACAGACCGAACAAAACTTTAATCGGCAACAGGATTTATATCTTAATGGCGCCAGCTCTAAACGAAACCTGCAAGAACAGGAAGCGCAAAGAGCAGCCCATAAAGCTCAAGCCGAAGCCACTGACTTTCAGGGCAAAGCACTTATTGATGAGACCCGATTACTATGGGGTAAAGAATTATCTGACTGGGCATTATCTAGCCAATCAAACAGGCTCAATGCTTTTTTGACTAACCAGAAAAAACTCATTCAAATTACACTACCCACTAATAAACACTTACCCGAAACGGTTAAAACCATCTTTATTGAAACCTCAGGCAATCGGAGTAAGGCGTACAAAGCTAACTTTATTTCCGCAGCCACACAAACGGAGACATTAGCACAAGGAGAAAGTTATTACTTTCAGACAGAAGATAAAAAAATTCTGACCGGCATGAATCTAACGGCTTGGATTCCTGAACAAGTTGAGCAAAAAGACGGTGTTACTATTCCTAAATCAGCTCTACTCTGGCATTTGGATCAAGCATTTGTTTATGTTCAAATAACCGAAGACCGTTTTATCCGCAGAACGATAGAAACCTATACCCCAATACCCGAGGGTTATTTTGTTCCTTACGGACTTGAACCTGACGAACACATTGTGACTCAAGGTGCTCAGATGTTACTTTCTGAAGAATTAAAAAACCAGATCCCCGTCGAAGACGATGATTAATTCATTAACAGACGTTTCAACGGATTGTCCTTAACATCCGCTAACGCTTTATCTGTCTCTTTAGCACTACAAAGATTGATAATCTCGGAAAGTTGACGCAGTTGCTCTTTATGTTGTAAGGCAAGCCCTTGCAAGGTATCAATAACCTCCCCTTCTACGAAGGTAAATGCGTTACCCAGCCCTTTGTTAAGCCCCTTAAAGGCACTCTTTTTCAATGAGGGTTGCATTTTCTTTAATATAAAAAAAGGGATTAACCAACTTAAAACCATCAACAAGCTACTATGGACAGCAAAATCAACGCCTAAGTAATGATTGTCTATCATGTTACTCGTGTAAAAATTCATGAATACCTTGTACCCCACCCAACTCATCGCGGATAAGGGCAAAACGATTTCACAGACTCGCAAACATTTTAAAATGAACCGTTGTAGAACGTTACCCGGATTTGCCAGCGCTATTCGAGCAGCAAGTTCCGTTTGAGTTTGAATAATTTTTGGCGCCTTATCGCGTAATGGCTCTATTTGCTGCTTGAAGGGTAAAACAGGAATCCCCTGCTGATCAACATGAATAATAAACTCATCAAGGGTATCGTCAAAACGGGTCTGAGCCCAAGCATCCCATAAAGTATGTTTGACATTAGACGTATTTGTTATTAAATCAGCCGCGTGATCAGCATAATAATCAGCAATCTGTTTTAACGGCCATATAAAACCCTGCTGCAACGATTTTACAGCATCAGACCATTGATCTTGCCATTGCTCTTTAATCTGTTCAAAAGCAGCTTCAGACCCGAAATTTAAGGCAACTGACTGAAGGATAGATTTTAATTCATCTTTGCGTAACTGTGAGCCCCTTTGCTCCAGTTGCTCAACCGTATGTCCTGTTGCTAATGATCGAATTGTTGACTCCAGGCCAATAAACTCATCAGCCTCAAACCCTTCTGAACACGCTGTCTTAAAGATGACCGGCTCTACAAAACCAACTTTTTGTAATTGCTGATTAAAATCGTCATATTGATCTAGCTGACCTCGATCCCACTGATTAAAGACAAACAGCCATGCATGTCTAGCTCCTTCTGCCAATAATAAGCGCCACGCCTTTTCATCTTTGTAGCGTTCAGGGCTCACCACATAAATCAGCACGTCAATATAAGGCAGCCATTGAAATACCAGTTGCTTATTGCTCTGTTCGGTGCTGTCAAAATCAGGCATATCGATCCAGACTACCTGTTGGTTGGCTGCATTATCATGTTGAGAAACATTAATGCTAGCCAGTTGTTGCTCTGGTAAGAGTTGCATTGCAACTGCTTGATGATGGTACAAGGTGACTTCCCGTGACGTAGGACGTACTACGCCGGCTTTGGCAATTGGCTTTCCTGCCAAACGATTTAACAAGGTACTTTTACCAACACCTGTCCCTCCCATAAAAGCAACTATTAAAGGTCGGGTTGCCTTGTGCTCTGCTAACGTAATTATAGAAAACAGGTTATCCGGTGTGCGGTTATCAAAGTGGCTTAACTGCTCCAGGGTATCTGTATTGATCCAACCCGTTGTATGAGCTTGTTTAGCCCAGCATTTTGTTTTTTCGGTTAAATCAGAGTAATCGTAAGCCATGTCGCTTTTCTGTCAAGTGTTGTTCAACTGCCTGCAGTTGAGTAGAAGAAATATTAAAATGATGCATCGTTGATAGTTGCTCAGGCAACTGTAAAAGTTTTTGAGCAATTCCATCAAGAAACAAGGTCTGCTTTACCGTATTGAGCTGCTGTTTTTTTAATTCATATTCTACTTTAAGCATATAACTGCCAATCGCACTTTCAGTGAGTAGAGAGGTAATTGTTAGCATAGCCGGTGCAAAAATCAAATCATGTACCCCTATTCCCCCCATATGTAAGGTCAAGGCAATGGCGGCTGCATCCGCTGTTACACGCGTAGCCCTTAATCCATTTAATACGACCGGCTGTTCCTGAAGCTTGAAAAACAAACGCTGCGCTGTTTTTTCAACATCTTGCTGAAAATCAACATGATACGTTTTTGCTATTGAACTAAATTCCAATAAAAAATCTGGCCGTTGGCGCCGCAATAAACTATTAATTTCCTTCCACCAGACCCGCTGATGATCTTCCTCGGCTTTGTCCATTAAGCGGTCTGTTAATTGGATAAATAAATGCTCGGCAATTTGATTTAATAAAACCAACTCCTGGCTACTATCCGCAATATGCTGCCTTTTTTTTCCCAGATTCATCATCTTACGTATTGGCCAGGTTAGAATCTTACGCGTACCCGTTAAGAGACCTGCTAGACCAGGAATTTCCAATAAGGTCAATAATTCTGCCAGGGCATGCTGAAACGTTTCATAATGCCGAGGATGATTCAAATAATCTCGCTGATAATTTTCTAACGCTTGCTTAATAGCGTCACTTACCATTTCATGCCAGGCACTGACCGCATGATGTTCGGCAATAACAGGCTCTAACCAACTCTGCCAATATTTCTTGACTAATTCTAGTTCAAAACGGGACTGTTTCTTATGATTGATTTTACTGGCCAGACCTCTGATTAAGTTATGCTTTGCTTCTGGCCAGACGGGTAAGCCAGTTTGCCGCTGATAATACAAAGGCACAACCTCAGGAAAGCTATCGTTTCTTGCCAACTGCCATTTTTCTTTCAAGGATTGAATTAATATGTCTTCAGATCCTTCATTCAATTTATTTAGGCAAATAATGGTCGGTTGATGAAGCGCTTCAAGCACTGACATCATCTCCCAAACAGATTGATCGGCGTATTTTTCTTTGCTGACCACTAAAATAACAATATCTGCCAAGGCGATTGCTCTCAGCACGCCCTCTTTATAGACTACTGAATCGATAGAGTCAAAATCAGGCGTATCCCAGAGTATTCCTGAAGGTAAATAGCAAGAAGATGCCGTAACTTGAGTTAAAGAAAAACAATCATACCGATCTCTTGTTAATGCGAGTTGTTCTACCTGTTGAAAACGCCCAAAATAGCCCTGTAAGTTTTGACACTCAGCCTGCGTTATTTCATAACAAAACCCTTGAGCATGAATAGTATGCCCTGCCAACGGACTAACCCCAGCAGCATGACTGTTAAGTAACAGATTAACCAGCGTACTTTTACCTGCTTGAGTTGGGCCAATAATTGCCAACTGTAACGGTTGCGCCGATGAGCTGTTGATTAACTGACCTTTACGTAAAAAAGCTTCTGCTAAAGTCAACTGATCAATACGTTGTCGATAGCTTATTCTACCGACTTCGCTACCTAATTGACTCAACATTATCTGGTAACGCTGATTTAATAATTGAATAAATTCCAGCATATAAACTTAGCTCAAGGTTATAATAACCCACCATTTTACTTCGTTTGGTGAATTGGTGTTATAAATACAATAATATTAACCCGTACCTAACTTCGAGGTTATCTTAAATGAAGAAATTATCTACCTTATTGCTCATTCTTTGCTGTGCAAGTCTAGTTGCCTGCGGTAAAGGGCAAGAAATAAACGGACATAATACGTCCACGGCCTATCGGTCAGTGAAAGCACTTAAAAATAGATTACCAGCGGAAAATCGCATTGAATTCGAAGTCTCTTTTTGGACTATCAGGGATTCCAAAAAAGATGATAAAGAATTCTTAAATATTGTTGATGGTAAAACACCTCAAGAGATTATTGCCTTAGGTAAAGAACTTTATCAAGAACGCAAGGCAGCCGGCTATAAAGGATATGAAGAATACACTAGCTGGGAAAACATGATTACTAAATTCAGTCAAGAAAGAAATGATCAGGATAACCGTAAAGGCCGATCCAAAGAAGCCATAGAAAAAGATAAAGCAAACGATGTACTGTACAAGCTCTAAAATGTAAGTGTTAAACTTTCTTAACGATGAGGCAAGACCTTTTGCTCTACCAGGGTTGAAAAAAAGCGGCTTGCCTCTTCGATAGTTTGTTCCATTGCAAAAATAAGTTGAGAAATATCCACACTCATTTCAATAAATTCATGCTGCAAAGCAGCAATCGCTTGTGAGTTTAGGTTATGCTTAAGGTATAAAACCTGATCTTTAAAAGCGGACAATACGGGATGAATTTTACTTTCAGCTCTTTGCATGGCTTTAATCAGTTTTGAATAATTCTGCTTCGCCGCTTTTAATTGTTGCTTACTGTGATTTCGTAACGTCCGATTACTGTATTCATTTAATTCATTTTCCCACTCGATAAATAAGGCATCACTCACTTCCTGTATCGCTTTAATTTTATGACTCACTGCTTCAGATTTAGTGCAACAAAACTGGTATTGTCTATTCAATAAATGATATCTTTGCTCCAGCGTAGAATCACTGACCGTCACCACACTTTTAAATCGCTTCAGGGTCTCTTCAAACTCTTCTTTAGTTTCCTGAAGACTAGCGCACGCTTGACCTACCTGATGAACCACGATTTCTCGTTTATGTTCACCAATGGACTCTCTGGTTTGAAAATAAATCTTTCTGAACTTCTTAAAAAAGAACTGACTGATTAAATTAAGTGAATTTGATACGGTATTGGACTTAGCCATTTATTTTTTTCTATATAGATACAATAATTTTTTATATACGCTTATTATAAAAGCTTTATGATTTGTAACCAATGCCAAGTCCATGCACAATAGCCTATATCAAGTCAGAATATACTAGTCGCTATTACCAATACGCCTTTATCATTACTTAGTGTCTGAACGGAAAAGCTACAAGCCACGACAGGCATGGGATTCAGCTATTTATTGAGCGCGAAGTTTTTTTATTCTCCATTGTCATTTTACGAAAAAGTGATGTTTGGCGGCACTTACAGGGTTACCGTTACCGAAACCTCA
>CAIMEB010000158.1 GCA_903839855.1 uncultured Methylococcaceae bacterium
AGAATCATGAAATTCATGTTTTTGAGGTTATTTTATGTTGTTTCAAATAAAATAAAACATAACACATTGATTTATAATAAACTTAAATTACTCCTGTTTAATTTAAAATCAACAAGTTATAAAAACTTGAACATCGAGTTTTATCAAAAAATTCAACCATGCGTTTCATGAATTGCGTCCTGTGACTAGAGTTCTGTGAGCCGTTGTCCAGATTAATGACTAACTGCTTGATATGTTTATACTGGCTTTTATTATCATCCCAGCATTTAACTTATAATCATCAGATATTTAATTGGAAGTATCAACTTTAGGAATCCAAAGCAACCTTCATCTGTATCAATGCTTGAATTAACGTAGCTCGTGAACAACCCAAGTTTAGCCTAACAAAATCTTTACCTCCCTGACCGAATCGTTGTCCATCATTTAGCGCTACCACGTTTTGCTAGGCGCCATCAGCATAATGCAGCGTTTGGCTATTTCAGGTGATAAGGTTGCGATAGGGAGATAACTAAACTGATCCAGTAAAATGTCGCAATGTATTTCATCGGCACAAATAATCAAATCGTGACGAGTACAAATGTCTGCGATGTTAATCAATTCCCCACGGGTAAAACAACGACCAACCGGGTTTATGAGGATTACATAACATAAATAGCCGAGTGTTGGGCTGTATAGCCGCCTTAAAAGCATCGTAGCCTATAGATTAGTAGCGATTGGTTCGTACGCATCGCAGTTAATTCAGCGACATTAAAGCTGTAAACCCTGATTAATTGGCGTACTTAAAAACGGGGGGATAGTATGTTACGGATCAATTTTAAGCGTAATTCAAGCCCGTATATCCAAAGAATGGGTAGAATATCAACTCTAAATTACGATAATTCTATTTAGAGTTTGACGACTTTATTTTTTCTCTATATTATTTGTCAGTTATGTCAGATAGATTACCCGAAATTATAGACCCTTTACACCTCGCTGATACGCGGGGGGTACTAAAAGGCAAATTACCCTTAAGCAGTCTGGATCGTTTAGCGAATATGCTAGTCGACGATTCCGGGACGGTTAGTGTTGACCTTTTTTTTAGTCGAGAAGGACGTCTCGCCAAGGTAGAGGGACATATTGAGACCGTTTTGGCACTTCAATGTCAAAACTGCCTTGAGGCCGTGGAATGGCCGATTGATTGCGAAATAAAATTAGGCATCGTTACCTCAATAGATCAAGCCAATAGATTGCCGGAAGAATATGAACCCTTATTGGTTGAAGAGGAAAAAATGCCTCTTAAAAATATCATTGAAGACGAAATACTACTTAATTTACCGGCATTCCCAAAGCATCAACACCCGTGTCTTGTTGCTATTATAAATAATGACACTAAAAAAACAGTCATGTTTGATGAACCATCAAACCCTGAGAACCCTTTTTCTATTTTAGCCAAACTTAAAAACACTGGAGACCTATAATGGCAGTACAAAAGAGTAAAGTATCGCGTTCAAGACGCGGTCAACGTCGTTCACATGATGCTTTAACCGCAAAAGCATTATCACAAGATCCAATTACAGGTGAAATGCATTTACGTCACCACGTAACACCCGGTGGCTTTTTTAAAGGTCGCAAAATAGTCAATGCAGTAGACGAAGATTAATCATCTTTTCGATCTGGAATGACCCCATGCCGAACCAGTCTTGGTTCGGCTTTCCTTTATCACTTCGGAGTTGTTCATCAACGTGAGTTTAACAATTTCTATTGATGCAATGGGCGGGGATCATGGTCCCGAAGTCACTATTCCAGCATCGTTGGATTGTTTGAAAATCAATCCAAACTTAAAATTAATCTTAGTTGGCGATGAATCTGTCATTAAAGGTTTCTTGCCTAATGACTTAAGCCCCTATCAGGATAGAGCATCTATCCACCATGCTTCGCAACGTGTTGAAATGGACGAGTCACCTTCTAAAGCGTTAAAAAATAAAAAAGACTCTTCTATGCGCGTGGCCATTAATCTGGTCAAAGAAGGCCAGGCTGATGCGTGTGTCAGCGCAGGCAATACGGGTGCTTTAATGGCTACAGCTCGTTTTGTGTTAAAAATGATTCCCGGTATTGATCGTCCAGCCATTATTTCTACCTTACCCTCTATTCATGGTCATACCCATGTGCTTGATTTGGGTGCGAATGTTGATTGTACTGCTGAGCATTTATTGCAATTTGCCATTATGGGCAATGAATTAGTCAAAGCGGTCGAAGGCATCGAAAATCCTAAGGTCGGACTTTTAAATATTGGCGAAGAAGATACTAAAGGCAACGAGCAAGTTAAAGCCGCAGCTAAATTATTAGAAGCTTCTGCCTTAAATTATATTGGCTATGTCGAAGGTAATTCTTTAAATGCAGGCTCTATTAAAGTCGATTTAATTGTCACCGATGGCTTTGTCGGTAATGTTGCCCTTAAATCTATTGAAGGTGCTGCAAAAATGATCGGTACCACGCTCAAAGAAGCGTTTAGTAAAAACATATTTACTAAACTAATCGCTATTATTGCTTATCCTGTTCTAAAATCCTTCAAGCAACGTATTGACCCACGTTTATACAATGGCGCTAGTTTTCTGGGTCTTAAAGGTTTGGTGATTAAAAGCCACGGAGGTGCAGACAGACTCGCTTTTAAAACCGCAATCCAATTGGCCGAAATTGAAGCTAAACAAGATGTTATAAAAAAAATAAGTGAGCAAGTAGAAAAAACCTTAGCTCTTAGAGACATCACATGATTCGTTATTCAAAAATACTGGGTACCGGTGGTTATTTACCTGACGAGGTTAGAACCAACGAGCACATCTCAGAAACCGTAGATACGTCAGATAGCTGGATTTTTGAGCGTACCGGCATTAAAAGTCGCCGTATTGCCGCCCCTCATGAATCGGCTGCCAGCATGGCTGAAACTGCAGCAAGACAAACCTTAGAGGCGGCTAATTGTGACCCGAACGACATCGATTTAATTATCGTCGCAACAGGTACACCCGAATATGTTTATCCCAGCACCGCGTGCCTGTTACAACATCGCTTGGGTATAAAGAATGCTGCTGCCTTTGATATTCAAGCAGCCTGTTCAGGCTCTATTTATGCCTTAAGTATTGTTGATCAATTTATTAAATCCGGTGCTGCTAAAAAGGCGCTGGTTGTCGGTACTGAAATTTGTTCGCGTATTGTTGACTGGACTGATCGAGGTACTTGTATCTTATTTGGTGATGGTGCTGGCGCTTTGTTATTAGGTGCTTCTGATGAAGCGGGCGTGTTATCAACCCATATTCATGCTGATGGTGAGTTTGAAGATCTGTTATATTGCCGTAACCTTCAAACAGCAACTCTTGAAACTCAAGAGGAAGCTGGCTTTATCAATATGCGCGGCAATGAAGTATTTAAAGTGGCGGTTAATACGTTGGGTCGTATTGTTGATGAAACCCTGGAGGCCAATAACATGGCCCAAGAAGAAATTGATTGGCTGGTTCCCCATCAAGCCAACATTAGAATCATTATGGCAACCGCCAAAAAATTAAAAATGTCTATGGATCAAGTGGTGGTGACTCTTGAGAATCAAGGTAATACCTCTTCTGCCTCCGTATTATTAGCTTTTAATGAAGCCGTACGTGATGGCCGAATTAAACGTGGACAAGTCGTTCTCCTTGAGGCCTTTGGTGCCGGCTTTACTTGGGGTTCGGCTCTTATTAAATATTAAAGTAAAAATAAAATTGTATTAACATGAGTACACAACCCAACAATTTAGCCTTTGTCTTTCCGGGACAGGGCTCTCAATCGGTCGGTATGCTGGCAGATTTAGCGGCTACTCACCCCGAAGTAAAACACACGTTTGAAAAGGCCTCTGACATTTTAAGTCTGAATTTATGGTCTTTAGTGACTCAAGGCCCTGATGCAGAACTTAACCAGACTCAAAATACTCAGCCCGCTATGTTAGCCGCTGGTTTTGCTGTTTGGGAAATTTGGCGTAAACAAAGTCCTATTTTACCGACATGGGTGGCTGGACACAGTTTAGGCGAATATACTGCACTGGTTTGTTCTGGCGCTTTCTCTTTTGAAGAGGCTATCAAATTAGTCGCTACTCGGGGACGTTTAATGCAAGAAGCAGTGCCTACAGATGTGGGCGCTATGGCGGCTATTTTAGGGCTTGAAGATCAACAGATTGTCGATATTTGTGCGCAAGCAGAGGAAAACGAAATTGTTTCGGCTGTTAATTTTAATGCCCCTGGTCAAGTGGTCATTGCGGGAAACAAAGCGGCAGTTGAAAGAGCTATGGTTGCAGCCAAAGAAGCGGGCGCCAAACATGCACTATTATTACCCGTCAGCGTACCCTCTCATTGCGCTTTAATGCAATATGCTGCCGAAAAACTGGATGATTACTTAAGTGATACCACTGTAGTAACGCCTTTCATTAAGGTGGTTCACAATGTAGACGTTGCTTCGCACGATGCCCCGGATGCCATTAGAAACATTTTAAAAGAACAACTCTATAAACCGGTGCGTTGGGTTGATAGTGTCAGTTATCTGTATGATCAAGGTGTTACTCGTTTTGTTGAATGCGGCCCTGGTAAAGTGCTGATTGGCCTTAACAAACGTATCGTCAAAGAAGCTGAGCATTTCTCTATCTATAATTCAGAAACTATAAATACGCTGTTGGAGCAACTCAATGACTAAACAAATAGCTTTAGTGACTGGCGCAAGTCGCGGCATTGGTAAAGCGATTGCCGAAAAATTAGCGCAAGATGGTTTTTTTGTACTCGGTACAGCAACCTCTGATGAGGGTGCTGAGGCTATTTCTCTTTACCTGGGCGAAAACGGTAAAGGCTTTAAATTAGACGTGTCGAATGCGGACTCTATTGCTGAAGTACTTAAAGTTATTACCGATGAGTTTGGCACACCCTACGTGCTGGTCAATAATGCAGGTATTACTCGGGATAATTTATTAATGCGTATGAAAGACGAAGAATGGGATGATATTATCAACACCAATCTGACGTCTGTGTTTAGAATGAGTAAAGCCGTTTTACGCGGCATGATGAAAGCTAAAGCAGGACGTATTATTAATATCTCATCCGTTGTCGGATCAACCGGTAATGCTGGACAAGCTAATTATGCGGCTGCTAAAGCAGGTATGATCGGCTTTGCAAAATCCATGGCTAAAGAGGTGGGTTCACGTAATATCACTATTAATACTGTGGCACCTGGCTTTATCGACACAGATATGACCAAGGAACTCAATGATGATATTAAAAATGCCTTGCTTGGCTCGATTCCATTAAATCGTTTAGGCGATGCAAAAGAAATTGCACATGCTGTCGCGTTTCTTGCTTCAGAGGGTGCAGGTTATATTACAGGCGAAACTCTTCACGTCAATGGTGGGATGTTTATGCCTTAATAAGGTGACATTGCTGTAATATTAAGTATAATTGCCACGCCATCTGGTTTTGCCAGAGACGAGGTTTCAATAAAAACTAAAACAATACCAATCTAAGTTTCAAATAATAACAATTTAGATTGTCTGAGGAAAATAACTATGAGTAACATTGAAGAACGAGTAAAAAAGATTGTTGCAGAGCAATTAGGTGTTAAAGAAGAAATCGCAAATGAAGCTTCATTCGTAGATGACCTTGGCGCGGATTCTCTGGATACAGTTGAGCTCGTTATGGCTCTTGAAGAAGAATTTGAATGCGAAATTCCTGATGATGAAGCTGAAAAAATCACAACTGTTCAGCAAGCTATCGATTACGTAAATAGTCACGCGTAAGACTGATTTAGGTGGATGAGCTATTTGCTCATCCACAACATCTTCTCTTCACCTTTCTTACGGTACATTACATTGAGCAAACGTCGAGTTGTAATAACGGGATTGGGTGCGGTTACCTGTTTAGCCAACACCGTCGCAGATACATGGAATGGCATTATTAGTTCCAAAAGCGGCATAAGTCCGATTGATTCTTTTGATATTTCTCCTTTTGCCAGCACCTTTGGCGGAGTAATAAGAAATTTTGATATATCACAATACATTCCTGAAAAAGATGCCAAGCGCATGGATGGTTTTGTCCACTATGGACTTGCTGCAGGTTGCCAAGCCTTTGAAGACTCTGGAATTGAAGTCACAGAAGCCAACGCAGAACGTATTGGCATCGCAATTGGAGCAGGTATAGGCGGCATTACAGGCATTGAAGAATGCTATGCCACCTACGAGAAAGGCGGTCCACGTCGAATCTCGCCTTTCTTTGTACCTGGCAACATTATAAATATGATTTCGGGTAATCTTTCAATCAAATACGGTTTGAAAGGTCCTAATTTTGCAATTGTCACAGCCTGTGCAACAGGAACTCACAATATTGGTGATGCCGCGCGATTAATCGCTTATGGTGATGCCGATGTGATGGTTGCTGGCGGTGCAGAGCGTTGCACAACCTCGCCGACTGCAATGGGTGGTTTTGCATCGGCTAAAGCTTTATCACGTCGCAATGATGACCCGCAAAGAGCCAGTCGTCCTTGGGATAAGGATCGTGATGGCTTTGTATTAAGTGATGGTGCCGGTGTTGTTGTTCTTGAAGAACTCGAACACGCTAAAGCCCGAGGTGCAAAGATCTATGCAGAATTAATCGGCTACGGTATGAGCGGTGACGCTTATCACATTACAACACCGTCTGAAGGCGGTGAAGGTGCTGCGCGTTGCATGAGAAACGCTTTGCGTGATGCGGGTATCAACACTGACGCAGTTGATTATATCAATGCGCATGGCACGTCTACTCCGGCCGGTGACCTTGGTGAAACTAAAGCGATGAAAGCTGCCTTAGGTGATCATGCATATAACGTTGCTATCAGCTCCACAAAATCAATGATTGGACACATGCTAGGGGCAGCGGGTGGTATTGAAGCGGTTATCACTGCCTTAAGTATTAAAAATCAAATTGCACCACCTACCATTAATCTTGATAATCAGGATCCTGAATGTGATCTTGATTTTGTCCCTAATACAGCAAGAGACATGAAGATTGATGTAGCCATGTCCAATTCTTTTGGTTTTGGAGGCACTAACGGTACATTGGTTTTTAAGCGTTACGATTAAAATTAAAACTTTAGTGGCTCTATCAACTAATGATTTTGGTTAACGGTAGCGATAAGGATCATATTGAGTTATCCGATAGAGGCTTTCAGTACGGTGATGGTTTATTTGAAACTATTGCTGTCAGAAATGGAAAACCCGTCTGTTTTGATCGCCATTTAGTGAGATTAAAGGACGGCTGTGATCGTCTCTATATTCCTTTTCCAGGTGCTGAGCTTCTGACTCTTGAAGCTCGGCAACTTGTTCAGCAGACAACGGACTCCGTTCTTAAGATAATCCTCACTCGTGGTTCCGGTGGGCGTGGCTATCGCCAGCCCAATACCATTAAAACAACTAGGGTATTAAGCTTACACCCTTTTCCTGAATACCCCTCCAACTACAAAGAAACAGGTATAGTCACGCGCTTTTGCAACACCCGATTAGGCATAAATCCAGACTTAGCAGGTATTAAACATCTGAACCGACTCGAACAAGTCATAGCTAGAGCAGAATGGTCTGATCCTGCTATACAAGAAGGTATTATGCTTGACAATAATGGCTACGTTATTGAGGGCACTATGACAAATCTGTTTTATGTTAAAAATAATACAGTTTATACTTCACCCATTGATCTATCAGGTATCGCTGGCATTATACGCGGTATCATAATGCAAATGTCATCCAGTTACGGGTATCCCGTTATAGAACATAACTTCACCAAAGAACAATTACTATCCGCTGACGAGTTATTTCTAACTAATTCCATCATAGGCATTTGGCCTGTCAAACAGCTTGATAACATGTTTTTTGAAAAAGGCTTAGGCGCACAAACCATGCAAGCTATGCTCACTCAATTCTATAATGAGACAATTAAGGATGTTTTTTAGAATTATCGGGCTGTTAACGCTTATTTTAACTCTCTTATCAGTCTGGGGCTGGCACTCTTATCAAGAGATGTTGATAACTCCAGCTGTAGTTGGTAACCCTGTTATTGTTGAGATTATCAAAGGCGACTCCTTTAACCAAATAACTGATAAGCTGATACAACAAAATGTAAGTTTCAAGCCCTTTTGGTTTAAAGCGCTGGCCGTTCAAAAGAAAATGGTTAATAAGCTAAAAACAGGTGAATACGAATTAACACCAGGACTAACACTGCCCGAGATTCTAACTCTGTTTGTGCAGAGCAAGACCAAGAAATATAGTATCACTTTTCCAGAAGGCTGGAATTTAAAAGAAGTTCTCAAAGAAATTAATAGCAATGATCACCTGGAGCACACACTACCAGCATCTGATGTTAATCTTTTAGGTCTTCAGGTTGAAAACTCGCAACAGTATCCTGTATCAGATAATCGTTTTATACCATCGCCACTGACCACATTAGAAGGCATGTTATTTCCTGATACTTATTATTTTGAGAAACATAACACTGATGCGGATATTCTAAAAAGAGCATACGATAAAATGCAATCTGTATTGGTAGAAGAATGGGGGCATAAGGTAGAAAATCTACCATTTAAAAATGCTTATGAAGCATTAATACTTGCTTCAATTGTAGAAAAGGAGACCGCACAAGTGATTGAAATGCCTCTAATAGCCGGAGTGTTTATACGTAGACTCCAGTCAGGAATGATGCTTCAAACAGATCCTACCGTTATTTATGGCATGGGTGAGAGTTATCAAGGCAATATTAGCAGTAAAGATTTAAAAACGCCCACAGCCTATAATACTTATACTTTTAGTGGGTTGCCGCCCACTCCGATTGCAATGCCGGGGCGAGATGCAATTTACGCTACATTACACCCCGACAATAGCAATAACCGATACTTTGTTGCCCGTGGAGATGGGACTCATCAATTTTCGACTAATTTAAAAGATCATAATATGGCCGTTGATAAATTCCAGAGGAAGAAAAATGCCCAAAGGTAAATTTATTACATTAGAAGGTGGGGAAGGCGTTGGCAAAACCACTAATTTAGCGTTCATAAAAGATTATTTAGAGCAACATAAAATATCCGTTGTAGTGACACGTGAGCCCGGTGGGACACCCTTAGCAGAAAAATTACGTCAACTTCTACTTGATAAAGAGAGTGAAGCTATTTCTGATAAAGCTGAGTTATTAATGATTTTTGCAGCTCGTGCTCAACACATCAAGCATGTCATTGAGCCGGCTTTAGCAAGAGGTGACTGGGTTCTTTGTGACCGTTTCACTGATGCAACTTATGCTTACCAGGGAGGCGGAAGAAATATGCGTATTAGCACCATAACGTGGCTTGAGAATCTGATACAAGGCAACCTCAAACCTGATTTAACCTTGTTATTTGATGCGCCTGTTGAACTGGGTATGGAGCGAGCCAGAACCAGAAGCACCCTTGATCGGTTTGAATCAGAAAAGATCAGCTTTTTTGAGCAAGTAAGACGTGCTTATTTGCTTCAAGCAGAATTACATCCTGAGCGTATTAAGGTCATTAAGGCTAACCAGTCTCTACTTGAAGTACAAAGAACGCTAGTTAATGCGGTCGGTACCTTTTTACGATGAACTTATTGCCCTGGCAACAAAAGGACTGGGATCATCTATTAGATTATATCCGGCAACATAGAGTCCCACAGGCGTTACTTATTTATGGAAATAAGGGTCTAGGAAAGCAACAGTTAGCGACTCAATTTGTATTTTCATTACTTTGTGAAAAACCGGATAGTGATGGTTTATACTGTGGTCAATGTGATCGATGTCAGTTACTTAAAGCTGAAACGCATCCGGATTTTATCCAAATAAAACCGGAAGAGTCCGGAAAGAACATCACGATTGGACAAATTCGAAGTTTAATAACACGCTTAACGCTAAAGCCTCAATTTGATACCTACAGGATCGTTACTATTAATCCGGCTGATCTGATGAACAATGCGGCTTCAAACGCTTTTTTAAAATGCCTTGAAGAACCGACAGAACGTACTATTTTAGTTTTAATCACAGATAACATAACCCGTCTACCAGCGACTATTATTAGTCGATGTCAAAAACTAAATGTTTCTATACCTAATAAAGAAACAGTTATCACCTGGCTTAAACAAGAAAACTCCAATCTTTTGTCCTCGCATTTGGAAACACTATTCAATTTAACGCAAGGTTCGCCATTACAGGCACTAGCTTATAGTGACACCAAAATATTAACACTTCGGAATGATTGTTTTAATGCCTGGTTAGGTCTAGCAAAACAGCAGCAACACCCTGTTGTTCTTGCAGAAAACTGGCATAAACTGACCGATATACCTTTACTGCACTGGATGGCAACATGGACAGTAGATATGATGAAATGCTATTACCAGCAAAGCCCTGTTAGACTCTATAATCCAGACTTAAAAGATCAACTCCAATGGCTGTCACAGCAGTTAGAACTGAAAGTACTGTATAGTTTCTATGACTTAATCCTTATCAGTCAGCAGCGATATAATACCCAGATAAACAAACAATCATTGTTTGAGGAGATTTTAATCAAATGGTTTGAAGCTAACAGAGGCAAAACCTCATGACAGTTCCAGAGCTGGATTTGGAGACATTAACTATTTCGATCAAAGATAAAAGTGCTTTATATTCGGCCTATATGAAATTTGTCATTAATGGTGGCTTATTCATTTCGACTGGTCATGATTATAAAATCGGACAAGAAATTTCATTTTCATTAAACTTAATGGATGAAACATTTTATCCTATTGTTGGGAGAATAATATGGAAAACACCTCCCCATTCAGGGAGTTTCAAGCCTAATGGCATCGGTATTCAGTTTATTAATCCAGAAAGTTTGCTTGCGAAAAACAAAATAGAATCCTATTTATCAGATCTCTCAAAATCTGATAAACCAACCTATACTATGTAACTACAATAACTCATGCTCATTGATTCACACTGCCACCTTGATCGTATCGATCTAAAGCCGTATCAAAATGATTTCTCTCTCTTTATGGCAGAGGTAGAAGCTCATCAAATTGAACATCTTCTTTGCGTTGCTATTGATTTAGAAGCTTACCCTGCGATGTTGAAATTGGTTTCTGATTTCAAGAACATTTCTGTGACTGTCGGCGTACATCCGAACGTGCAAGACGCAATAGAGCCTAGTATTCAAGATCTCATCACCTTAGGCGAAGCAAAAAAAGTCATAGGAATAGGTGAAACCGGTCTGGATTATTTTCGTAGCGAAGGTGATCTTGTCTGGCAACATCAACGCTTTCGGAACCATATAAAGGCGGCAAAATCATTAAAAAAACCCTTAATAATTCATACCCGTGAAGCGCAAGCGGATACTTTGCGTATTTTAAAAGAAGAAGGTGCAGATGAAGTCGGAGGTATCATTCACTGCTTTACAGAAGACTGGCAGTTTGCTGAAAAAGCGATGGATCTCAACTTTCATATTTCCTTTTCAGGCATCATTACCTTCAAGAATGCCATTAGCATACAGGCAGTCGCAAAGAAAGTTCCTGCTAATCGTTTCCTTATTGAAACAGACTCACCGTATTTAGCGCCTGTGCCTTTCCGGGGGCGACCAAATTATCCAACCTATGTGCGCCATGTTGCGGAACAAATAGCTGATTTAAGAGGCGCTACAGCAACTGAAATCGCGAAACTATCAACAAATAACTTTTATAATTTATTTCAGTTATAATATGTCTTGAAGTGAAGTCGTATAAAATGAAAACCGGTAATTATAACAATAATTACTTAAAACCATACAACTTGAAAGCAATTGCATAACATACCAAAAGTAGAGTAAGGTGATAGATAACACATTGATTTTATTTTGAATACATTCTGATTCAATTCCATGAGCTGATGCGAATTATTCTTCTTTAATCATTTGCCATTGACATGCGTGCCCTTTCTACTTTACAGTTACGTCCGCAAAACAAGTATGTAACCAACTATAACTATTAATATAACCCTTCGGAGCACATATCATGGCAAAACCATTAATTCAAATGGCATTAGATTCATTAGATTTTGACGCAACAGTAAGCTTGGCTACTACAGTGGCTCCTTACGTTGATATTTTTGAAATCGGAACTCCATGTATTAAACACAACGGTATCAACTTAGTTAAAGAATTAAGAGCAAGATTCCCAGAAAAATTGCTTTTAGTTGACTTAAAAACTATGGATGCTGGCGAATACGAAGCAACTCCTTTCTATGCGGCAGGAGCAGATATCGTAACTGTACTTGGCGTATCTGGCTTAGCAACTTGCAAAGGTGTTATCAAAGCTTCTAACGCTCATGGCGCAGAAACTCAAATCGACTTGATCAACGTTGACGACAAAGTAGCGTGTGCAAAAGCAACTGCTGAAGCGGGCGCTCAAATCTTAGGTATTCACACTGGTCTTGACGCTCAAGCAGCAGGTCACACACCATTTGCTGACTTAAATGCAATTGCTGCATTAGGCTTACCAGTACGTATTTCTGTTGCTGGCGGTATCAAAGCATCAACTGTACAAGACGTAGTTAAAGCTGGCGCAAATATTATCGTTGTTGGCGCAGCTATCTATGGTGCAGCATCTCCTGCTGACGCAGCTCGTGAAATTCGCGATTTAGTTGACGCGGTTTAATTATGCATCAGCAACTTATCATAGAAAAGATTTCAGGAATTCTTGAAGCTACAGATGATACGTATGATGCAAGCCTGACCGAATTACTCGATGGTGCTAAACGCATTTTTATTGCGGGAGCAGGTCGATCAAAATTAGTCGGTAATTTCTTTGCGATGAGGCTAGTGCACGGCGGTTACGACGTAAGCGTTGTAGGCGAAATTGTAACACCGAGCATTAAGAATGGTGACTTGTTAATCATTATTTCCGGATCTGGAGAGACTGAACAACTAATAGCATTCACCAAAAGCGCAAAAAAAGTAGGCGCCAAAATAGTGCTGATTTCTGCAAAAAGCGAATCAACCATTGGCGATTTAGCTGATGGCGTATTCCAGATTGGTAAGAGTGAACAATACGGCAAAGTATTGGGGATGCCAATGGGAACCGTGTTTGAGTTATCAACCTTGTTGTTTTTGGAAGCTACTATTTCTCATATCATTCATGAAAAAGGAATTCCTGAAGAGGTTATGAGAGAAAGACACGCCAATTTGGAATAATATCAAATAGAACGGGTGGCATTTTAACCACTCGTTCTAATAGTATTAGTCAAAATAGCATTTAAAGAATTTTTCGTGACAAGATCGCAACACTGATAGCAGTCACTATACGTAATTTATAAAAATAATAAAGGAGAACAATATGACTTCGCGCAGAGAACTAGCGAACGCCATACGCGCTTTGAGCATGGATGCCGTTCAAAAAGCGAACTCTGGACATCCAGGTGCACCAATGGGAATGGCTGATATAGCCGAGGTTTTGTGGAACGATTTCTTAAACCACAATCCGGCTAATCCAAAATGGTCGAATCGGGACCGTTTCGTGCTGTCGAATGGTCACGGCTCTATGCTGATCTATTCTTTATTGCACTTAGCAGGTTACGATTTACCTATTGAAGAACTCCAAAAGTTTAGACAGCTACACTCAAAGACCCCTGGTCATCCAGAATATGGCTATACAGAAGGTGTTGAAACAACCACGGGGCCTTTAGGTCAAGGTATCACTAACGCTGTGGGTATGGCCATTGCAGAAAAAGCATTGGCTGGTCAATTTAACAGAGACGGATACGAAATCGTCGATCATAACACCTATGCCTTTTTAGGCGATGGCTGTTTGATGGAAGGTATTTCTCACGAAGCTTGCTCTTTAGCGGGAACCTTGGGCTTAGGCAAATTAATCGCTTTCTGGGACGACAATGGTATTTCTATTGACGGTCACGTTGAAGGTTGGTTTACCGACAATACACCTTTACGTTTTGAAGCGTATGGCTGGCACGTTATTGCTGACGTTGATGGGCACGATCCAGTGGCTATCTCTAAAGCCATTGAATTAGCAAAATCAGTCACTGAGAAACCTTCTTTAATTGCTTGCAAAACTATCATTGGTTTCGGTTCGCCTAACAAAGCAGGAAGCCATGCTTGTCACGGTGCTGCCTTAGGCCAAGACGAAATTAATCTGACTAAAGCGGCTTTAGGTTGGGATCATGAAGCTTTCGTTATTCCTACCGATGTTTATGCGGGTTGGGATGCAAAAGCAAAAGGTGCCATTGCTGAAAGCGCTTGGAATGAGAAATTCGCAGCGTATCAAGCAGCTTATCCTGAATTAGCGGCAGAATATACACGTCGTATTGCAGGTGATTTACCTAGCGATTGGAAAGAAAAAGCGGACGCATTTGTAAGCGCTGTTGTAGCAGAAGGTAAAACAACGGCTACCCGTTTATCTTCATTAGCAGCCATTGAAGGTTTTGCTAAAATCTTACCTGAAATCTTTGGTGGATCAGCTGACTTAGGCTGTTCAAACATGACCGAATGGTCAACTTACAGACCGATGCGTGCTGATAAGCCAGATGCTAACTACATCAACTACGGTGTACGTGAATTCGGTATGTCTGCCATTATGAATGGTGTTGCTTTACACGGTGGATTAATTCCATTCGGAGCAACGTTCTTAATGTTCTCTGAATATGCTCGTAACGCATTACGTATGGCTTCTTTGATGAAGATTCGTTCTATCTTCGTTTACACTCATGACTCTATTGGTCTGGGTGAAGATGGTCCAACTCATCAGCCTATTGAACAAACTGCTACTTTAAGATTGATTCCAGGCATTCAAGTTTGGCGTCCCTGTGATGCTGTTGAAACCACTATTTCCTGGAAAGCCGCTTTTGAAAGACAAGATGGTCCTTCAATATTGGTATTTTCTCGTCAAAACTTACCACATATTCCACGTACTGAGGCACAAATTGCAAATATTTCACGTGGCGGCTATGTTTTAAGTGACAGCGAAGGCCAGCCCGATGCAATTGTCATTGCGACCGGTTCTGAAGTTGAACTTGCTTTAAAAGCAGCTGATGAATTAAGGGCAGCGGGTAAAAATATTCGTGTTGTTTCTATACCATCTACTAACATTTTCGATGCACAAGATGCAGAATATCGTGAATCTGTACTGCCATCTGCTGTTACCAAACGAGTAGCAGTTGAAGCGGGCGTTACTGATCTATGGTGGAAATATGTAGGTAGCAACGGTAAAGTTGTAGGCCTTGACCGTTTTGGTGAGTCTGCACCTGCTGGATTACTTTTCAAAGAATTTGGCTTCACCGTTGAAAATGTAGTTAAGCACGTAGAAGCAGTACTTTAATTAAAAGCCAAATATAGAGTAGTTCATACACATTAAATTTGGAGAGAGAATCCCATGTCATTAATATTTTGTGATGAGGGATTCTCGAACCACTTCTTACGACTTTTAGGTGAGCAACGTGAAAAAGAATAATTTGACCAGAAGTGCATTTGCGGTATTACTATTATCAAGTACCGTTGTAAGCGCAGATCAACAATATCCAGCAGCTGACTTCAAACCAGAAGTTATTTATCAAAACAACGATTTAATCGCTAAAGGCGGCTCAGCAAAATCAGCACCAGCAGCAAAAGTAGCTAGCGCTCATGATGCTCAATACCCTGCCGCTGACTTCAAACCAGAAGTTATTTATCAAAACAACGATTTAATCGCTAAAGGCGGATCAGCAGCGCCAGCAAAAGCAGCACCCGCAGCAAAAGCAGCTAGTGAAGAAAGCGCTCATGATGCTCAATATCCTGCAGCAAATTTTAAACCTGAAGTATTGTATGTTGACCCTAACTACAAACCTTCTCAAATTTCTCCAAAACCAAGCACTTTCAAAGAAAAAGCCTCAAGTAGTTCTGTAGAAGCTGTTAGTGAAACCACGGTTGCAGCGACTCCATCTTCAGAAAAAGAATCATCAAGCCTGGTCTACTTATTTGGTTTAGTGGCTCTTGGTTTAGCTGGTTTTTATTTGTTTAAAAAACCAACATTAAAATCAGAAGAAAAGCCTGCTGCACCTGTTAAAGTGCAAAAATCTTATGCCCTTAACACGGGAGTAGCAAAATACATCAATAAAATCTCTGGCACAGGTGTTTCCAGATACATTGAATCTAACATCAAAGCGACATCAACTGCAAAAGCAACTGGCGTTGCAAAATATCTAGCAAAAAAAGCTGTTGAACCCACTGCTGTGAAAACCGCAACTGGCGTTGATAAATACGTCCGCAATAGAGGCTAACAATGAACAAAAAAAACTTGAATGGTTTTTTTTTCCCTGCAGTAGCAGGATTGTTCTTTTTCTTGAAACGACCTAAATCAGAGGATATTTATCAGGTTGAACCTAGTTATCCGGTTTATACCAGAGACCCTAGCGGAGCCACAGGTGTTTCAAAATACTTAGAAAAACAAAATGCTATAATACTTGCAAAAGAAGCTCAAGAGGCACAATCCCAACCCTTAAGTGGCGTTGCAAAGTATTTAGATAACCTTGATAAAGTTCAGACCTCCGGCGTGAGTAAATACTTATTAAGACAGTCTATTGCTGAAAAACAAAAACAAAATACACCAGCTAAAAATGCAGTAACAGGTGTTGAAAAATATCTAAAAAATGTAAAAGCTACCCCTGGTTTAACAGGTGTTGCTAAATATTTGAAGCACCAAGCTAGCTTGCCACAACCCAGTAATGTAGCTAAATACATTGCAAAGCAGGCTGCAATAAAATCTTTACATGTTAAACCGGCTGAAGCTGAAGTTTCTGGGGTTGCTAGATACTTGCAACGCTTAGATAGCCTTCCACAACCCAGCAAAGTTGCAAAATACTTGGCAAAACAAGCGGCTATTTCTGCGCTGACACCTAAAGAAGTGACTAAGGCTACCACTTTAACAGGCGTTGCAAAGTACCTTGATAACCAGGCTAGTCAGCCACAAGCCAGTAAAGTAGCAAAATACTTAGCAAGACAAGCGTTAAGTGAAAGGCAGAAACCAACTCCAAAAATAACCGGTGTTGAGAAGTATCTAAGTCACCAAGCTTAACCGAATACCGAGAAACAAATCCCAATCTTAAGTGTCTACAAGAACTTAAGATTGTTTTGTTTCTCTTACTTTGGTTAGACCTGAAACAAGAAACACTCCCTTCCGTGCTCCGTAATCCAAAGGCTCAGACTCAAACAATCGCAATAAACTACAAGCGATTAACCGTTTTTAATTTAACTCATAAAAGGCAACTCTAATGGCAAAAAATTTACTAGAACAATTAAAAGAATATACTGTTGTTGTAGCAGACACAGGCGACATTCAAGCAATTGAAACCTTCACTCCACGTGATGCGACGACCAACCCCTCTTTAATTACTGCAGCTGCACAAATGCCACAATACCAAGGTATCGTTGATGATACTTTAAAAGGTGCTCGTGAAAGCTTAGG
Organism: uncultured Methylococcaceae bacterium; assembly: GCA_903839855.1. Lineage (GTDB taxonomy): Bacteria > Pseudomonadota > Gammaproteobacteria > Methylococcales > Methylomonadaceae > Methylobacter_C. The sequence goes on from CAIMEB010000158.1 coordinate 17,456, forward strand.
TGCTGATGCTTCAGCTGCTGATGTTGTATCTTTGGCTTTTGACCGTCTGGCGGTTTCTTTCGGCTTAAAGATTCTTGAAATCATTCCAGGCCGTGTATCAACTGAAGTTGACGCTCGTCTTTCTTTTGATTCTGATGCAACCGTTGCTAAAGGTCGTGAATTAATTGCCCAATACGAAGCAGCTAACGTTTCACGTGAACGAATCCTGATCAAAATTGCTGCTACTTGGGAAGGTATTCAAGCGGCTGCGGTTCTTGAAAAAGAAGGCATTCACACTAACCTGACTTTATTGTTTGGTATTCACCAAGCGATTGCTTGTGCGGAAAATGGTATCACATTGATTTCTCCATTCGTTGGACGTATTCTTGACTGGTACAAAAAAGATACTGGCAAAGATTCTTACGCACCTGCTGAAGATCCAGGTGTTGTTTCAGTTACTGAAATCTACAACTACTATAAAAAATTCGGTTACAAAACTGAAGTTATGGGCGCAAGCTTCCGTAACGTTGGAGAGATTACAGAATTAGCAGGTAGTGATTTATTAACAATCGCTCCTTCTTTATTAGCTGAATTACAAGCAACAGAAGGTGAATTGGTTCGTAAACTTGATCCAGATCACGCAGCAACTTTAGATATTGAAAAACTTTCAATTGATAAAGAAACATTTCACCGTTTACACGCTGAAAACCGTATGGCCACTGAAAAATTGGCTGAAGGTATCAGTGGCTTCGCAACGGCTTTAGAAACATTAGAAAAATTATTGGCAGAACGCCTAGCTAGCTTAGAAGCTTAATTCAAGATTAATAAACAAATGGTGGTTATGATTTCATGACCACCTTTTTTATTGCTTCGATTTAACCTTTTAAGAAATAGACTCACACAGGACACATCCATGTCACAAAAAATTTTAGATGTAGTAAAACCCGGTGTTGTCACCGGTGAAGATGTACAAAAAATATTTGCAATTTGCAAAGCAAATAAATTCGCGTTACCTGCTGTTAACGTTATAAACACAGACTCAATCAATGCGGTATTAGAAGCCGCTGCTAAAGTAAAATCAGCTGTTTTTGTGCAATTTTCTAACGGTGGAGCCGCATTTGTTGCTGGTAAAGGCCTAAAGGCAGAAGGCCAACAAGCAGCCATTTTAGGTGCTATTTCAGGTGCTAAACACGTACACCTGATGGCTGAAGCATACGGCGTTCCTGTTATTTTGCACACAGACCATGCTGCGAAAAAGTTATTACCCTGGATTGACGGCTTGTTAGATGCGGGTGAAAAACACTTCGCAGAAACTGGCAAACCTTTGTTCAGCTCACACATGCTAGACTTGTCAGAAGAAAGTCTGAAAGAAAACATTGAGATTTGCGGTCAATACTTAGCTCGCATGTCTAAAATGGGCATGACACTGGAAATTGAATTAGGTGTAACCGGTGGTGAAGAAGACGGTGTTGATAACAGCAACTTAGATCACTCATTGCTTTATACTCAACCAGAAGATGTAGCTTATGCTTATGAAGAATTAAGCAAAATTAGCCCTAACTTCACAATTGCTGCATCTTTCGGTAACGTACACGGTGTTTATAAACCAGGTAACGTTAAATTAACTCCGACCATTTTAGACAACTCACAAAAATATGTGTCTGAAAAATACGGTGTTCCAGCGAATACGTTAAACTTCGTGTTCCACGGTGGTTCAGGTTCAACAGCGGCAGAAATTGAAGAATCAATTAGCTACGGTGTTGTTAAAATGAACATTGACACTGATACCCAATGGGCAACTTGGGAAGGTATCATGAACTATTACAAGAAAAACGAAGGCTACTTGCAAGGTCAAATCGGTAACCCAGAAGGTGACGATAAACCAAACAAGAAATTCTATGATCCACGCGTTTGGCAACGTGCAGGTGAAGTAGGTATGGTTGTTCGTTTAGAACAAGCTTTCAAAGAATTAAACGCTGTTGACACATTGTAAGACAACCGCGTTCTGATTAACAAAAAAGCCGATGTTTTGCATCGGCTTTTTTGTTTGTATCACAAAGCTTTATTAATCAAAAACTCTTTACAGCTTAACCAATACCTCTCCACGTCCCATTTCAGACATATCGCCCGCATAACGTTGTACACGATTAAAGCCAATCGATGCATCAGCAAATCGAGAGTTTAACGATTTAAAGGATGCAAATAAAATAGGTAAAAAGGCTAAGGTATGCGCACCACAATCATTAAAGCTGGCTGATAAATTTGGTTGATTCCATAACAACAAGGTGCCTCTACGCATTGCATAACCTAAATAACGACCGGTTTGCCCCATCACAGCAATAGTGCCCGCTGTCATGCGAGAGCCGCAATAATCACCGGCATTACCTTCTATCAGGATATTACCCCGACGCATGTGATCACCTGCTCGTTCACCGACATTACCCTTAATCAGAATAGTGCCGCCTTTCATACCCATCTTATTGCCAGGCAGTGCAGCGCCTAAAAAATCACCGGCATTGCCAGAGACTTCTAAATAACCCTTCTTCATTTCACAGGCCGCATAAAGACCGACATTACCGGAAACCTTAATCTCGCCAGACTTTAAACCAAACGCTAAATAAGCACCCGCATCCCCATTAACGGAAATACGACCCCCGTCAAGTTCCTTACCAATAAAGTCAAGATTATCCGCACTGTTATTGATAACGATGTCTTGAGTATCAGAACCTTCAATAATAAATAATTCATCAACCCGCAGTTTAAGCTTGCCACTTTGCAAGAGTATCGCACCGATATCAGCCAGCGATAAATCAGCTAATTGATGACACACTAACGGTGACAAATCGACACGTTGAGCCGGTTTGTATTTTAAGGTAAAGGTTAAAGCACTCATGCCATAATCTCCTGTAAATGAAAGTGGAATGGTCCTAATTTGCCGCCGTAATTACCTGCACTAATACGCTTGATACCGTTCTTGGCACCCAAATCACAGACCGCCTGAATACCCACTCTCATTGCTTTATCAATATCTTCTTTAGTCAAACCATCTATGACTATTTCCATCACTGATTCAATTTCATGAGATAAATCAGTTTTAGTCATCCCTTTTAACGTAGGACAGAAAGCATCATTAGTCGACGCGCCCAACGCTTTATACTTTGATCCTACTTTAGATCCAGAGCGCACTACACCGCCAGGAAATGGCATAATCACATTGGGTATTTTACGCATTTCATCAATTGCCGCTTCACAAGCCGCCAATGCTTGTGGCTGTGATTCAGCTAACACCAAGAAATTACCGCCACCAATTGCATCGACTTGACCAGTTGTTGCTTCGGTTAAAAACTCACCATCCATTACTGGAATACGCCAGTAACGTTTGCCGCTAATTTGTTTGGATACCTGAAAACCATCACCGAAGTAGCGCAAGTTCTTACCAAGAGGAATTCTAATACCGCCATCAATACCCGAAAATAATGCCGAAGTAGGTGACGTTAATACGCACTGCCCTGCTCTAGTTTCCAATTGCTTAGCCAAGCCTTTGCCACCCATAGCAAAAATCATAATCGCCACGCCAGGACGACCATCAGGTGTTTCAGAGGGGTCTAATACTCTTTCAATTGCACCTTCACACCCACAGGCAATAACCGATGTCGCAAAACCTGTCATCGCTTGTGCACAAATCATTGCCCACTTTTCATTTTGAGCGGTAATAATCGCTCTGGTTGCTTTCATTGGAAACGCTTCGGCAAAAGTATCGTCGATGCATACACCGTTAATAATCATATTGTCATGCTCATTGTTAATATTTTTCTGGTGTTGAATATTTTATACCTATTAACCTTATAGCGGTTAATAGCAGTTAATGATGCTATATTCCGTATTGAGATATTTACCCATTTCCATCACTAAAATTATAAATCCTTGTCCATATAAACTTTAAAGTTAAGGAGCTAGCTTATAAAAACTATTCTAAAACAAAGTTTCCACAAACTTATCCGTCGCTTTAACCAAAGCATCAATCATTTCTGACCCTTGAGCAATATGCCCCGCATTAGGTAATACAATATAGTCAGCATGAGGCATAGCCTGATGTAACTTCATGCCGGCTTCTATAGGACAAACTAAATCCTGACGACCATGAATGATAATCGTTGAAATATTAGATAACTGTACGCAACCATCTAGCACTTGATTTTCTTTAATAAAGTAATTGTTTTTAGCATAATGCAATTCCATAAGTACCTGCTTTACCATTTTCTCCGTCACTGGGTCATGTAAGCCACTTGCCTTATAATCATTACCTAAAGCGACTTGTCCTCCCCAAGCCATCCATTCTCTAGTAACCCGGCGCTTAGCTACTTCATCCTGCCCCCATAGGATTGAGCATAAAGCCGTAACTAAATCCTTTTCATCACGCTCGGGGACACTTTCGATCAGGCGCTGCCATTGTTCAGGGTAAATCCGATTAGCCCCCTCTTTTGCAAACCATTCCAAATCTTGTCTTCGTGCTAAAAATACTGCACGCACAACTATCCCTAGAACGCATTGCGGATGTTGTTGAGCATATAATAAAGCTAATGCGCCGCCCCAAGATCCTCCAAATAACAGCCATTGTGTTATTCCCAAGTATTGACGAATACGCCCCATATCATCAATCAAATCCTGTGTTGTGTTGTTTTCCAACAGGCCAAAAGGTAGTGACAAGCCACAACCACGTTGATCAAATAGAATAATACGATAATATTCTGGATTAAAAAAGCGTCGATGATCGGGTCTAGTCCCTGAACAAGGCCCACCGTGCAAAAAAATAACAGGGATACCTTGTGGATTTCCACTTTGCTCAACATAAACAGCATGCTGACACCCGGCTTCAAGATAAAAATGATTATAGGGAGATAGTTCAGGATATAAAACGTTCATGATTTAATAATTATCTAACTACATTATTCTTGCTTATTAAGCAGTTCTAACATTTTCTTAGCGGCTTTCTGTTTAGCTTGGTTCTTAATTTCACTGGGTGTATTCGCGATAGTATCCTTCATATTATTAAGAGCTTCTTTGCCAGCGGCTACTGTCTCAGGGTTACTTTTAATCACCTTGGCTATAGACTTCAAAGAAGCTACATTTTTTGAGGCATTAGGGACGGTAGCAATGATCGATTCTTTAGTCGCCTGTTCCGCCAGACGTCCTAAAAGGGCTTGTTCAGCCAAGACGGTGGTGGAGTAAAATAAAAGGGTACTGAGTAAAACTAATTTATTACACATAAGCTCATCTTTTAGTTGTGGTGATTTTAAAGTTTGAGAAAGAATCAAATTATCGCTTTAGCCTGTAAATCAGCGTGATAAGATGATCTAACCATAGGCGCACTGGCGACTTGTTTGAAACCCAGTTGCAATGCAAATGCACGATAGCCCTCAAACTGTTCGGGGGTAATATAACTTTTAACCGGTAGATGTGATTTAGTTGGCTGGAGGTACTGACCCAATGTTAACATTGAGCAGCCACTAGCCATCAAATCTCTCATCACCTGATGTACTTCTTCCTGCTCTTCGCCTACCCCTAACATAAGTCCTGACTTAGTCGGGGTTTGTGGCTGTACTTTCGCATATTTGGCGAGTAACTCCAACGACCCCAGATAATCAGCACCTGGACGAACTTGTTTATACAGTCTGGGCACGGTCTCTAAATTATGATTAAACACATCACAGGGTTCTTCCGCCAAAAGTGCTATCGCTTTATCAACACGACCACGAAAATCGGGCACTAAAATTTCAATCTTTGTCAACGGTGTCTGTTGACGTATCTTATTGATACACGAGGCAAAATGCCCTGCACCGCCATCTCTCAAATCATCACGATCAACAGAAGTAATAACCACATACCTTAATGCCATCGCCTGTATAGCATCTGCTAAACTCTGCGGTTCATTTTTGTCTAAGGGCAAGGGCTTTCCATGCGCTACATCACAAAAAGGACAACGGCGCGTACATAAATCGCCCATAATCATAAAAGTAGCGGTGCCGTGCTGAAAACATTCAGACAAATTTGGACAAGCGGCTTCCTCACAAACCGTATGTAAGTTATGCTCACGTAATAAGTTTTTTATCTGGGTAACTTCATTACTAAAGGTAAGCTTTACTCGTATCCAGTCTGGCTTACGTAACATTGTTTCAGACTGTTCGACCTTAATAGGGATACGCGCTAATTTTTTTGCGCTACGCTCATGCGATTCTGGGGTAGATCTTGAGGGGGCTTGATGAGTCATGATGATAACGTTGAAGTAAGAGCCTTAATAACTGTATCAGCTAGTTGCTCTGAACTAACCTCAACACCTAAAGCAGACAACTGGGTGACTTTGAGATCAGAATAACCGCAGGTGTTAATATAATCAAAAGGCCGTAAATCCATATTATTATTTAAACTAAGTCCATGATAGCTACAATTTCTTTTTATTCTTAAACCAATAGAAGCAATTTTTGAGTTATTAACATAAACGCCAGGCGCCTCGGCTTGAGCAATAGCGACAATGCCGTATTCAGCTAATGTACGAATAACCGCTTGTTCAAGCACCGTTACCAGTTGACGAACATTCAAATTTAAACGCTTAATATCCAGTAGGGTATAAACAACTAACTGCCCGGGACCATGATAAGTCACTTGCCCCCCGCGATCAGAATTTATTATCGGAATACTTCCTGTATTAAGTAAATGCTCCCGTTTACCGTTTAAGCCAAGTGTATAAACAGGAGAATGTTCAACTATCCACAACTCATCAGGCGTTTTTGCACCCCGCTGTTGATTAAAGGTCTGCATGGCCTGCCAGGTAACATCATAATCTTGCAAGCCTAAGTAACGTATAATGAGCATTAAACAACTTTTAATTTTTCAAAGAATAACCTAATAACAAAAATACCGTCCTACAAAGCAATCAAAATATGAGGATGATCGGTTAGATCTTGATAAATAGCATCCAATTGTTGCTTACTGGACGCTTCTACTGTAACTGTTATCGCCATAAAATTACCATCTTTACTTGGCCTTGCAGTCACTGCTCCCTCATTAATATCAGGAACATGTCGACGCACGATTTCTACAACTAACAAGTCCAGTTCAATATCCGCCTTTCCCATCGCTTTTATAGGAAATTGGCAAGGAAATTCAAAGAGTGTTTCTTCAGTCATAACAATTACCCAATAAAAAAATCATGTTCTAAAATAACTAAACTCTGTTCATTAAGCGGCAAATACCGGCAAATTAAATAGATTGCGTTATTTTCCATCTTCAGACTTCTCCAGCATCATCAAAACGCTTTCAGAAAGCCGTTTAAAAATATTGCCTTTTTCCACGGATTTTAATGCGACTAAATCTTTATCCGCCACAACAGCATCATTAAGAGTCACCTTAACTGAACCTAATTTAGCACCTTCTTCTACTGGAGCAGTGATTTTCTTATCTACCGTAATGACCGCTTTAAGATCTTTATATTGACGACGAGGAATAGTGACATAAATGTCTTCGGCTAATCCTAAAGGAATAACTTTACTTTCTCCTTTCCAAATTCTGGCTTCATTTAAGCTGGTTTTACCTTGATATAAGCGATGTGACTCAAAAAACCTGAAGCCATAATTAAGCAATGTCTGATTCTCGTTAGCACGTGCATTTGCGCTTTTTGTACCCATGACCACAGAGATAAGACGCATCTCTTCTCTTAACGCAGAGGCAACTAAACAATAACCCGCATCATCAGTAAAACCTGTTTTAACGCCATCGACTGACTCATCTCGTGAAAGTAACTTATTACGATTCTGCTGGGTAATGTTATTAAAAGTAAATTCTTGCTGAGAAAACCAACGATAGTAATCAGGATATTCTTTAATTAAAGCCGTGGTTAATATTGCTAGATCACGTGCTGTTGTGTAGTGATCCTGAATAGGTAAGCCATCACTGTTTTTAAAATGACTATTAACCATACCCAATCGCTTGGCATGTTGATTCATCATATCGGCAAAGGTATCTTCGTTACCCCCAACATGTTCGGCTAAAGCGACACTGGCATCATTTCCAGATTGAATAATCACACCTTTTAATAAATCTTCTATCTTAACCTGGTTACCCAACTCCACGAACATACGTGAGCCTGAAGTTTTCCAGGCCTTTTCACTAATCGTCACTAAATCATCCAAATGCAAATGACCACTACTGAGTTCATTAAAGACTACATAAACTGTCATGATCTTAGTTAAGCTAGCGGGCGCAAGTTTAACATCAGCGTTATTTTCCGCTAGCACCTTACCGGTATGAAAATCCTGTAAAATATAAGCAGAGGCCACTATGGTAGGTGCAGGGGGCGTTGATATTTCAGTATTTTCTGCGTAAGAATGAAAAGAAAAAACGAATAGGCCAAACAATAAAAACAGAGTAGATTTTTTAAACGGGGTCATGGCTCTTTGATGTCAACAAGTAAAAAATTTCTTTACATTGTAGCATGCGAACACTCAGATTGTTTGGATTCAGTAACAAATTGTACGCATGTGCACTCCTCACAAGCCAATACTGAAGCCGACTTTGCCGCCCCATCAGACACCGCCACGCAAGCAACTACCAATTACTATTCATCGTTAAATAACACCAATCTTCCGAACTACTTTTAAAAAATGAGCGAAAGGTGAGTTGAATCCGCGATAGCATATAATCGTAACATGAAAATATACCATAACTAAAACAATGCCTTTGCTAAATGGAAAGACTTATGTGACTTTTCAACAGCATGAATATTAAGAGTACTCTGGATCTGAAAACGGTTTCCAGTTTCAGTAAATACACACGCCGGATTAAAAACTGTTTGGCATAAATGCCAAGTGAGTTTTTAATCGACGGTCAGATCATCAAGACCACAAGGAACGGCAAGACCCCACGTCAGTGCTGCCTTATTTTTGGCAAAGGTATTGTAAACAACATACAAGTTTAATCATCATCTGGTTTCAAACTTTAAGCCGGTAGCCGACACCGGATTCAGTCAATAAATACTGTGGTTGCGTGGGATCTTCTTCCAACTTGTGCCTGAGCTGACTCATATATATCCGTAAATAATGCGAGTTATCCTTATAGGATGGCCCCCACGCTTCCTTAAGCAGATATTGATGTGTCAACACTTTGCCGGCATTTTTAACCAGCACAGAAAACAGTCGATATTGAATCGGCGTTAAGTGAACCTCTTTATCGTCAACAAAAACCCTACGGTTCAGTAAATCAACTTTCAACATGCCTGTGGTAAAAATACCTTTCTGATCCTGTAATGGGCTGCTTACCGAATGCCTCAATTCTACTCGTATCCTGGCCAATAACTCACCCAGACCAAAAGGTTTGGTCAAATAATCATCAGCTCCCGCATCCAATGCCTCTACTTTATGCTGCTCGGTGCTGCGAGCCGATAATATAATAATAGGGACAACGGACCATTCACGAATGGCCTTAATAACATCAACCCCCTCCATATCTGGCAATCCCAGATCAAGAATGATAAGATCGGGTTTACGTATGCCTGCTTCAACAATACCTTGTTGACCTCGATCCGCTTCAAATACCTTAAAGCCATGGGCACCTAAACTGGTGCGCAAAAAGAGCCGTATCGCTGGATCGTCTTCAATAACAACAATAACAGGACTGGTAAGGGTCATATCTGGTTAGTCAACACGTTAGTAATTACTCTTCCTCTCCCAGCACTGGCTGCGCTTGATCAAGAGGAATTACAAATGAAAATAATGCGCCACCTTCTGGACGGTTTTGCGCCTGAATCTTTCCCCCATGCGCTTCAATAATAGAGCGGCAAATTGCAAGCCCCAAACCTACTCCGCTTTGCGCAGCCTCTTGGCGAACTCGATAAAACTTTTCGAACAACTGGTTTTCAAGCCCCTCTGGGATACCGGACCCATGATCAGCTACCGATACTTTTACAGCAAAAGTAGAAACCTCAGCCCTGATTTCCACAGGGCTTTTATCCGGTGTATAACGCAGGCTATTTTCCAGCAGATTAATTAAAACCTGTTCAATCATAACAGTATCTACATAAATCATGGGAGTCCCCTCCGGCAATTCAACGGTTAGTCGACGACCTTGGAAACGTTTCTGCAAACGTGTTGAGACTGATCCGATTATTTCTTCAAGCGGATACCACTGCTTATTAAGCTCGATAGTGCCCGCATCAAGTCTAGCCATATCTAAAATATTATTGACCAAACTGGACATACGCTGGGCTTCATCATAAATAGCGCGACTCAGTTCAAGCTTGTCTTCTGCCCGAAGTGCATTATCATCTTCCACTAAAGCACTTGCTGACCCTACAATCGTCGCAAGAGGAGTACGCAAATCATGGGAAATGGAACTGAGCAGTGAATTACGTAACCGTTCTGCTTCCATACTCACTTGCGTTGTTCTGGCTTGTTCAGCTAACCGGACTCTCATAACCGCTTGAGCTATCTGCCCAAGAAAGGTTTCCAACAACTTTTGTTGTTCTGGTAAAAATATCCGACGCAAGTTGACTGGCAATAATACCAAAACCCCCATCACGGTTTCCTTATTACTCAGTGGAAAATAAATCGACTCAGCGCCCGGTAAGGTGTTCGTTCCCTGACCCGCAATTTCATCATGATCAAATACCCACTGAGCAACACTTAAATCTGCAGCATGAAGCGATTCCCTTAAACCTGGCGCTTTTGGGTAAACAATACGACCATCAGGATCAGGAAACAAGATAACGTTTCTACTACCGAACTCCGAATTTAAATGACGCACTGCCGTGCGTACAATCTCATCCTCACTCTGACTGGCGGTCAGATCTTTACTCATCGCATAAAGTACCGTTGCTCTCCGTTCCCTGTGCCCAGCCACTTTAGCCTGAGAACGTACATTAGCCATCAGATTGCTAATTAACACCCCCACAATCAACATTGCCAAGAGCGTCACCAAGTATTGACTATCAGCAACTGTAAAACTGAGATACGGCTTTACAAACAAGAAATCAAATATTGCAGCACCTAAAAAAGAAGCAAAAATAGAAGGGCCACGACCAAAACGTGTTGCAATAAATACCACACCGAGCAAGAAAATCATAATCATATTGGCCAGCTCAAACCGGCCAAACATCAGATAAGCCAACACGGTACTGGCCACTGTCACTGCCAAAGACCATATATAACCTATTGAACGATTTTTTTTTCTCAATGCAAGTTTTCGACTGAGGCCTGGCAGCGGATTTCTCCGGTACAAGGAAGTCTCTGACTTCTCTACGCTACTGCCTTTCTCATGTCTCGGACTACCCAACAGATAGAGGTTAATATTGTGCGCATCGCTAATCAACACATCTACCACCGACCCCAGTAACAAGCGCTTCCAGCCGCGACGGGTGGGTTTTCCCATGACGATCTTGGTCACATTTCTTTCATTGGAAAATCTAATGATGGCAGAGCTCATGTCCGGCGCATTTAAGGTTACTGTCTCAGCACCTAACTGCTCTGCAAGCCTTAAAATACGGAGTACACCATCACGCTTTTCTGCAGACAAGCGTTGCAATTCCGGTGTCTCAACATAAACCACGAGCCATTCGGCTCGTAGACTGTTAGCAAAGCGTTTGCCGGCTCTGACTAATCGTTCCGACAAGGCATTAGGACCAATACAGACCATAATGCGCTCATTAACCTGCCAGACTTCGCGAATGGCATTATCTTCCCGATAATCCAGCATCTGGGCATCGACCCGATTAGCGGTTTGGCGCAATGCCAGTTCCCGTAACGCAATGAGATTACCTTTGCGGAAAAAATTTTTGATGGCTTCCTGAGCTTGTTGGGGTAAATAGACTTTGCCATCCCTGAGCCTATTCAAAAGCTCGTCGGGCGGTAAATCAACCAGTTCTATTTCATTAGCCTGGTCAAACACAGTATCCGGCACTGTTTCCCAAACCCGCACCCCGGAAATCTGGCCGATATCGTCATTAAGGCTTTCCAAATGCTGCACATTAAGTGCCGTATACACATCAATACCAGCATCTAATAGCTCTTCGATATCCTGCCAACGCTTGGGATGCCTACACCCATGAGCATTTGTATGCGCCAGCTCGTCAACCAGAATAATAGAGGGTTTGCGTTTAAGCGCTGCATCCAGATCGAACTCTCGCAGAGTCGTTCCGCGATATTCAATCAGTTTGGGTGATAACACTTCCAAGCCCTCAATTAGCGCTGCGGTTTCCTGGCGGCCATGCGTTTCCACGAGACCAACAATAATATCAATATTTTCAGCTCGTCTTTCCTTGGCTGCCTGTAACATAGCATAAGTCTTGCCTACCCCTGCCACAGCACCAAAAAATATTTTTAAACGGCCTCTCTGGGCCTTGGCTATATCGCGCTCAACGCGCGCCAGTAATTGATCGGGATCTGGGCGTTCGGTGTCCATATTTTTCGCCTAGTGAAGAGCATCCAATGCTAAATTTAAGGTCAGGACATTAACCCTTGGCTCTCCTATAAAGCCCCATTGACGATCTTCAGTATTTGCATCGATCAGAGCACGGAGTATTTCTGGTTTTACGTCATGAGCCTTAGCTACTCGACTGATTTGATATTCAGCAGCCGCTGGACTAATATGCGGGTCCAAACCACTACCTGATGAAGTAATCAGATCAACTGGTATTGGGGCTTGATTATCGGGGTCTGCATCCTTTAGCGCCTGTATACGCGTTTTTACAGCCTCTATCAGTGCAGGGTTAGTCGGCCCCAGGTTTGAACCACTGGAAGCACCAGCATTATATGGGAAAGGACCTGTCGCCGAAGGTCGTCCCCAAAAGTGACCTGGACTGCTGAAAGGCTGGCCGATCAAACTGGAGCCAGTCACTTTACCCATTTTATCAGTCGTCAGACTGCCATTAGCTTGCTGGAAAAACAGAAGCTGAGCCAGACCCGTTACCACAGCCGGATAAATGACACCCGTCAACACACTTAATAGAATAAATAGAACAATCGCTGCTTTTAAACTTTTAATCATTACCAACTCCTTTAAACTAAACCGAGCGTGACCAAAATAAGGTCAATCGCTTTAATGGCGATAAATGGAACGATCAACCCACCTACACCGTAGATCAGCAAATTATTTTGCAACAGTTTTGCGGCTCCTACAGGCTTGTATTTGATACCTTTTAAGGCATCCTTCATAGCAGCCTAAAAGTAGTTGACACTTTTGATGTCAATAAAAAATTAACAACAAGCTACCGTAGCCATTAAAAAACGGCCAGTGACTTTAAAGATAAACGGCTTAGCTGTTTCTTAAATTTAAGA
>CAIMEB010000159.1 GCA_903839855.1 uncultured Methylococcaceae bacterium
CATTTTTAAAGAGCGTGGAACTTATGTCCCGTTTAGCCTGCCTATTATACAGAACCGACTCAGCTTGTCAACTCCCTGTCGACTTTTATTTTTTAGCTCCGAAGCAATCAAAACTACCAGACCCCGACGAAGCCGACCATTCTAACCTATCCAATTAAAATGTCAACAGTTATTTTCTAGTTTCGCTTGAATACCCTAGAAAATAACAAACTCATTACAAGCATCATTAAGCAATACTTTTCAACTTTGATTTTTTAACACTAAAAACGAAGTTTTCTGCTTTCTGTTCTCCCGAAGACAAACCCCGAAAGAGCGGCAAATTATACAGGCTATTTTCTTTTCGTCAAGCGGATATTTTAATTCGAGCAAATTTTCTCTTACCTACCTGATAAACATTGTCAGAATCCACCGCCACCAATAACTTAGGGTCAGACACTTTTTCCCCATCAATCTTGACTGCACCTTGATTAATTAGGCGAATAGCTTCCGACGTACTGCCTACCAAGCCCGCATCTTTCAATACATTAGCAATTGAATAACTATCACCAGCAAGCTTTAAAGCGACCTCATCTATCTCATCAGGAATAGCGCCTCGCTGAAACCGAGCTTCAAAATTATCCAAGGCTTTTATGGATGCCGCTACATCATGAAAACGCTCAATAATCTCCTGAGCTAATTTTACTTTATAATGACGCGGATTAGCCCCTTCATCACATGCTTGTTTCCACTGCTTTATTTCTGTCAGTGGACGAAAGCTGAGTAATTCAAAATAGCGCCACATTAACTCATCAGAGATAGACATGATTTTGCCAAACATATCGTCTGCAGCATCTGCTATACCTATATAGTTATTAAGAGACTTAGACATTTTTTGAACACCGTCCAAACCCTCAAGTATTGGCATTGTTATGACAACCTGAGGCTTCTGCCCATACACCTCCTGTAGTTGCCTACCGACCAATAAATTAAATTTTTGATCGGTTCCACCCAACTCCACGTCGGCCTTCATTGCCACAGAATCATAACCTTGAATTAAGGGATATAAAAACTCATGGATTGCAATGGGCTGCCCACCTTTAAAGCGCTTATCAAAATCATCTCTTTCCAACATTCTTGCTACAGTATGTTTTGCAGCCAATTGAATTAACTCAGCTGGCGACATTGCATTCATCCACGTCGAATTAAACATAACCGTGGTCTTATCAGGATCAAGGATTTTAAACACCTGCTCTTGATAGGTCTTCGCGTTATCTAATACCTCCTCTTTCGTCAAGGGTTTACGTGTTACATTTTTTCCGGTCGGATCACCAATCATTCCTGTAAAATCACCAATCAAAAAAAGCACTTCATGACCTAAATCCTGGAACTGCTTTAATTTATTAATTAATACCGTGTGTCCCAGGTGTAAATCTGGGGCTGTTGGATCAAACCCCGCTTTTATTCTAAGAGGCCGCCCTTCTTCAAGTTTTTTAACCAGCTCACTCTTAACGAGAATTTCATTAACTCCCCTTAATAACTCATCCAATACATCCTCTTGCAACTTTTTTCTCCCAAAGCAATCTATGTGTAGTTGCCTCCATTATAGAATTATTGGCACTTTCATTTGAATAATTTTTTATATTCATGAAATTAACGCCCTGAAGATTGGCAATTACATTCAAAAACACTTAGAATGACTATAGGTAAACTTTTAGAGCTTTAACTTTGAATAAATTTACACCCCTTAATTTGCGATTAAAAAAGCGTAAAACCTATAAAACCCTTTTACTTTGGGTTGGCCTTGGTCTTGGCTTAAGTTTTACTGCATCAAACATTCACGCAAAAACAACACCTAAAAAACTTCAAAACGTAACCACAAAGCACGTTAAGACAAGTTCGCGAGCCGGTACTGCTACAAAAGTAGCTACTCACAAAATAACGAATAACAAAATAGCCAATCTCAAAAATACCAAGCTTAAGACTAGCACGTCTAAACTTAAGACGAATACCCACAAACAGACGCGATTTCCTGTAGTTCAACACTATGCCAGATTTAAGTCACATAAATCCTATAATAAGAATATACCTAACATAGTCTATGAGGCCGAAGTCGTTGACACTAATGATAATGACATAAATCAAAATACGCTTACAGAAGCCCAGTTAACTATCACTGAAAAAAATGAACGTATTCACACACTCATTGACACGCACAATAATAAAATTGTCGTAAGCGGCGATATCTCCCCTACTAAAGCCGAAGCACTTGGCAGTATAACCAGCACACACGGTGTTATCGAATCATCTTTTACCTTAGCTGCCCAAGACGCTGGCTTATCAGAAGATTTAATTTTACAGCTTACTAACATATTTGCCTGGGATATAGATTTCGCAACTAATCTGGATCAAGGCGATCAATTTACCGTTGTTTATGCAACAGACTCAGACAGCAACTCACAAATCCTCGCAGCAGAATTTGCAAATCAAGGCCGCATATTGACAGCCATACGCTATAAAGATGATGAAGGCTTGGTTAATTATTACAGTCCTGAGGGCAAACCTATGCGTAAAGCCTTTTTAAGCGCCCCTCTGGATTATCTAAAAATCAGCTCTGGTTTTGATATGCATCGAAGACATCCGATTCTTAACAGAATTAGAGCGCATAAAGGTATTGATTATGCAGCAAGAACCGGCACTCCTGTAAAAGCGGCGGGCGATGGAGAAATTATATTCTGCGGAAATAAAGGTGGCTATGGTCAAGTACTGATTGTAAAACATGATGAACGACATGAAACGCTGTATGCTCACCTTTCAGATTTCAGGAAAAATCTTCAGGCCGGAGATGTGGTAAAACAAGGTGAAGTGATAGGTTATGTTGGACAAACAGGGCTGGCTACGGGTCCCCACTTACATTATGAATTCCGTGTAGCGGGAGAACACCGTAATCCAGAAGCTCTCAACATTGAAAAGTCTGACCCCCTTCACGGGGCAATGTTAGCCGATTTTAAAGAGAAAACTCGCGCTACCTTGAATCAGCTTAACAGAACTAAAGCACAATCTCTGTTAGCTCGAAACCAGATCCATATCAATTTTGATTTTCAGCAATAAGTTGTAACGAGTTCACTATCGTACGGTAGGCTACACACGCCTTGTCATTGAACGTAATTTTGGTAACTAACAATTTAAAAGATTTTGACAAGTATCCAGGTGTTGTAGCTGAAAACTGTATACATTAACTTTTTGTAAATACGATACCCCCAAACACTATATCCTAGGCGTAGATTGCTGAAACATTTTAGAATTAGCTTTTCAAAGAACCTTTATAATCAGAATGAAAAAATACGACTTAAAATTCATCAGCGATCACGACATTTACGAACACGTTAAAGCTACTGTATTGAAATATCGTTTTCAAATTGATTTAGAGAAGTTTAATAAAAATTTACTCGATCCAATCAAATTAACTTTTGATGCAAAAGTTTACAAAAAAACGATTGAAGCGGTTTTAGAGTCTGAAATCATCAGGCAGATGGATAAAAGCAACACGAATCACATCGGCTATTTGGCATCCTTCATTTACCGGTTTACACTTTATGCAATTCCTGGCTTTATAAAGTCATGAAAACGGGTTTCTTTCGATGTACAAATGAACACAAACCTTCAGTTCATTGTACAATGAAGGTTTATATCCATGCCATTA
>CAIMEB010000160.1 GCA_903839855.1 uncultured Methylococcaceae bacterium
AACATTTTCTGAATTTAAGGAAGCTATTGACGATTGTCTCAACAAGGTGAAATCGACTTATAAGGATCAGGTGAAAACGCTTTTGAATCCAAAGTTTCAGCTTTTTACAAAATCCGCATCTATGCCCGCGTGAAGTATAAACAGAGGCAAAGGACTATGCAAAAGGAATATGTAAAGTAAAACGTCGCGGATTATTGACTGACTAGCGATGACTCACCTTCTCAATTTGGGGTAGCTTGTTATTGGATAATATTATCTGTGATTATAATCAGTATGTTCAGTGTCCAAAAGTTGTAAGGGTGTACGAGGGCTTATAGTTAACTTATGATCATCAGGATTATGTTCTTCAACTTTTACCGGTTCAGCATCATGTTGATGACTGTTTGCTGCATCAGGTGATTGCGTTGATTTAACAGCAACACCGTATTGATAGACCATGAGGCCACCTAAATCAGCACCCTGAACAATAAGCCCAAACAATAGTGCAGATAATGATAGAAAGAAAGCGTTGGACCAACCATAGATAATCCCACCATTTTTTAAGCGCCAGGCGGCTAATCCAAGGGATAGCGATAAAATTGATATGCCTATGTCTTCATGGTGTTCCATAATGTCATGGACATTCTCACCGTGTGGTACGGTATCAGCCGCTATGAAACCTGCGATGACGGTGAAAATAGCTGATAACGCACCCAGATAAAGAAGCCAACTGAAGGCTTTTCTCCATAGCGTTTTTTTGATAACGGTCGCTATTAAATCCAGAATGAAAAAGCTAGTTAAGAACGCAATAGGGAAGTGCACCAGTAGAGGATGTATATTCTCCAAACTTGCAATGCCCGGTAATAGTGACGAAAAAATCGTCTCAGGTCCATTAGTTGAAAGTTTCTCAATAGACACCAGTAAGTCAGAAACGATGTCTGCAACGCCACCATTATGGTCGGCACCGCCATGAACTTGGAAAGATAAAAATTTATTCATTGTTGGCTATCATTATGTATGGAGTATGACAGGACAATCTACTTTAGATTTTTGTAAGTACAAGTAGATTAGCTTAATGTACGGTCATGTTGTTAGTCATGTCGTCGAGCATCGGCAGGTAGTTTATCAAATATCGGGTGCTGAGTCAGGCCATAATAAGCAGGATAATAAACTGCTCCCAGATATAAACCATCAGGAGGCGCTGTAACGCCGCCTAGTTTTCTATCTTTTACCTCTAGCAGTTCACGAGTCCATTGAACAGGCTGTTTTTCTGTTCCTATCGCCATCAAAACGCCCGCTATGTTTCTAACCATGTGATGCAGAAATGCATTAGCCGAGATGTCGATAATTACTTTATCCTCTTCACGATAGACTTCTATAAAGTAAATCGTTCGGCAAGGGCTTTTAGATTGACAACCTTGGGCGCGAAATGAAGAAAAATCATGATGCCCAATTAAAGATTGTGCTGCTTGGTGCATTATTATTTCATTAAGTGGGACGCGACACCAAGTAACCTGATTACGTAATAATGCTGATTTTATGGGGCGATTAAGAATGATATAGCGATAAAAACGTGCAATTGCACTGTATCGGGCATGAAAATCGCCAATAGCTGTATTAATCCAAGAGATTCTGACATCATCAGGTAAATTACTGTTACCTCCTAGCATCCAGGTATGAAGATCGCGTTGACTCGTCGTATCAAAATGAACCACCTGTTCTAGAGCATGCACGCCGGTATCGGTTCTGCCCGCACATTGAACTGTCACTGGATGATTCGCGACTTTGGACAAGGCCTGCTCAAGCACTTGTTGAACACTGCGATGCTTGGTCTGCCATTGCCAGCCAGAAAAGCCGCTACCATCATATTCAACGCCTAAAACCAAGCGTATTTTAGTCATGAATAAAAACCTTGCGCCCTACGTTGACAGTATTATAAAGTTCGATAAGATCAGAGCTCTTTATCCGAATACAGCCGTGTGATTCTGGCATTCCGGTCATTAATTCATCTGGGCAGCCATGGATATAAATATAGCGCCAAGTGGTATCGACAGAACCGTAACGATTTTTATGGGGTTCTAAGCCACCTAGCCATAATATCCGTGTCAGAATCCAATCCCGTTCAGGGTATTGCTGACCTAATTGAGGCGTATAAATCTCTCCCGTTGAACGTCGGCCAATAAAGACAGTATTAAGAGGTTGTTCGGCTCCTATTTTTGCCCTAATCTGATGCCAACCTCTAGGCGTACATTGACTGCCTCTGAGTTCACCCAGTCCATTTTTAGCGGTGGAGATAGGATATTGTCGGACGTTATTACCGTCTTTATAAACAGTCAATTGCTGACTAGCGACGCAAATATCCAGGTAGTTTTGCGTTTCGCGTAGCGTATGTTTTTCATTTGTTCTCATTGTCTGATGCTTGCGTTCTTGATCTAAACATATTAATTTCGGCACAGGTGATTATCTGAATCATGTTAACCGTAAAATTGTCAGGCGCTTTTTCGACAGCGATTTGTAGATCTGATAAGCATTGTCGTCAGCCATTACTTAGTTTCCTGTGATTTAAGTTAAAATTAACATTATACTTTGTCAAAGATTAATTTAATGTAACAGTTATGTTGTTTGTTTAATCAGTAGATACTTAGGAATTCAACCGCATAAAATAATAACAGTTGATCAAGCAATCACAGGTTATTTTTGTTATTGATACCAAAATTAATTTTAAAGTATATAATCCTACACTGATTTTTTTAAAATCAATAATATATCAACATGGTTGGATGCTTTGTTGATAATTATGAGTGAGTTAATTTATTTATTTCTAATTGGGCAAATTTTATGCAAATAACTATAAAGATACCCTTTTAAGCATTATTAATCCAAAAATAGTTGCCTTTGATAGTGAACAATCTAAACTTGCTAGAACAGCATGGAGAAAGTTTGGTAAAGGCAGACATCCTGAAAAATTAAATTTTGGTGACTGTTACTGTTAAGGTAATCCTAAACTTAAAAAGTAATCTATTTTATGCAACAAACTCAGTGTCCAAAACGTTACTATCAACATCTTTATGCTCAAGTATTAATAGCCATTCTATTGGGTGTTTTGTTGGGGCATTTTTATCCTGAAACAGCGATAACGATGAAACCGCTGGGTGATGGTTTTATTAAGCTGATTAAAATGATTATTGCGCCTATTATTTTTTGTACCGTAGTAACTGGGATTGCAGGTATGCAGGATATGGATAAAGTAAGTCGAGTCGGTGTAAAGACACTGATCTATTTTGAAATCGTAAGTACACTGGCATTGATAATTGGATTGATCGTTGTGCATGTAATTCAGCCAGGTGCGGGTATGAATATCGATGTCACCTCATTAGATACTAAA
Organism: uncultured Methylococcaceae bacterium; assembly: GCA_903839855.1. GTDB lineage: Bacteria > Pseudomonadota > Gammaproteobacteria > Methylococcales > Methylomonadaceae > Methylobacter_C. The sequence continues at coordinate 3,365 of CAIMEB010000160.1, forward strand.
GGATTGACATCATTTACTGAGGGCGCAAAAATTCAAAGTATTGTTGATTTCTTCCTTAACATTATTCCTCTTAGTGTGGTAGATGCTTTTGCTAAAGGGGATATACTACAAGTCTTGTTGTTTTCATTATTATTTGGCTTCTCCCTTGCGGCAATGAAGACAAATGGCAATGAGGTCGTGGCTTTTATCACTAAAATATCTCATGCACTATTTGGTGTAGTAGAAACGATCATGAAACTCGCTCCTTTGGGTGCTTTTGGGGCTATGGCATTTACAGTAGGAAAATATGGTGTTTCGTCTTTAGCGCCGCTTGCTTCATTAATGGGCAGTTTTTATTTGGCGTGTTTGCTATTTATTTTTGTAGTATTGGGATTGATCGCAAAGCTGGTGGGATTTAGTTTAATCAAATTCATTATTTATATAAAAGATGAGTTACTGATTGTTTTAGGGACTTCATCATCAGAGTCTGTGCTACCCAGGATAATAACTAAATTAGAGTCGTTGGGTTGTTCTAAATCTGTTGTAGGCTTAGTGATTCCAACGGGCTATTCATTTAATCTGGATGGTACTTCAATTTATCTTCCAATGGCGGCAATATTCGTAGCGCAAGCTACTAATACATCACTTAATTTGACACAAGAATTAACAATCCTGGGTGTTTTGCTGTTAACCTCAAAAGGAGCAGCCGGTGTTACGGGAAGTGGGTTTATAACACTTGCCGCAACGCTTTCAGCGATTCCGACTATTCCAGTTGCAGGACTTGCCCTGATACTTGGGATTGATCGTTTTATGTCTGAAGCACGCGCCTTAACTAATCTTATTGGTAATGGTGTTGCCACAATGGTTGCCGCAAAATGGGAGAAAGAGTTAGATGAGGAAAAAATGCACGGGGAACTCAACCGGATAAAAAAGGATAATATGGGTTTAAACTAGTGCAACCTTATGGATACGATGACCTCTGGTTATTTGCTCAAATGTCTACAGGTGCTGTTATCGTCTTTGTAAACAGTCAATTGCTGACTAGAAGCGCAAATATCTAGGTAATTTTGCGCTTCATACATAATCTGTAAGCAATTCTAAATAGCCGCTTTTATAGTTAGAATACTGAAACATATAACCCAGTGCTTTTAGGCGTTGATTACTGCAACGTTTGTTCATTTCAGTAGTACCGTCAGTCATTTTAACACCCGGTGGCTGACAATTCATTTGTGCAGCCAACCACGAGATAACCTCCCACATCGGCGCTGGGTCATCATCACTGGCAACGTAACATTGTTCCAGCTGGATACCGGCTAAGTGACATTCACATAAAAAGACTAACACACCAACACAATCTTGCTGATGAATTCGGTTTGTGTAATAGGGTGGGTCTTGTTGAATAACAGGAGATTGGCTAGCGAGTCTTAATAAATATTCTCGACCAGGGCCATAGATACCTGAAAAGCGCACGATGATATTATGAGTACTTAAAGCCATCAGTTTTTGCTCAGCCTGTCTAATTAATTGGCTGGTGATGTTTGCTGGTTGCGAATTTGATAATTCATCAACCCATTCGCCTTGTGATTGACCATAAACACTGGTGGATGATACAAAAATCAAACGTGCGGGTGAGTCAGACAGTGAAAGTCTTGAAATTAAGTTATCGAGTCCTGCTTCATAAATAGTTCGATAACTTTCTTCATTACGACCATCAGGTGACACGATAAAATAGACTATCTCAAAATCAAGAGGTAAATCTTTCAACTCGTTTGAAACGGTTATATCGGCGGTAAAGTAATTAATATCGTCAGTCACTCGACTGGGTGGATGTCTTTTTAGCCCAGTGACATGATGCCCTTTAGCCGTTAGGGTATTAGCTAATTGCATCCCTATCGACCCACAGCCTACAATTAAAATTTTTGCCATGATTTGATGTCTTTACTTAATATCAACTTTGGTTAGCTTTGTAATCGGTTTGTCGTTGTATTCACCGGTTAACGTCTTTAAAAACTCCACTAAGTTATTAGTTTCAACTTCAGTCAGGTTTTTGTTTCTTTGTACTTTAGCCATTATTTTAACTGCGTCTGCTAAATTGCTGATAGATCCATCATGAAAATAAGGCGAGGTAAACTCGATATTACGCAGTACGGGTACTTTAAAAAAATGACGATCTTTTTCATTTTTTGTAACGTTAAAACGACCTTGATCAGTTTCTGTTAATTGATCACCTCTCAACATAAAGTAATTTTGTTTTACGCCCATTTTTTCAAATGATAAGCCACCTAATGCTGGGCCACTGTGACAAGAAGCACAATTAACTTTGAATAATTCATAGCCCGCTTTTTCATTACTGGTCAGGGCGTTGTTATTTCCACGCAAGTACTGGTCAAAAAGAGAGTTTGATGTCACCAACGATTGTTCAAATGTTGCAATAGCCTCTGTGACTGTTTCTTTACTTAAACCTTGTAGCGGATATAGGGAAGCAAAGGCATTTGTATAGTCAGGTACCCGCTTCAGTTTTTCAATTACAGTATCCCATTGAGCACCCATTTCACCCGGGTTGGCAACAGGGCCAGCGGCTTGTGCTTGTAAGTCTTTGGCTCGACCATCCCAAAATTGCGCTAGGTTATACATGGCATTATAGACCGTTGGAGAATTAATCGGTCCTTGTTGTCCGTTAATGCCAGTCGCCACTTTTGCTTGATCTGTACCGCCTTTAGTTAAGTCATGGCAGGATGCACAACTCAATGTATTGTCGCCAGAAAGTAAGGTGTCATGAAATAGATGCTGACCCAGTGCAACTTTTTGGGCATCAAGTTCTACTGTCAAAGGTAAAGGTTGTATAGGTTCACCTTTTAATGTACTGGTTGAATCATGGCTCCAGGCTAAATGACTACGCTCTTCTTTAATCCAGTCAAGAATTGTTTGTTGTTCTTCTGTATCTAAACTATCGTTCCAATGCATAGAGAGATATAAAGCCGGAGGCATGCTATTGTTAAGGATAACACCTTCTATCCTGGCTAACTGGACAGGTGAAAACTTAACTTTGCCACTGTATAACTCGTTTGTAAGAATCAATCTATCTGAAGCATTTTCAATATCTTTTGCCATTAATCGCTTAGCAATAGGTAACTTTGCATAAATAGGCATTCGGGTCATGCCAGGAGAATGACAATCAACACATTTATTTTGAAAAATCTCAGTCACTTTTGTAAAATGCGGGGAGCTTCCCTCAATAACAGCAATGGGCTCATTTTCTCCAGATAGCCCTAATAAATTAGAAACCGGTAAAGCTAAAACAAGAGCAAACAAAGTCAATACGACTAATTTAGTTTTCATAATTATTTTAAAGAAATTGAATTAAAGCTCTGTTAATGCATAAACCTGAGTGGATTCATTGGGTTCATTAAATGAACACTCACCCACTGAACAAAATCCCCATGAAGAATCAGCAGATAGCTGAATAGACTTGCTAACTGCCAGCGGTTTATGTAAATCTCTAGCAAGTGCGCCTAAGTTAACAGCCTGATCAACGGTATGCCCTAAAACAGTGTAGTCCATTTTAATAGACGATCCGATATTACCTTCTATCATAGAATCTAGGGTTAAACCAAAACCACATCGAATAACGCTATAAATAGGGTTTTCTTCTGTTACTAGCTTAAATTTTTTGTACGCATCATTACAAGCTGCGATGGCTATATCCACTTGAGCAGGTAAAAAATGTGCAACTATACAACCCCCTGAATATTTAGCGACTTGCCCACCATGCTCTATAAATGATGCAGAACAAATCTCTAAAAAGTTATTCAAGGCCTTAACAACGTCTTCTAAGGCAAAATCTTTAGATAAGCCTGAAAAATCTGTCATGCTCCCAGAAACGACAATTCTTTCTGTTTTTTTTATGGGAATGGTTAACGGGTTAATGCCTTCCATTAAATATTTAAGTAATACCGGTTGGGTATAACGCCCCACCATACTATAAGAGTGGGCAATGTTCTGTAACATCATACCAATTGCCAGCAACATGAGGTCATTGCTTTCGCTCAAGGCGACTGTTTTCATCCCCCATTCAGTAAAAAGGCGTTCTTCACAGCCAGTCTCTGCACTGAGTATCGTTATTTCGTGATGTCTTGGATCTCGGCTGATTTTTTCTACCAACTCATCAACGATCGATTCTTCGCCTTCCAAAACTTGGAAGAAATAATCACGAACTGAAATAAGTACACCTGTAACGTCCCTGTGTTTATTATTTATACTCGATATTCGTCCAATTTCAAGTATTTCTTCCTCATTAAGCACTGCATTTAATTTGCTTACATAGGTCAACCGCTTCATGCCTAGGGAGAATGTAGTGGCTGTTTCCGTCGCACGATAATTTGATAAATTACGTACTGCTTTACTCATTAACCAACCGCTTTTGATTAATGCTTTAAGATCCTCTTGTGAAACAATCTTAAGTTCACAATCAGTTAGGCAGCGTACTGTTTCAATACGCCGATTATTGTGTAACGGGAGAATTTCTCCAAAATAATCACCTGGACCTAATTCTCGAATTATACGTCCTTCTTGCATGACCTTTAAACGGCCTGAGTCAACGGCATAGGCCATTTCTGCTGCATCACCAGAACAAAATACATTATCCCCCGTCTTATAATGTGAGCGTTGTAAATGGGCTGAGGGTGCTTGTGATAAGACTGCAATATCGTTGCGAAACGCGAGCACTAAAAACCAATCTATAATAATTCGGAGATTTCTTTCTAAACCAGGTACCGAAAATAGATTAATCAAGCGGGATACAAACCAGGCTGGTTTACCACCTATAATAACAGCTCCGAAAGCGCATAAAGAGTATTCAGCCATGTTATACGGTTGAATAAAATGAGTTCGTGTCTTAATAGGTCGTGTCTTATAACCTTGAGATGTGGCCCACGCATTAAAACCAGCCGTATACCCCAACGTGACTAGATCATCAGTAAAAGAAAATGATGGCTGGTTATTAGGTTCTTTTGATTCAGTTATCCAAATATTTTCAAATCCCAGTAACCGTAATTCGTCATTAATTGCATATGGCCAGCTTAACTCACCGTAATATTTAAACTTAATATTAGGTAATTTTAAGGAAGCATTGATGACTAATCCAACTGATTGATTTTCACCATTGGCAAAAAATAAATCTCTTTGGGTAATGCCTGTTATTTCATCATTCAAATGTTCAATGACGCCTGCTTTTTTCAAATTACGTGCACGACGCTGCTTGATTTTGTTTTCAAACGCTGACCAACATTGATCTTGCTCTTCAAAAAGATGAACTTGCCAACCCACGCTTCGTAATACTGAATAAGAGGATTCTGCAGCGCGTAATATTTGACTTACTTCAACGGCTATTGTAGATGCGCACTCTCCAAAACCAATAATAGCAAAAGACAGGAGGCGAACTTGCTCGGCGGGATCATTAGCAAACTCAGCTTCTTCTACTAAGTCTAAAACACGCTGTCTAATACGTAAGGCATCGGCAACAGAATCAACTAAACACGCATGTGCAAGCATTCCCGGAATGCTTGCAAAATTGGCTTTAGGACTCAGCGCCAGAATTAAACTATCATAAGGTAATTCAACACTATCGTTATTCTTCCGCTTTGCAATGACTTTTTTAGCTCTTTCATCAACAGAATCTAAATGCCCCACCACTACATTCGTTTGTTGGATAATACGTCGAAAGGGATTGACCACATTACCGGGTTGGACTGTTCCTCCGATGACTTCTGGCAAAAAAGGTGCAAACAAAAAATTAGCCTGTTCATGCAACAACGTAATTTTAACGTTGGAATACTGCCCGATGAGATGTTCAATTTTAATGGCAGCTTGTAAAGCGGAAAGACCTCCGCCGACAATAACAATATGGGCTGATTTATCCCTGGCAATGGGCCGTTTAAGCTCACCTGCAGAGTTGATCAGGCAAGATAATACAACACCATAAAAAAGAATATGTTCTGTCGGTGTTTCTGGCAATAACAAAGCAAAGATAGAAAATGCAGAAATTAAAAACAACGATAAGGGACGTAATAAAACCCCAGCAATCATTAGAATACCGGCACTCACTTCAACTAATGCCATTACTAAAGTGAAGGCTTCTGGATTAACCGATAAAACAGGCAAATGGTATTGCGTAATAATCCCAATCGAAAGATTAGGTTGCATGACTTTAAAAAAGACCCCTAAATACAATAAGGTGGTGCCTGTTAAAATACGCATAATCGCTTGAGCACGCAGCCGAGGTTGTTCTGCGAGCCAGGCTTGTAAGGGCTGGAACATGGCGGGGGTTGGTAAGGGTAAATAATGTCTACCGGGACCCTGTAGAACCAAATAAATACTCGCACCAATAATTGCACCAGCATAGGCAAATATGGCCTCACCATATAGGTAAGCCCCCAAAAAACTTAAACAAATCAGTAAAAAAGAAAAGAAACGAACATAGATGCCAAATAATATGGTCAATCCCAACACGACTTCAGCCCAGCGTAACCAAGCCCAAGTGATGCCCAATTGAGTTAGATCAAGATCTGGAGCAAAGAAGGTGGGCTGAGTAAAGGGAGCAATTCCAAAACGTGGCTCGGCTCCTAAGGCGGATGATAATAAAATCCAACCGACACAAACACGCAAAATACGAGGTACATGATCGCCATAAGAAGATAAGCGTGCCTGTAAATCGGGAAATAATTCTCTTGCACCGGTAAATCCTAACCACACCCAGCCGACGATAAATGTTACAAATACAGAAATCATTGCCATATTCAGTGGCGACCATTTTGCGAAGAGTTCGGGGTGCGGTAAAGAATTCCAATACGTAATCTGTACGGGTGTCAAAATCCAGCGCTCGTGAGCAACAGTTGACTCGGAAAATAATAGCAGTCCAGCGACATTCAATATTAAAGCTAGAGTACCTAAAAAGCGACGAGATTTTAAAGTTAGGATCATCATATAGACAACTTCATAAAGAGGTGTAACATCATATTATTTTACAAAAAGTAAACAGATTGTTCACTTACCTTATCATAAAAAATGTAAATATAGAATTATTTGAAACTTAAAATAATGCTGACCTTATGATCAAGTGTTAAAAAAAACCATTAACAACAATAAATTGGACTTACAACTGATTAATTAACTGTAATTCTTGAGGATACGGCGACATATAATAAGATTCATCAATGTACGTATCCGGGGACTTACGAAAATGGTGTTTAAGCAGTGTCAATGGCACAATCAAGGGTATTTCACCACTACGATAACGTTCAATCAGTTCGCACAGTTCGGCTTTATCATCAGGCGTTAATTCTTTTTTTAAATAACCTTGAATATGTTGCAAGACATTGACGTGTTGACCACGATTTACAACTGATTTAAGCGTTGTCATTAAAAGCAGAATATATTGCTCAGCTATTTCCAGTAAATTATCTTTATTGATACGAGATAATAATTGCCCCATTTCACGGTAATCCGCATGGCTCATAATAATCAACTTGTGCCGAGCATGAAAATGGGTTAGTTTTTGAGGTGTTATTCCTTGTGCTACTAATTGTTTCCAGCGATGTAAGACGTAAACACGTTGAATAAAGTTTTCACGTAAGCCGGGGTCACCTAAACGACCTTCTTCTTCTACAGGCAGCAGTGGATTATTCTGCATCATAGTGTGAGCGTATACCCCAAAGCCTTCACGATTAGGCTGGTGATTACCTGAATAAACTTTAACTCGCTCCATGCCGCAACTGGGCGAATCTTTCTTTAAGATATAACCACATAAATCAGCTTGAAACCCCTTCTGACTACTCGCATACTCTTTTAAACGGTCAGTCACATCGAATTCCGGATCTTTTACCCCGACACAACGAATCTCGTTATTTATTTTAACTAAATGAATAGTCGGTCTAGGTATACCTAAGCCGATAGCCACTTCTGGGCAACAGGGACGAAAGTCAAAATAGTGAGATAAAGTACCGTTTATATAAGCATCCCGCTTGTGTGAACCATCAAAACGAACCAGCTCTCCCAATAAACAACTGCTAATGCCGATCGGAATCTTTTTTATCATAATAGGTGAGTGAGTTTGGTTGGTTATTGCTCATCAACTTCTTCAATGACTAATTCATGTTGTATGGATTTTGACGGTGCGGTTGTCTTTTTAACTTCCAACGGTCTTTGAACAGTCTTCACCCGTATTTTTCTAGTACTTGGAATCATCATTTTATGTAACTGCCGGTTTTTTATCCAGACGGCAATGCGGAAACCGAATAATAAAAAAATCAGTATTAAATAAAATAAGGGTTCTGCCATATTACCTTTAAGTTGCCAGTAATAATGAATAATAGCGGCAATGGCTGCAAGATAGATAAATCGGTGAAGTTTTTTCCAATTCTTACCCAGAAGCTTTTTACCAAATTTAGGCGAGGAAATAGCTAAGGCAAAAATGATCGAATAAGCTAGCACACCCAGCCAAATATAAGGACTTTCAAGGATATCAATCGCAATAAGGTGCCAGTCCAGACCATGATCAACCAAAATATAAACGAGTACATGTAGGCTTGCATAAAAAAAGGCTACCATACCTAACATTTGTCGATAGTCTGCCATTTTACGCCATTTCGTAATGGTTTGAAGTGGTGTAATCGTTAGGGTTAGCCATAAAAAGCGCAACGACCAGTCTCCTAAGCGAATATGTAATGTCTGGATAGGGTCGGCCCCTAAATTATTGTTTGCGATATCGAGTAATATCACAATTAGAGGTAAGAAACAGACTAAGGCTATGAATAACCAGCGATTTTTTGAAGATAAAAACATTAGAAGAAATGCCGCAGATCCATATCGCTATACAGCGAGGCAACTTGGCTTCCATAGCCATTAAATAACTCAGTCTTTCTACGGGGTGTAAAAAAACCACTGCCTAATTGGCGTTCACTGTTTTGGCTCCATCTAGGGTGGGGGACTTCAGGATTCACATTAGAATAGAAGCCGTAGTCATTTGGAGCGAATTTATTCCAGGTAGTCACAGGTGGTTTCTTTACTAACTCAATTTTTACAATGGCTTTAATGCTTTTAAAGCCATATTTCCAGGGTACGACTAAACGTAAAGGGGCACCATTTTGCTTAGGCATCCTTTCACCGTACATGCCAGCGGCTAAAATAGTTAAAGGGTGCATCGCTTCATCAATACGAAGGCCTTCAACATAAGGCCATTCCAACATGGCATTATCACGTTGATTGGGCATTGTTTTGGGATCGTAAATTGAGGTAAATTGAACAAATTGTGCGCTGGATAAAGGTTTTGCTATTTTTAATAAGTTCATTAACGGAAAACCAATCCAAGGGACTACCATAGACCATGCTTCAACACAGCGAAAACGGTAGATATATTCCTGTAGCGATTGCTGGCTTAAGATATCTTCTAAGTGATAAACAGCCGGCTTTTCTACTTCACCACTGATCTCTACTGACCAAGGATCGGTCGGCAATCTTTGTGCTAGTTGCGTTGCATCTGTTTTATTAAAAGTAAATTCATAATAGTTAGTATGATTTTTGACAATATCAGCAGGCGTCGCAATTAAGGATTCAGCTGGGACATTGGCTTTAGGAAGATCAGTCCATACAGACTTGGTTTCAGCTAAAGCAGAAGAAGCAGAAACGCCAGCGGCTCCAGCAGCGAGTGATCCCATCATGGCTTTAATAATTTGACGTCTTTGTTTAAATATTAAAGGGTCGGTAATATCACTGCTGGGAATGTCTTTATGTGTTTTAATTATCATGACTTGACCCTAAAGAAAGAAAATTTTTAAATCCAAGAATAGGCTATTGGTTTTTTTTGCCTTTTGGAATCCAGCCTAATAACTTTCTAACTTTCATTTCGGTAATAAAGGCCAAAGAAAAGAGTTGAATAAAGTTGTCGGCCTGAATTAAATCCAGACCAATGTGTTCAGGCACTAATTCTTTTCGCGTACCAAACACCCGATCCCAGATTGAAAATACGATACCGTAATTACTGTCATGCTCAGAGCGCTTTTTGGAATGGTGGGTTCTATGTAAAGCCGGAGTAATAAATACCTGTGAAATTAACTCCTCTTTAGGAGCTTTAATATTGGCATGATGAAACAGGATAAAGAATAACTCGACAATCTCAATAGAAAGTACCATGTAGGCATTAACACCAATAATGACTACAAACACACACTTGTAGAGAATTTCCAGTAATAAATCGAAAACATGAAATCTAAAGCCAGTCGATACATTAAAGCCTTTGTCGCTATGGTGGACTTTGTGAAAGCGCCATAGAAATTCAAATTTATGACTTGCAACATGCCAAAGGTAAATTGCAAAATCAAATAACGCAAAGGCCAAAATCCATTTAATAGGGCCATCTTCCAAACCACTTAATAAGCCATGTGAGGCAAATTTCTGTGCGATAAGAAAGAGTGAAGACGCCCTTAAGACAGTTAATATGAGATTATTAACTAAAAAAGCCGTGGTATTGGTTACAAACGACTCTTTAAAAACTTTTTGTGGAAAGTCCCTAAAGGGTTGACGTTTTTCAATAACGATTAGCACGATAAAGGCGAGGACAGCCAGGCCAAATAGCGCTTCATTAAAAAACATCCCATTGCTATTGCTTATAGTCTCTGTTGATTTCATAGATAAAAATTTGTGGTTAGTTATAAGCAAATCGGACTGGGTTTACTCACCGCTGATAGCCGTTAATAATGCATTCAATTCTTTAATCTCGTTATTAGCGTCGACTTGTTTAGTGATATCATACTGCACGCCCAAATAATAAATTACCCGGTGTTTGTTATCCAATAAGGGGGTTATTTTTAAATGGTTGTGAAATAATTCACCATCCTTCTTATAATTTCGTAGAGTGACTTCAACCGTTTCATGATTTTTCATGGCTTCTGCGATAATAAAACGTCCTGGTTGTTCTCTATCTTCGCCTTGTAAGAAACGGCAGTTAAAACCAATGATATCTTCTTGAGTATAACCGGTTAAACGTTCGAATGCCTTGTTTGCGTAAACAATGGGCGCATCTTCTAAATCAGGATCTGCTAGGGTAACGCCATTGACACATTCATCTAAAATAGCAGACAGCACTTGTGGTATGAGTGCGTTATCTTTTTTAACAATAAAAGACATTTATTAAACTCCAAATCTTTAGTAATGATCAATCGATTGGATTGATCAGTTTGCATAGGCGAGCATTAAGCTCTTAATATTTTCAACCGTGTTTTCAGCACCTTCTTCTATCGAAGCGCGAATCAATTTTTGAAACGGCCTCATGAAAACCTCAATTTCTGATAATTCAAATCGAAACGTCAGGCGAGTAGATTGTTTCTCTTTATCTCCTTCCAGAAGATAACTGTGTACATAAGGTTCATTCAAACCCTTAAACCTGAGCTTTTCTACCGGTTGATAATCAGTTATTTCGAATACAGATTCAACTAATGAACCCTGATCCTCTCGAACTTGTTTGGTCTTGGCTCCAATGAAAGGTTGTTCACCGTCTAATGGTTCTAGTTCAACCACTTCGGGAGCCCATTTAGGGTAGTTATCGTAAAAACGTTCACCGATAAAACAAAAAACATTTTCAATTGATTGCTCAATATTAACGCTCGCTTCACCGGTAATCGGTTTTGATGAATCAAATGGAAATTTTATTTGCACTTTAATACCACTCCTTGTTGAGGGCGATTACTCAACTTAATTCTTTTAATGTGTTGTCTCAATGAGTAATCGTTCAACTGGTCTATTTTTTAGAGAGACATAAACTTGAATACCGTGTTTAATTTACACTGACTTGGTTAAATTGCAAATTTAATTAAGTGACGGTACTTAGATTTGACTCTTTTAGAATTCGTGGAAAAATTAACAGCATGTTTTTTGCACTTTTAAGAGCCAAGTTTGTCTATGACCTTTAAAATTCTTTTTTATATTATTTTTATGACCTTGAGTGGCGCCAATCAAGCTGATTCAGGCTCAAAAAAACTCTTACCACCGTGTCGTGATACACCTAACTGTGTTTCAAGCCAAACTCAAGATCCAAAACAGTTTGTTGCGCCTTTTAAAATCAAAGGTAATACAACGGAGGCTTGGCAGGCGTTAAAAGACACTCTAAATCAACATAGCCGTATGACGATTACTCACGAAACACCTACTAATATTCATGCGGAAGCGACCAGTTTAGTTCTTCATTTTGTTGATGATATTGATTTTATTCTCGATGCCGAAAATAAGACCATTCATATTCGCTCGTCCTCCCGTGTGGGTCATAGTGAATTTGGTGTTAATCATAAACGGATTGAAGCACTTCGTTTGCAATTACAAAAAGCTCAGTTAATCAGTTAATCATTCGATCAATACAAAACGTAATGTTTCACTATACAAACTCGGTATTTATTTTTCGTCGTGATCTACGTTTACAGGATAATACCGGACTTAATGAAGCGTTGAGACTTTCTAAACAGGTGTTACCGTGTTTTATATTTGACCCAAGGCAAATTGAGCCTCATCCCTATCAAAGTAAGTCGGCTTTGCAGTTTATGTTGCAGTGTCTTACAGACCTTCAACAGCAATTAAAAGCACTGGGGGCAGAACTGGGACTTTATCAGGCGCTTCCGTTGCAAGTCATTAGTCAATTGGTACGACAGCAGGCCATACAGGCAGTGTTTATCAATCGTGATTACACACCCTTTAGCCGACAACGCGATGATGAGTTAGCGACGCTTTGTAAAGAGTTGGGTATCAGCTTATACATTTTAAATGATAGTTTGCTGACTGAGCCTGAGCAGGCGCTTAAAAATGATCAAACACCGTATAAGGTGTTTACAGCTTTTTATAAAAATGCTCGCCAATTTCCGATTCCATTGCCTCACGTTTTGTATAGCCAATCGTTTTTGCTTCCTCAAACGAGTTCAAACATTAAAGACCTTGGTTTATCGTTAACAGAGATAAAGGCTAATGTTTTGCAGGGTGGGCGAAATCAAGCCTTGGCAATGCTTGCAACACTCAGTCATCAAGCAGATTATCAGAACATGCGTGACTATCCGGCGCTGGATAGTACCAGCAAGTTGTCGGCTCATCTTAAGTTTGGTACCTGTTCCGTGCGCGAAGCTTACTATGCGATTGTTGAGGTGTTGGGTAGTGAACATCCTTTATTACGTCAACTCTATTGGCGAGACTTTTTTACCCACATTGCGTATCATTTTCCTCAGGTGTTCGGTCGCGCTTTTATCGATAAGTTTGCCAATTTACCTTGGGATAATAATCGTGTGTATTTTCAGGCTTGGGCAGAAGGTAAAACGGGGTTTCCTATTGTGGACGCCGGTATGAGAGAACTCAATGAAACCGGGTTTATGCATAATCGGGTCAGAATGATTGCGGCTTCATTTCTGGTTAAAGATCTACATGTCAGTTGGCGTTGGGGGGAACGTTATTTTGCCCAACATTTGATAGATTATGATCCTTGCGTGAATAATGGAAACTGGCAGTGGGCTGCGTCAACCGGTTGTGATGCACAACCTTATTTCAGAATCTTTAATCCCTGGTTACAACAACAAAAGTTTGATGCGGATTGCAAGTATATTTATCATTGGCTACCCGAACTTAAAGGCTTTTCTACAAAGACCATTCATCAATGGTATAAAAAACATCAACCTTGTAATTATCCAACACCGATTATTGATCATGCTTATGAAAGCCAGCTAAGTAAGGCAAGGTACAAAGCCTCAACGGATTAAGTATTGTTAAATTTATAGGTGTTAATTTAATTCGCGGATTCAATCCTATTTATCTCATATAAACACAAAACCCAGTAAATCAATGGATTAATTTTACTGGGCTGCAACTTTGGCTTACTTTTTAAAGAAAAGGTGCTTCCAGGTTATTATTTTAAGCCGGATTGAGTAGGTTTAATACTGTTTGTGCCTGCTCTGCCGCTTCGTGTCCCAGGCTGGTTAAATAACCACCATCTTCTTGTGTTAACAGTCCCTTATTGTATAAACGCTTAGTTGCTGCGATGGCTTCCGGGGCTGCCGTTTTATGTACTTTAATACCTTCCTGGGTAGTGCTGAGGTTATAGCGAACCAGGATATTTATTTCATCTACAAGATCTTTAGTATAGGGCATAATGAGAGTCCTTATAATGTGTCATTTTAATCCGCTATCATAATGCTATTTCAGTACAATGCGTATCTTTTTCTCGAACCGTTTGCAATCATTAGCGATAAGGTACTGACAAAAAAGAAAGTACTTTTTAAGCAGGCACTCTTAAGATTGAATGCTGGGTCTAATGTCAATAACGGCGTACCGAACTGTCGGAATTGCAAGACCAGGCATCGATTCCACCCGTTAAATTGGCTATATTTTTAAACCCAGATTGAACCAGATAATTGGCAGCCTGTTGGCTACGCATACCATGGTGGCAGATGACGACAATTTCATCGTCTTTATCCAGCTCATTTAAGCGGTTTGGAATTTGGTTGAGCGGAATCAGTATGCTATGAGCAATATTAGCGTATTTAAATTCATGGGGTTCTCTGACATCCAGTAAGAATAAGCTCTCTTGCTGTAGAATTTTATTTTTTAGCTCTATTGCTGATAGTTGTTTTACAAACATAAAAATCCTTATTGATTAATGAATCGTTCTGGTTTAATGTCGATTTCAAAACCTGATTTGAGTAATGTATCATATAGAAAATACCTTAGGGTCGCAAATTCTGTTCGTCTACATTTAAGTTCAGCAAGCGTAATGATCTCAGGAAACATGATAAATAAAATTAAATGATAGTAATAATACTTGCTAACTGAGCATTATTCTGCTAAAAATGCCCAGTTTTTATTTATCCTGTCTATAGGAGTTAATGGATGACCGATAGTACTAAAGTGACTACTTCACCTTTTAGTTTTAAGCCTTATAAAGAAGCAGAAGGCGAAGAATATATGAATGAGCTTCAATTGAAACATTTTGAGGCTATTCTTAAAAATTGGAAAGCAGAATTAATGCATGAAGTAGATCGTACTGTGCATCACATGCAAGATGATGCGGCTAATTTCCCAGATCCTAATGATCGAGCGACGCAAGAATCAGAATTTAGTCTTGAATTGAGAACCCGTGACCGTGAGCGGAAATTGATCAAGAAAATTGATGACTCTCTTAAAGAGATTGAATCGGGCGATTATGGTTTTTGTGAGTCCTGTGGCATAGAAATAGGTATCCGCCGCCTTGAAGCAAGACCTACGGCCAGTTTATGTATCGATTGTAAAACGCTTGATGAAATTAGGGAAAAACAAATGGGCTAACTTAGGTTTGTTGTGCCTGATCAACACATTTATAGAGGTCGGTTTGCGCCTTCACCGACCGGTCCTTTACACCTAGGATCAGTATTTACTGCCTTGGCAAGTTATCTACAGGCACGATCATGCAACGGCAAGTGGTTATTGCGTATTGATGATCTTGATACGCCCAGGAATATTAAAGGGTCAGTTGATAGTATATTAAGGACGCTGGATAACCTAGGACTGTATTGGGATGAGAGCGTTGCTTTTCAAAGTCAGTCAATTGATTATTACCACGAAATTCTCGATCGATTAAACAAAGATAAACGTATTTATCCTTGTCGCTGTAGTCGAAAAGTGCAGACGACGGCTCGATATACTGGCTTTTGCCGTGATAATCAGTTTAACCTTGATATTCCACATGCTTATCGTGTTAAGACGGATGGCTCTGTTATTTCATTTATTGATGAGTTACAGGGCAGTATGATTTACCCGATTGATGAGCAAGGTGATTTTGTTTTGAAAAGAAAAGATCAGATTATTGCTTACCAGTTTGCAGTAGTAGTTGATGATCATCTACAAATGGTTAACCATGTGGTGAGAGGTTATGATTTGTTAGATTCGACCCCAAGACAATTGTATCTACAAAAGTTGCTAGGCTTTAAAACGCCAGTTTACATGCATGTCCCTGTCATTATTGATGATGCAGGGTATAAACTCAGTAAACAAACAAAGGCTTTACCCGTTGATTTAATAAAATCTAATGACGTTATTTTTGGTGTGTTGCTATTATTAAAGCAGAACCCACCGAATGGACTCCAACGAGCGACAGTAACAGCGTTGTTGGATTGGGCAGTAGCGCATTGGAATCCAATGGCTTTAAAAAGTTGTAAAGCGATTAATAATGAGTGCTTAACGTGAATGTAATAAATGGTACTTATCATAAGGTTATTGGAGCAGTGAACTCTAATCATGTTGAAGCTAAATATGTAGTCTCTAGCTTTAGATTTTAATTATTATGAAAAATAATGAACCGCTATTTGTAGTGGTTTTTCAATTGTAAGCAAATGACAAAAACAAATAAATCCGATTTGGAAAAGGCTTTAAACTTATGTAAAGGTGCTTTTATATGGGCAGCTGTTTTTAGCATGGTCATTAACCTATTACAGCTTGTTCCAACCATTTATATGTTGCAGTTATATGATCGGGTTGTTCCAACCGGTAATCGGTCAACGTTACTGATGCTAACATTAATCATGTTGGTGTTGTTTTTATCATTGGGTGCTTTGGAATGGGTACGCTCTCAAATCTTAGTTAGGGTGAGTTCACGACTGGAAACCTTGCTTAATGAAAGATTATTTAATATCTGTTATAAACAGGCGCTTTATTCGGGTGGGCAACAGGCTTCCTCTCAAGCGCTAGATGATCTAACGTCGTTAAGACAATTTTTAACTGGAAATGGCCTCTTTGCTTTTTTTGATGTGCCATGGATACCGGTTTATATCGCTGTTATGTTTATTTTTCACCCCGCTTACGGGTGGACAGCTATAGGCGTTGCTATTATCTTGATGATTGTTGCGGTAATTCAAGAACGAGTAACTGCTAAGATATTAGGCGAAGCAAATACCCTGGCAAATATAGGCAGGGGCTTGGTCAATAAAAACCTGAGAAACGCAGAAGTGATTGAATCAATGGGGATGTTACAGAATATCCAGAAGCGATGGATAGAAGGCACCCGACAGGTTCTTGTCTTACAGGCAACCGCAAGCTCACGTGCTGGATTAGTGAGTGGTTTATCGAAAATTATTCGCATGTCTTCACAATCCCTGATTTTAGCGTTAGGTGCATATTTAGTTATAGAGAATGAAATAACCGGCGGCTTGATGATCGCAGGTTCAATCCTATTAGGACGTGCACTTGCGCCAATTGATATGATGATTGGTTCGTGGAAAGGTTTTGTAGGAGCGCGGGGGCAGTACCATCGTCTTAACGAACTGTTACGTCAGATTCCAACAGACCTTGAAAAAATGACTTTGCCAGAACCTGAAGGTTTTTTCCAGCTTGAAAATGCGGTAGTGGTGCCACCAGGTGCAAAAGTGCCGGCCTTAAAAGGCATTACCATGATGATTGCTAAGGGTGATGTGGTCGGTGTTATTGGACCGAGTGGCTCTGGAAAATCAACATTTGCTCGGGCGCTACTGGGGATATGGCCCACAGCGAATGGCAAGGTTCGTTTAGACGGTGCCGAGGTGTTTACCTGGAATCGCAAAGAATTAGGTCCATTTATAGGTTATTTGCCTCAAGATATAGAACTTTTTGAAGGTACCATCAGTGAAAACATTGCGAGGTTTGGTGATATAGAGCCAGAAAAAGTAGTTAATGCCGCCAAAATGGCTGATGTTCATACGATGATTTTACATTTACCGCAAGGTTATGATACGCATATAGGCGCCGGTGGCGGCAATCTGTCGGGTGGTCAGCGGCAACGCATCGGTTTGGCTAGAGCTTTGTATGGAAACCCTGTTATTGTCGTACTGGACGAGCCAAATTCGAATTTAGATGAACAAGGTGAGGCGGCTTTAAGCAGTGCTATTATCCGATTAAAGCAAAAAAAGGTCACCGTCATTGTCATTACTCATCGTAATAATGTGCTTATTAACGTAGATAAACTGCTCATCCTAAGTGACGGACAGTTATCTGTCTATGGACCCAAGGATCAAGTCATTGCTCATCTGCAAAAACAGCAGGTGGTTGCCACACAAGAAAACACACCTCCAGAGTCACCGGCTACTCCTTTGAAATCACCTTTATAATGTACCTATGAACAAAAGACCAGCATCACTAACCACAGAAAATGGTACTACGATTGTTACTGATGATAGTTCTATACGTGCTATAGGCATTATTATTCTTGTTGTCACCCTCGGTATTTTAGGCGGGTGGGGTTATTTAGCTCCGATTGACAGCGCCGCCTTAGCGCCGGGTTTTGTTACCGTCAAATCACACAGAAAAACAATACAGCATTTAGATGGAGGTATCGTTAGCCAATTACTGGCTAAAGATGGTGATATTGTCAATGAAGGTGATGTGTTACTCATCTTGGATGGCACTGAAGTTAAAGCTCAATTAGACATTCTTCGTGGACAGCAGATAACATTAGAAGCCCAGTTAGCCAGACTGATTGCGGAACGGGATCAGCTTAATCAAATTATATTTCCTAATGATTTACAAAATATTTCAGACACTCATATAGTCGAAGCCAGACAGGGTGAAACCCAAATATTCAATGCGAGAAAAAATGCGTACCAAGGTGAGATTTCGGTTTTAAATCAAAGAGCCAGTCAACTGGTTTCAAAAATTAAAGGGTTAGACGGTCAGCGCCGCAGTAAACAAGAGCTGATAAAATCCTATGGGGAAGAAGCTCACGATTTAAAAGAATTATTAGCAGAGGGCTATGCAAATAAGCAAAGACTCCGGGATATTGAGCGTAATTATGAAAACGCAACAGGCGAGGTGGCTTCTTTAACCGCTGAGATTGCGAGTAGCGAGATCCAAATCGGCGAAACAAAACTACAGGTTCTACAATTACAAAAGAAATTTCAGGAGGAGGTGGCCGCAAAACTCGGCGAAACTCAGTCCCAACTGTATGATGTAACGCAGCGTTTAGTGGCTACTAACGATAAAGTACATAGAACAGTCATTAGATCTCCAGCCGGTGGACGGGTCTTAGGCTTATCTGTTCATAATTTAGGTGGGGTTATTTCACCGGGTAAGCCTATCCTTGATATCGTCCCACAGCAGGAAGAGTTGATCATAGATGCGCAGGTATCACCCTTAGATATCGATAGAGTGAGTGTCGGCTTATTAGCAGAAATTAGGTTTAGTGCTTTTAAGCAAGCTATAACGCCAAAAATGCAAGGGAAGGTTATTAATTTATCGGCTGATAGATTAACCGATGAGAAAACGGGGGCGCCTTATTATCAGGCTCAGGTTGAATTAACGCCTGAGAGTTATGAAAAACTGGGGAATTTAGAGCTAGTGCCCGGAATGCCGGCAGAAGTATTTATTAATACCGGAGAACGCACTGTTTTTGAATACTTAATGCAGCCCATTAGTAATGCCTTTGCCCGTGCCTTTATAGAAGACTAACGTATGATAGCGATGAAAAAAATAAACCGGCTGGTTCTTTGTTTGATACTCATGCAGGCGAGTACAGGACATACTGAAGACTTATTGACTATTTATCAACAAGCACTTGAAGCCGACCCACAGCTAAAAACGGCAGCCATGAAGGTGCAGATTGGCACAGCTCAAAAAGGCCAATCGTTGGGAGCCCTGCTGCCACAGATAAGTGGAAATGCTAACTGGTCTTTAAATAACCAAAAGACAAACTTATCAGGACCATCAGCTTCAAAAAATTATCACGGAACTCGCTACACAGTTTCGTTAACCCAGACAGTGCTTGATTTTGCGAAGTTTTGGGATTGGCGGCGTGCTCAAGAGGTCGAAGATCAATATGCATTAGAAAACATCAGTGCGCAACATGAACTGATGTATAAAGTAGTTGAAAAATATTTCAATGTGCTGGAAGCCCAAGACCAGTTGTATTTCATTGAGTCTGAACAAGAAGCTACCCTCAAACAATTGGAACAAGTCCAGAAACAGTATGCCAAACAACTCATTTTAGTCACTGATATCTATGAAGTAGAAGCCAGACTAGATCAAATAAAAGCGTCAGTAATTGAAGCGGAGACTCAGCTGGTTATTGCTAAGGAAAGTTTAAAAGAGCTTACTAATAGTGAACCAGTGGAACTTTTTAAGTTGCGAGACACTATTGATTTCAAACCGCTGGAGGGCAAGCTGGAAGACTGGATTGCTGTAGCCAAAAGCGAAAACCCGCTGTTAGCCGCGCAAATTAAAGCCATAGCTGCAGCCAGTGATAATGTAGCGGTGCAAAAATCCAGATATTTGCCAGTGGTTGATATGCAATTAAGTTACAACTCAACTAATACGGGCTATCAAAGTATTTCTCTGGGAACCAGTTATGACACGCAAGTTGCCGCAATCAATGTTTCTGTGCCGCTTTTTACCGGTGGTACAACAACTAACCGGATGTATGAAGCTCAGTATAGATTATCTATCAGTCAGTATGAAAATGACTCTAAAATCCGAGCGCTAATCAAGGAAACCAGTGATTCGTTTTTAAGTTCTAATGCCAGTGTTAAACGCATTAAGGCGACGCAAAAGGCCTTGGAGTCTACTATTAAAGCCAGAGAGTCTCTAGAAACCGGATTTCGCTACGGTAACCAAACTATTGGGGATGTTATCATTGCTCAGCAAAATGAGTTTAAGGCGAAGCGTGATTTATCTGTAGCAAAATATACTTACATAAAAAATAAAACACGTTTTCTACAATCCACTGGTTTAATCACCGACACTAATATGCAAGAGGTAAATGATTGGTTGCAAGTAGGCAGTTGAATCCCTGCTGTAATTTAAAGGTTAATTTATTGCGCGATAGCAGTATTAGTTTAAATCGCTTTAAAACCAATATCGGTTCGGTAATAAATGTTGTTCCAATGGATACTATCAGCCAGTTCGTAGGCTTTGGTTTGAGCTTCCAGAATAGTGTCTCCCAAAGCAACCGCACATAACACCCGCCCGCCTGACGTGACTATATCATCACCCACTTGTTGGGTTCCGGCATGAAATATCTTTCTGTCCGCTTGCTCTTCAGTCGATAAGCCAGAGATAACATCACCTTTCTGATAAGCATCCGGATAGCCACCCGCTGCCAGAACAACGCCCAAGGCGGCCCGTTCATCCCATTCTGTGCTGGTTTTATCCAGATCACCGGTTAGCGCGGCTTCACACAGTTCGACGAGGTCGCTCTTCATGCGCATCATGATCGGTTGGGTTTCAGGGTCACCAAAACGGCAGTTATATTCCAGAACTTTAACCGTGCCATCGTTAGCAATCATCAAACCGGCATAAAGAAAGCCGGTGTAAGGCAGTCCGTCATCGGCCATGCCTTTTAAGGTCGGGTTAATCACGTCACGCATCACAATGTCATAAACCGCTGGCGTTACCACAGGAGCAGGGGAGTAAGCCCCCATACCACCCGTGTTAGGGCCTTTATCTCCATTATCACGGGCTTTATGATCTTGTGAGGTTGCCATGGGCAGTGCATGTTTACCGTCGGCGATGACAATAAAACTGGCTTCTTCTCCTGCTAAAAATTCCTCAATCACTACCCGATTGCCGGCTTCGCCAAATACATTGCCGGACAGCATATCTTCTACGGCATCAATGGCTTCCTGTTCGGTTTGGGCGACGATAACGCCTTTACCTGCCGCCAAGCCATCGGCTTTAACCACAATCGGCGCACCTTGTTCACGAATGTAGGCAACCGCAAGTGCTTTATCGGTAAAAGACTGGTAGTAGGCCGTCGGGATGTGATGACGAATCATAAAGTCTTTACAGAAAGTTTTGGAACCTTCCAGTTGCGCTGCTTTCGCTTTGGGACCGAAACATTTTAAACCGGCGGCCTGGAATTGATCTACCACGCCTAAAACTAAAGGGACTTCAGGGCCGATAATGGTCAGATCAATCTGTTCAGTCTGGGCAAAAGCCAATAACCCAGCGATATCATCCACAGCAATCGCTTTGTTTTCAATACCGGGTTCAAGGGCAGAACCGGGATTACCGGGTGCGACAAAGACTTTTTCGACCTTCGGTGACTGTTTCGCTTTCCAGGCGAGGGCATGTTCACGGCCTCCGCTACCAACGATAAGAATTTTCATAATAGACTCTTAGGAGTGGGGGTCAAAATTAATGTCTGAAGTGACGCATACCGGTAAAGACCATAGCGATGTTATGTTCATCTGCTGCAGCAATCACTTCATTGTCACGCATTGAGCCACCGGGTTGGATGATCGCGGTAATACCGGCTTCTGCAGCGGCATCGATTCCATCTCTAAACGGGAAAAACGCATCCGATGCCATGGCAGAACCGGGTACCACTAAACCTTCATCCGCTGCTTTAATGCCCGCAATTTTAGCTGAATAGACACGGCTCATCTGACCCGCGCCGACACCAATCGTTTGGCCATTTTTACAATAAACAATGGCATTGGATTTAACGAATTTAGCGACTTTCCAGGCAAACAATAAATCGTCTAGCTCTTGTTCGGTTGGAATACGTTGACTGACGACTTTAATATCATCACGGCTAATTTCACCGATATCTTTATTCTGAACCAATAAGCCACCAGCAATGCGTTTATAGTCCAGTGAGGCTTGTTGGCTGGTGGATTCCCAAACACCACATTCCAGGACGCGGACGTTTTGTTTTTCGGCCAAAATAACTTGTGCAGCTAAAGTAATAGTAGGCGCAATAATCACTTCCACAAATTGACGCTTGATTATTTCAGCGGCAGTTTGCTCATCTAAGGCTTGATTAAAAGCGATAATCCCACCGAAGGCTGAGGTAGGATCTGTTGCATAGGCTTTATCATATGCAGCAAAGATGTCATCAGCCTCGGCAACGCCACAGGGGTTTGCATGTTTTACGATAACGCAAGTGGGTTTCTCGCTAAATGATTTCACGCATTCCAGCGCTGCATCGGCATCGGCAATGTTGTTGTAAGACAGTTCTTTGCCTTGTAATTGACGAGCGGCTGCAATGGTTCCTGAAGCCGGTGCTTTCTCACGATAGAAAGCCGCATTTTGATGCGGGTTTTCACCGTAACGCATGCTTTGGCTCAGATAAAACTGCAGGTTAAGTGTTTCAGGAAATTGGGTGCCATTAATCTTAGCCAGATAAGTAGCAATCGCTGTATCGTAATGCGCAGTGTGTTCAAAGCTCTTTAAGGCCAGTTGAAAACGGGTTTGTGCAGACAGCGTGTTCTCATTGCTTTCAAGTTCAGCCAGTATGGCTTTATAGTCGCTGGGGTGAACAACAATTGCCACATCTTCATGATTTTTAGCGGCGGCTCGAATCATGGTCGGTCCACCGATATCAATGTTCTCGATTGCCGTTTCAAAATCACAATTCGGGTTTGCTATGGTTTGTTCAAACGGATAGAGATTAACCACAACCATGTCAATGGGTTTAATATCATTGCTAGCCATGATCGAATCGTCAATGCCGCGACGGCCTAAGATGCCGCCATGAACTTTAGGGTGTAAGGTTTTAACTCGACCATCCATCATTTCAGGAAACCCAGTGTAGTCAGAGACTTCAGTGACTGGAATATTATGGTCTGCTAAAATTTTGGCAGTGCCACCCGTCGATAAAAGTTCAATACCCTTTTGGCTTAATGCCTGACAAAAGTCGACAATGCCAGATTTATCGGAAACACTGACCAGGGCACGAGTTATTTTTTTATTCATGAATACCTTTGAATTTTATGTAGGTGTAAAGGGTGAAACGGTTTTGGAAAGTGGTACAACCCTGATTTCAGGATATGCCGTATTGATCCAGCTTTTTACGTAGGGTGCTTCTGCTCAAGCCCAGGGCTTTAGCTGCTTTAGTTTGGTTATAGCCTGAATGTTCCAGAGCGGCTTCCAGTAAGGGTTTTTCAACTTCACTGATGACCAATGCGTGTAAACCGATCGCGTCGTGACCGTTTAATTGCGAGAGGTATTGTTCTATGGTCTGTTTTACATAGGCAGATAACGGCAATAGCGGCGTTTTTTTGCTATCTATGCTTACTATTTCAGCACTTTTATGCGATGCATTCATATAAATTAGCGCTATCCGTTGATTAATGATTAAAAGCTGAATTAATCAGCTCTCGTTGTTGGTTTGGGCATTGGGTCTGATTGATCTTGCTTCTCGTCTCTTGGCTTATTGAACCCAAGTGATTTAAATACCAGCCTATATGCTTTCTTGCTATTCTAACACCGCTAACACTGCCATAGAAGCTATATAGTTGTTCTAAATGGTCTTGAAGCGTGCTTTGGATCTCCGATTCTTTGGGTTTCTCCAAGTGCTTTCCGGTTTTAAGAAAATAGTTTATTTGCTTAAATAACCACGGGTTTCCTTGCGCTGCCCGACCAATCATAACGGCGTCAGCACCCGTTTGTTTTAATACAAAGTGAGCCTTTTCTGCTGAATCAATATCGCCATTGGCAATAATGGGTATCCCAACGGATTGCTTCACTTTTTTAATGGTTTCGTATTCTGCCTGCCCATTAAATTTACAGGCTCGCGTACGACCATGTAACGTTAACGCTGTAATGCCGGATTGTTCGGCGATTTTAGCGATTTCTACCGCGTTGCGATTTTCTAAGTCCCAACCGGTACGAATTTTTAATGTCACCGGGATATCAACGGCATTAACCACGGCATCCAGGATTTTCTTTACCAGGATTTCATTTCTTAACAGCGCTGAACCTGCCGCGACAGAACATACTTTTTTAGCAGGGCAGCCCATATTAATGTCAATAATTTGGGCGCCACGTTGGGCATTAAATTGCGCCGCCTCAGCCATTTGTTGTGGATCTGTCCCCAGTATTTGTACTGACCTTAGTCCTGTTTCACCGGTCTGATCCGCTTTTAAAAGCGTCCGTTTATGATGGCGTAACGCGGGGTTTGATGCCACCATTTCTGATACGGCCAAACCGGCACCGAATTGCTTACACAGTTCTCTAAAAGGCCGGTCAGTGATGCCAGCCATCGGTGCTAAAATTAAATTATTGGTAAGCGAATACGGGCCTATTTGCATAGGTTTAACATGTCATTATTTATCAGAAGATTCATTCCAGATAGGATTCTCGCGGTCTTCAGGGTCAAGTTTGCTAGCATCCTCTGGGTAGATATGCCAGAATGATTTATCAATCTTGGCATTGCTGTAACCTTCTTTTTTCTCGTGGGTGAATGGACACCACCAGTTTTCTACAATTTTAACCATGTAGGCATGCCATTCAAAGACTGCAACACTGACCGGGCAATACCATGTGCAGTTTAAAATCCAGTACAGTTTTGACTGCGCCAAACTAAGTTTGAAAGAACCATCCATGGTGATCTGGCTTTTAAGATCATATCGGTGTGAGCTTCTTGCAGGTAGAAAATCAGAAAATGTCTTTATGTTTTTTCCACCAATGAGCCTTAAGTGGTAATAAGTCAGATAGGCGCTAATAAATACAAAAGGAAGCGTAATAATCGGCAGGTATACAAAAACCAGACCTATGGCTCTTTGTAACACAGGGACTTGTTGATGATTTTTGCCGATTTCCGCACGGCCAGAACAGGAGTCACAAGCTTTCATTAGTTAGATATCCTCATTTATCTTGTTATTATTGTTTAATTATGGGTTGATTCGCAGCCATTGAGTAGCTGGTAAATACTCTGACAGCCAGCACAGCAAAAATAGAGCAGGCCGTTTTTTGTATTAAGAGTAAAGCTTTTTAAAACGACTTTTTGCCCGCAAAGAGTACATGATGAATCATATTCTATAATGGTCATAAAGATGTCTCAATCAATTTATAAACTAGACGCTACTGAACAAAAAAAGGTTTTTAAATATTCAGTTTCAGGTGCCGCTGGATCAATTGGATGATCGGGGCCTTGTCCACCACTAGCAAAAAATACTAAATGACGATCAATATGTTTTCCTGAGCTGCGTAATATTTCATGCAGATTTTCTCTACTGAGGTGAAATGAACAGGATGCTGAAATAAGGATGCCATTCTTGGATAAAACCTGCAACGCAAGGTGGTTGAGGCGTCTATACGCTTCATAACCGAGTTTAAAATCCTTTTTTCGTTTAATAAGTGCGGGTGGATCAAGGACAATAATATCATAAAGTTGATTATCGAGTCGGGCTTGCTTTAAAAATTCAAACACATCACTGCGCTCAAAATGCATTCTATCCGCCACATTATTAAGTACTGCATTTTCTCTAGCCAATTCTAATGCGCCTTCAGAGGCATCCACGCAAGTGACTTCTGCGGCACCTGCAAGCGCAGCAGGAATACCCCAGGCACCGGTGTAAGAGAATAAGTCCAGCACCCGCTGGTTTTTTGACAGGGAGGCTAGCAGGGCACGGCTACTGCGATGATCATAAAACCAGCCAGTTTTTTGGCCTTCTATAATATCGATTTTAAATTGTGCGCCATTCTCTTCAATAATAAGGGAGTCCGGTAATACGCCGTAGGCAATTTCAGATGCTTGACTCAGTCCTTCCAGTTGTCGCTGACCATTATCGTTTTTAAGAATGATGGCGGTTGGATTTAATAATTCTAGCAGGACACCCAGTAAAATCTCTTTTCGCTGCTCTATGCCTGCCGTAGTGATTTGTAGAGATAACACGTCACCAAAGCGGTCAATAACCAGACCGGGTAAGCCGTCACTTTCACCGAAAATAAGGCGGTAGTAGGGTTTGTCAAAGAGTTTCTCACGGAGTGCCAAGGCGGTGCTTAAGCGTTCTTTAAAGAAATTGCTGCCGAGTTTTAAATTGGCTTTTCTTGAAATAAGACGCGCACAAATCAGGGTTTGCGGATTGACATAGGCGGTGCCTAAGATCTTACCATCCTCACTTTTTATATTGGCTAAATCGCCAGCGGCAAATTGCTCCAGCGCTGACTTTTTGGTATCAACCTCATTACTAAAAACCCAGTGATGTCCCTTACGCAGGCGTTTGTCTTCGTTCTTTTTTAAATAAATTTCGGGTAGGGACATAGTGGGATAAAGTGATAGTGTCGAGTGAGTGAGCAATGAGCTAGTGTTTAATGCCATCTAGTCTAATCCAGTCTTCTTGTTGAACTAAGGGATTAAAAAAGATGTGTTCTTGATACGCTTCGATCACTGCTTCGGCTTGTTCAAATAAAATGCCTGATAAGACCAAATGTCCGCCAGTAGCCACTAAGGCACAAATTTGAGCTGACATTTCAATTAACGGTTTCGCCAGGATATTGGCTAATACGATGTCGGCTTTAAAGGGTTTAAACTGTTCGGGCAAGTAACAGTGAATCTTATCGCTAACCTGATTTTTTAAAGCATTACTTTCGGTGGCGGTAATCGCCTGTGGATCTATATCGACTCCGATGGCAATCTCTGCGCCTAATAACACAGCAGCAACAGCCAATATGCCAGAGCCACAGCCGTAATCAATGACGGTTTTGTTGTTAAGGTCGTGACTGGCCAGCCACTCCAGGCATAAGGCCGTGGTAGGATGGGTGCCGGTTCCAAAAGCCAGTCCAGGGTCCAAGGTTAAGCAGACAGTGCCGGGTTCACGTTGTTCCTGATCGGTAGGGCATACCCAGAGTTTGTCGGCAAACTTCATGGGTTTATAGTATTCCATCCAGGCTCGTTCCCATTCCTGATCTTCAACGGCTTCATAAAGCCACTGTTCCAGATTAGCATGCCTAAATTGTTGGTAGACTCGATCTTTTATTAATACAGGATCGGCATCCAACTCATAAAGCGCAATGACTTGGGTGTTACTCCATATCTTGGTTTCACCAATAGCCGGTTCGTAAACAGGTTCATCTTCTGCATCCATATACGTTACAGAGACAGCGCCCAGATCGCTGAAATAATCAGCTAATTGAGGTGCGGTATTTTCGTCGGTGATAACAGAAATTTGATGCCAGGCCATAACTTAGACAGTATATTTAATAAAAGGATGATGATCGATGGGTATAGAGTGGATTTATAGGAACTTGCAAATAAAAGCAAAATCTTGACAGCCCGCTTGATTAAAATTTATTCAATCAAGTGGGCTGGTATTTATAAAGCGAAGTGACTAATGAATACCCAGTTTCTTTTCAAGGTAGTGGATATTTTGTTGTCCCTGAGCAAAGGCGCTGTCATTCATAATGTCTTGCTGTAAAGGGATATTGGTTTTAATACCATCAATGATAATTTCACTCAGTGCAGTGTTCATACGGGCAATCGCACTTTTACGGTCTTCACCATGAGCAATCAGTTTGCCAATCATAGAGTCGTAATAGGGTGGCACTTTGTAGCCGTTATAGATGTGAGTCTCACAACGAATACCCGGGCCGCCTGGCATGTGGAATTGATCAATCTTGCCGGGGCAGGGCATGAATGTTTTAGGATCTTCAGCATTTAAACGACATTCAATTGCATGGCCTGTTATTTTGACTTGATCCTGAGTAATCGAAAGCGGTTCACCCGCTGCAATCCGCAGTTGTTCTTTTACGATATCAAAGCCTGTGATCATTTCTGTCACCGGATGCTCTACCTGAACACGGGTATTCATTTCAATGAAATAGAATTCACCTTTTTCGTATAAGAATTCAAATGTACCTGCACCCAGGTAGCCAATATCGACACAGGCTTTCGCACAGCGTTCACCGATAAATTTGCGTTGTTCTTCAGTAATGCCAGGGGCAGGCGCTTCTTCAACTACTTTTTGGTGACGGCGTTGCATAGAGCAATCCCTTTCGCCCAAATGAATAGCGTTACCAAAAGAGTCGGCCATGACCTGGAATTCAATATGGCGAGGATCTTCAAGAAACTTTTCCATGTATACAGTAGGATTGCCAAATGCTGTGCCTGCTTCTGCTTTAGTCATAGAAATAGCATTAACCAATGCTGATTCCGTGTGTACTGTGCGCATGCCGCGACCACCACCACCACCGGCTGCTTTAATAATAACGGGGTAGCCAATTTCACGAGCCATTTGCAGGTTGAGTTGGTCGTTATCAGATAAGGGATCATTGTTGCCAGGGACGCAAGGGATACCTGCTGCTATCATTGCGTTCTTTGCAGAAATTTTGTCGCCCATCATGCGGATGGTTTCAGCTCTAGGGCCAATGAAGACAAAACCACTCTTTTTAACTTTTTCAGAGAAGTCAGCATTTTCTGACAAGAAGCCGTAACCGGGGTGAATGGCTTCGGCATCAGTGACTTCTGCTGCACTGATAATAGCAGGAATATTTAAATAACTGTCGGCTGACGCGGCAGGTCCAATACAGACAGATTCGTCAGCTAAACGGACATGTTTAAGGTCTCGGTCTGCTTCAGAATGAACTGCGACCACTTTAATACCAAGTTCCCTGCAAGCACGTAAGATGCGCAGGGCAATTTCGCCACGATTGGCGATGACTATTTTACTAAACATAAGTGTTCCGTGTTTTATCCAATGACGAATAAAGGCTGGCCATATTCAACCGGCTCAGCATTTCCAACCAGAATTTGGGTAATTGTGCCGCTTTTATCCGCTTCAATCTGATTAAGAATCTTCATCGCTTCGATAATACATAAGGTATCACCCGCTAAAACCGCTTGACCAATTTCTACAAAGACCTTTGTACCGGGTGATGCAGAACGATAGAAAGTACCTACCATCGGTGATTTAACAATGTGACCAGTGATTTTTTCTTCCGCTGGAACGGCGGCGATTACCGGTGCAGCAGCTGGTGATGGTGCTGGTGCGGGTGCATAAGCTACTGGTGCAGGCGCACTGCCGTAGCGACTAATGCGAATAGCTTCTTCGCCTTCTTTTATTTCAATTTCTGCAATGCCTGATTCCTCGATAATTTCGATGAGTTTTTTTATTTTTCTAATATCCATTGATTAGGGTCTCTCGGTTAATATCTGATGAGCGGCCTGTAGGGCCAGTTGGTATCCTGTTGCGCCTAATCCCGAGATAACACCTATAGCGATATCTGAGAAATAAGAATGTTTTCTAAAAGGTTCACGTGCGTACACGTTTGATAAATGAACCTCTATAAAGGGTATTTTTGTAGCGAGTAAAGCATCGCGTATTGCAACACTGGTATGCGTAAATGCAGCCGGGTTGATAATGATAAAATCAACTTTCTGCTCATAAGCAGAATGTATCAGCTCAACAATTTGATGTTCTGCGTTGTTTTGATGAAAATGTAGCTGATGATTTAATTCAACAGCCTGTTTTTCAAGAGACTGCTGTATGTCTGCCAATGTTTTGTTGCCGTAATGCCCCGGTTCCCGAATTCCGAGTAAATTTAGATTCGGGCCATTTAAAACGGTAATAATAGACATATACAGTTGTTGAAACAGAGTCAGAACATAAAAAGGTGGCTAATTTTACCGTGTTTAGTCATTTTGTCCAGATATTATGTTTTTAAAGAAGATAGTGACAGGATAGCCCTTATTTGTCAGGGGTTCTACAATTATGCACTTTAGTTTAAATGGGTTTTAGCTGTTGATAGTTGATAGAACCGACAACCCCCACCCATAGAATATGGGTTTTAACATATAGTTACTTGTTGATAATTAACAACTTTTAATTTTACTCTTTTCGGTGTAATCTTACTCTACACCCACCACTGTCTATTCGATCGTTACTGTTTTAGTTGAAACATGAAAACACCGTTCTAAACATAAAACATCATTCACTTATTGAAAGATGGACAAATAAAAATCAAAAATTGTAAATACAGGGTGCGGAATGTCGGATAGAAGAATCGGTATCTTGATTATTACTCTTAGGACTCAGACAGTAGTGTAAGGCAACATGCCGAGTCCGGTTGTATTGAACCCGGGAACTTTGGTCTACAGCGCTTCTGAGTTTATAATCTGGATAGAAGCTCCGCTTTCTTCGATGAAAACTCACTATCAGTCAGAATACCTTTTTCTTTAAGAGTCGCTAATTTTTCAATCGCTTCGAAAATATCAGCTACCTGGGCAGTATCTTGACTAGGGTCTGGTGTTTCTGGAATATAGGGTGCGGCGGATTGAAATTGAACTGAAGGTTGCACGGATACGTTATCAATAGAGATTAACGGTAATGAGCTAATATCTATAAGACCGTATTGGCTTGTAAAAGTTACTGAACTGCCACCGGATTGTTGCTGCGAAAAGCCACTAATCTGATGATCCAAGGTGTCATAAAGTGATACATGCCCATTGACATCAATCGCGAGTCTTTGGATACTCGCAAAATAGGCATAGCGCATATTATTTTGTGAGCCAGTGCTAGTTGGAAATTGCAGGCCTGCAGGCCACCAGTTTCCTGAGCTACCTGCAGGTGGAGTTACAAATAAACTCACTGGACTGGTAGGTCCAAAGCCATTTTGTTGCTGACTATTATTGACCGTAAAATGATCGTTAAAATGACTTTGTTGTTGAGTTCCTTGATTCTGGGACTGAAAGCTACCGGTTTGAATTAAGCCCGGTTGATTGGCAATTAAGTTGGATAGCTCT
Organism: uncultured Methylococcaceae bacterium; assembly: GCA_903839855.1. Lineage (GTDB taxonomy): Bacteria > Pseudomonadota > Gammaproteobacteria > Methylococcales > Methylomonadaceae > Methylobacter_C. Next base: position 34,821 of record CAIMEB010000160.1, read on the forward strand.
TGACACAAATTACCTACGGTATTTTTTAAGCCATTATTGAACATATCGCCTAACATAATCATGCCGCCGCGCATCCATTGACCGGAGCCACCAAATTCAGGGTGACTAAACTGCGCCATTGAGCCATTGCCATTAATGACAGATTGCAATAGGCTGAATACCGCATCCGAACTAAAATTATAACGTTGAGCAATAGTGTTGATTATTTGTTGGCCTTCCGGCGTAAGTTGTTTCATTGGATAAAGTCTACTAGATGAGATTGATGTAACTAAGGATAAATCAGGTGTACTATTGACGATTGTTGTTAACACTCGAAATTGATTAGGGTGTCAGTGTAAATGAATGATCGACTAAAAGCACTCTTTTAATTTCTAAGCGATTAATCATTCATTTAATCATTCATTAAACGGGCACGTTTTCAGTGCGATTACAGAGGTTATATCCAATTTGGTGCGTTATTAATGAATACTTATCGGATTTATATAGATTATATTGTGTTACCATTCTTTTGAATGGAAAGCTTAATTACTTAAAAAATCAATAAATAATCCGCTGCTTGTTAAAGGTAGATACTAAGACAGTAATGATTTAAAAGGGTTAAAATTCATCATATTATTAATGGCATATTGTGTGCTTAAGCTTATTACAAATAGAGTGTTTATCACCTGAAATCGGCATCTTATAAACCATGAAATTGAATAACTCCAGAGCCAAACTTGACACTTATTACCAACAGGTTCAAGACATCATACTTAAGAGGCAGGACTGGGTCACTGGCTTGCTGCCCGCAAGCACTGCCGTTAATGTTCATGGTAATTATACCGATGCCTGGGTTCGCGATAATGTCTATAGCATACTTGCTGCTTGGGGATTGGCTCTAGCTTATCGGCGTGTAGAGGATAAACAGGGTCGGACTTACGTCCTTGAGCAAAGCGTTGTTAAATTAATGCGTGGTCTTTTAACAGCCATGATGCGGCAAGCACCTAAGGTTGAAAAGTTTAAGCAATCCCAGAATCCAATGGATGCCTTACACGCTAAATATGATACAAAATCGGGGGGTGTAGTTGTAGGTGACAGCGAATGGGGGCATTTGCAACTGGATGCTACCTCCTTGTTTTTATTAATGCTGGCTCAAATGACCGCTTCAGGTTTACGCATCGTTTTTACTATAGACGAAGTTAATTTTGTACAAAATCTGGTGCACTATATAAGTCGCACTTACCGAACACCTGACTATGGTATCTGGGAGCGGGGCAATAAAATTAATCATGGGATTGCTGAACTTAATGCCAGTTCAATTGGCATGGCTAAAGCGGCACTGGAAGCCCTTTCAGGATTTAATTTGTTTGGCAAAGAGGGTGGACAAGCCTCTGTTGTACATGTCATCAGTGATGACATTGCCCGTACACGGATTACTCTGGAATCTCTCTTGCCCAGAGAATCCATTTCTAAAGAAGTAGACTCTGCCGTTTTGAGTATTACTGGATTTCCTGCTTTTTCAATTGATAATCAAGCCATAAGAGCTAAAACTGAAGCACTTATTTGTGAAAAGTTAGAGGGTCGCTACGGGTGTAAACGGTTTTTGTTAGATGGTCATCAAACCGTCATCGAAGACAGTAAACGACTGCACTATGATCCGCATGAACTTAAACAGTTTATGCATATTGAATGTGAATGGCCGTTGTTTTTTACGTATTTGCTACTTAATAATTTATGTTCGGGCAATACTGAAGCCGCTTTGGATTATCGCAAAAAGCTAGAAGGCTTGTTAGTTGAACAAAATGGTCAGCGCTTGTTACCTGAACTGTATGTAGTTCCAAGAGAGCTGATAGCTGCCGAAAAAGCCAATCCCCATAGTCAAGAGCGGATACCCAATGAAAACGTGCCTTTAGTATGGGCGCAAAGTTTGTATATGTTGGGCTGTCTGATTCAGGATGGTCTTTTAAGTTGTGATGATATTGATCCGTTGGGCCGACATAAAGTTGTTAAAAAGAAGCAGGATTATCATTTACAAATTCAGATATTGGCTCAGGATGAAGCGGTTCAAGCTCGATTACTTGAGCATGGCATCTCCGCACAAACCTTAGCAGAGGTTGCGCCTATTCAAATAAGAGAAGCCAATGAGTTAGCGCAAGCTTATACGCATGTCGGTAGAAATGACCGGATTGGCTTAACCGGCAGGCCTTTGCGACAATTACGCACCTTAGCCACCTCAAAGCTCTATACGTTGGCAGGTGAGCCCTTATTATTTTTGCCCCAATGCCTTAATCAAAAGGGCTTCTATCTGGCATTAGATAATCGTTTACTCATTAAAAGACTCCGGGTTGAGTTATCTTATATCTATAAACATTGGGATAGGGAAGGCAATCCGCTGGTCGCCATGACGATTAAGCATAATATGCTGGATAGTCGTCACAGCGATAATTTGATTGATTTTATCAATGAATTAAAACAGGGTGAAACGAAAGGGATTCCTGTTCAACTTGGAACCTTGTTGGAGTTTGCTGAGACATCCAGTTATGAAAAGATAAATTATTTGCATGATTTTCAGTTCTCACAAGCCTCATGGGAAGACGTTGAGCGACCATTTTCTCAGGTACTACCCTTTAGTACAGAAGCGTCACACCCATTAGAGCCTGTTTTGTTAAATGAATGGGAGGTTGCGACTGATGATGTTTTACTTGAACACTTAAAATCTAGCGTGAATTTGTATGCGCAACTTGAAGTATTAACCCTTTTGAGTGGGCGATATAATTTAGCTTATTCAACGGGTTTGGTTAATGCTGAAGGGCTAGTGGCTAGTGTAGGGGATTTACTGGATGAGTTATACGAACGCGCCGGGGATCAGCATGTCTGGGCGATAGTTAGGCGCTGTGCGGGGCTGTTGGGTAAATACGATATTAATCTTGAGCAAGCTGCTACAGAAATATTAGTCAGGCAACATGCCTTGACTTTAGGTAGGGCTTATAGTGGTAAAGCCACTTTATTGCGTCCTGCTGACTCTTCAGAAATTCTTCAGATTATTCGCACTTATAATAATACGGACACCAGTGAGCATATTATTATTCAGGAATTGATTCTTTATTTGGGCATGCTCATTAAATCTAATCCTGAATTGTTCACTGATATGCATACGATTCGTGTGGGCCATATCCTGCAATTAATCATTGTCAGGCAGAAACGTGAATCGGGTAATGACTCGTTGGATCAAGCGTTTAATAGGGTTTTTTCTTTGTCTCCGTCACTGTTATCGAGAAAATTAAAGGAAACACTTGAGGACTATAGTAATACAGAAGATCAATTAGGTCAGGTCGAAACGCTCCATTATGAGGGTGAATGTCGTACCTTAGGCAGCGCTCGTTTCTCTAAAAAAATTGATCCTAAAGGGGGTGAAGGTATTATTGACTGGTATGACTGGCGCGAACAACAAGGCAGTGTAGGCAGAGAGAATAACGCTTTTTATGGCTCTGTATGGGATATCTTACATCATTGTAAGGGCTTAATGATGGGTGGTAAACTCAGTAGTAAGAATCGGCTTGATAGTGAAAATATACTGTCACAAATGACCAAAGGTGAGCAGAGTTTTAAGTTGCAAGTAAGTCACTTACTGAATAAGATTCAAGCTCCGGTCTATCGGCAACTCACTGTTGAGGCATTAAAGGCCTTAGCCTCTATTTTTAGAGATAATGCTCTGTTACACATTGATGATATTCTATTAACCGATATTATTATTGGTCATGCTGTTAGGATTAGTTGGTTGCAAGCCCATCCTGAACATACAGAAAACTATGAAGCCTATACATCATTAGCCTGGCAAGAATTTTACCGGTTGCCGCCTCATAGTGTGGCTAATGGAATCCTGGATGCATTAATACATCTACTCGACAATAATTAAAGGAGATTACAGTGATTTTAGCGGGTGACATTGGTGGTACAAAAACCGTTTTATCGCTTTTGACACAAGATTCAGAAGGTCTGTTGAGCTGTTTGAAGGAACAATCATACCCTAGCCAACAATATTCTAAGTTTGATGAAATTTTGAATGATTTCTTGTCCGAAGACCAAGAGATTGCTTCTGCCTGTTTTGGAATTGCCGGTCCTGTTGTGAACCAACGTTGCCAGACAACTAACTTACCCTGGTTATTAGATGGAAATGAGCTAAAAGCCAGGTTGAATACTAGCAAAGTAAAGTTACTGAATGATTTAGAGGCTATGGCTTTAGGGATGAAATACTTACCTGATGATGACCTTGTGGAGTTGAATCCAAATGCAATACCACAAACCGGAAATGTTGCAGTCATTGCGGCGGGTACCGGCTTAGGAGAAGCTATTTTATTCTGGGATGGTATCACCCATCATCCCTTGGCTACTGAAGGTGGACATACTGATTTTGCTCCTCAAAATGAATTACAGGATCAGTTATTAAAATATCTTAGAAAAAAAATATCTGAACATGTGAGTTATGAACGTATTTTGGCGGGCGTTGGGTTTAGCAATTTATATGATTTTTTATGTGAAGAGGGGCTAGGTAATCCTTGCACAGAAGTGAGCGAATTAACAAGTGATCAAGATAGAAATGCTTTGATATCCCAGCTAGGTGTAACCGGGGAAGACCCTTGTTGTGTTCAGGTCCTAAAGCTTTTTGTGGAAATATACGGTGCAGAAGCCGGTAATTTAGCTTTAAAGTCTTTACCTATGGGGGGCGTTTATATCGGCGGAGGTATCGGGCCTAAAATATTACCAGCACTACAAGATGGAAGTTTTATCGCTGCTTTTAAAGCAAAGGGGCGATTTTTACCCCTATTAGATACCTTGCCTGTCAAATTATCATTAAATCCGCGCACTCCTTTGATTGGAGCCATTAACTACTTTTTATGATGATTGGCGGATTCAAGAGTTTTGTCTTACCTTAGCTCCCAATGCGCGTTAACTATCCAACATTTTTAGTATTTCTCGGTGAATCTGGTGTTGTTTTTTGATATCGACAATCGGTTGTAATTGTTGATCGGTAATGTAAAACATATCTTCAGCACGACTACCGATGGTTGTTATTTTTGCACTCAGTAAATTGACATCCTGATTAATAAAAGCACGGCCTATTTTTGACAAAAGCCCGGCATAATCAGTGGTAATAATTTCTATAATGGTGTACCGATTTAAAGGGTCTGATATAAATTTAATGCTAGTTGGAATAGGGAAGTGTAGGGCTTGTCTTGATTTTGATTGTCGGTAAACATTGATATGATCTTTTATTTCACCGTTTAATAAATTAGTCCGCAAAGCTGAACAGATATGAGCTTCTCGGCAAAACTCGTTAATAGGCTTGCCTGTTTGTTCCAACACCTGGAAACTATTAAGTACATAGTTGTCTTGAGTGGTTATGATTCTGGCATCCAGAATAGTAAGACCTAATTGGTCTAGGGTGGCTGTACTAATTGAAAAAATAGGCCCTTTATCTTTTGTATAAACAAAGACTTCCGCACTACCCCGTTGATTTTTGGAGCGCAGCAGTACTAAAGGCAGATCTATTTCTTTTGACGAGGCAATAGCAATGGTATGCCAGGCAATCTCATCCGCTGAATAACGTAAAAAATAATCGTCATTAGTATGTTGCCAGGCACTGTCTATGATTTCATTCGCAATGCCGAGTTTAATCAGTTCATTCTTGGCTTCTTGCCTGTTTTCACGAATCCTGTCACATAAAGCAACAGGATTTTGAAGTCCTTGTTTTAGAGCATCTCGGGTTACCGAATATAATTCATTCAATAATGAGTTTTTCCAGGCGTTCCAAAGTTCTGGATTAGTGGCTCTAATATCAGCACCTGTGAGTAAGTACAAATGATTCAGGTATTCAATGCTCCCCATTTTTTGGGCAAATTCATGAATGACATCAGGATCGCTAATATCTTTACGTTGAGCCGTCATAGACATAATCAAGTGGCTTTTAACGAGCCAGCTCACCAAATCAGTATCGTGACTAGAAAAGTCATGTTGAATACAAAAATTACGGGCAATATCTTCACCAATAACAGAATGATCACCGTTTAAGCCTTTGGCAATGTCATGGAAAAGAGCGGCAATATAAAGAACTTCGGGTTTTTCAATTTGTTTAAAGACAGTATTGCATAAAGGAAACTCGTTTTTATGCTCTTCTAATGCAAAACGACGTAAGTTACGAATCACAAATAGAGTGTGCTCATCGACCGTATAAATGTGAAATAGATCATATTGCATACGGGCAACAATGTTAGCAAAGTGGGGTAAATACGCGGCGAGTATGTCATAGCGATTCATCCGTCTTAATTCGTGAGTTAAGCCGCGCGGCCTGCGAAATATTTCTATAAATAATTGATTGGCTTTTTTGTCATTTCTAAAATCTTCATCGATTAAATACAGATTTTTGCGAATGAGGCGTAAGGTATTAGCACGGATACCGATCAACGATGGATTGAGTTGGAGCAATAAGAAAACTTCTAGTAAGGTGAGTGGATACTGCTCAAATAAGTTATTATTGACGGCTTCAAGGTAGCCATTAATGGCAATAAATTTGTCGTTAATAACGATTGTTTTGCTGACTGCTTCACCCGTGATAAAGCGCTCATTAAAAAGCTGCAATAACATTTCATTAAGTCGTTCAAGTCCTTGTACCGTTTTAAAATAAAACTGCATAAACTGCTCAACATCCTGGTTGCAACCTTTATTTTCTGAACTAAAGCCGAATTGTTTGGCTAAATCATGTTGATAATCAAAAATAAGCCTGTTTTCTGCGCGATTGGTTAATAGATGTAGGGCGTAACGAATTCGCCAGAGTACATCTCGTGCAGAGATGAGTTCGGCATATTCAGCTTCGGGTAAGAAGCCGTATTTTATGAGTTCTTTTAGTGTTGAAGAGTTGTAGTGGCGCTTAAAAACCCATGCTATCACTTGCATATCGCGCAAGCCGCCAGGGCCTTCTTTGATGTTAGGTTCCAAGTTATAAGCCGTTTCATGGAATTTTGCGTAGCGCAGTCGCTGCTCTTCCATTTTAGCTGCGAAAAATTGATCAGATGACCATATTTTATCGGGTGTAATGCTTAATTTGAGTTCTTGATATAGCGCTGTTGATCCAGCTATCAGGCTTATTTCCATTAGACTGGTCATAATCGTTTGATCACTAATAGCCACTGCTATACATTCCTCAACCGTGCGGACACTATGACCAAGTTTGAGACCTATATCCCAGAGAAAGGTGAATAAGTTGCTTAGCTTTTCCTGATAAGGCGTTGTATCTTCAGAATCCAGCAGAATAACGATGTCGATATCTGAATGTGGAAACAGCTCTCTGCGCCCAAAGCCACCTACAGCGCATAAAGCCAATTGTTTTGCGTATGATCCTAAAAAATGATCCCAACAAACACTGAGAATCAGATCAATAAAATCTGATTTTTCTTTAAGAAGTTCTGAAACAGACTGATAGGGATTAAACTTTAGTTTTAATTCAATATCTTTTTGTTTGATGAGTCCTTTGAAATGCGATAAGCAGTCTGTTTTTTCAAAAACACTAACATTGATATATTTATTCAAGGTGGTCACACTCTTCTTTGCGTAAAGTCAGAATTTCATAGCCGTCCATTGTTACTAAAATAGTATGCTCGAATTGTGCTGATAAACTTCGATCTTTAGTAACGGCTGTCCAGCCATCAGACAGAACTTTAACCTCTTTTTTACCCAAATTAATCATCGGTTCGATGGTAATGATCATACCTGCCTCAAGTTCTAATCCAGTACCTGCCTTGCCGTAATGCAAGACTTGAGGTTCTTCGTGAAACTTCTTGCCAATACCATGTCCACAAAAATCTCTGACCACTGAATACCGATTGGATTCGGCATGTGTTTGGATAGCGTGACCGATATCACCTAGTTTTGCACCGGCTTTAACCTGTCTTATGCCCATGAACATCGCTTCTTCTGTTATTTTAATAAGTCGCCTGGCATGTGGACTGACGTCACCAATACAAAACATTTTGCTAGTATCGCCATGATAGCCATCTTTAATAACGGTAATATCGATATTGACAATATCGCCCGATTTAAGTTTTTTGTCGCAAGGAATGCCATGACAAACAGTTTGATTTATTGAGGTACAGATTGACTTTGGAAAACCGTGATAATTAAGCGGTGCAGGAATTGCCTCCTGATGATTAACGATGTAATCGTGACAAATTTGGTCGATCTCATTTGTTGTTACGCCCGGGACAACAAAAGGTTCTATCATTTCTAGTACATCAGCTGCGAGTCTTCCGGCAATGCGCATTTTTTCGATTTCAGTAGGGGTTTTTAGGGTGATACTCATAGGCGTTTCATTATTTTTAAGTGTCAGGGATTAAGGTTCAAGTAATGTGTTTTTTACCTTGTACCCGTAAATGAGGGAATTTTAACAGAGGTTTGCTTGTTGTAAAAAGTAAATTATGGTATAAAGTTAAGTTCATTTTTGTAAAAAATACTCACGCTTATCGTCACGTTTGATAGGGTGCTGACTTCTTCATTGAAGTTGGTTATCAGACGGGGTAGGCGGAGGCATAACCCAACTCGGAATAACAAGTTCCGACTTTAAAACTTAGGAGAAATAAATGGCAGCAGTATCCATGCGTCAAATGCTTGAAGCGGGTGTTCATTTTGGACATCAAACTCGTTATTGGAATCCAAAAATGGAAACATATCTATTTGGAGCCCGTAATAAAATCCATATTATTAATCTGGAAAAAACGCTTCCAATGTTTAATGATGCTATGAATTATCTGGGTCAGATGACAGCAAACAAAGGCACTATTTTGTTTGTAGGCACTAAAAAGTCAGCACGTAAAGTGGTTGCAGAACAAGCAACGCTCTGTGGCATGCCTTATGTTAACCATCGTTGGTTAGGTGGCATGATGACAAACTTTAAAACGATTAAAAAATCGATCAATCGTCTTAAAGAATTAGAAGCAATGAAAGCTGACGGTACACTTTATCAACGTTTCGGAAAAAAAGAAGCGTTAGGTATGGAACGTGAACTTGAAAAATTAGAGCGCAGTCTTGGTGGTATTAAAGATATGAAAGGCGTTCCTGATGTGATTTTTGTACTTGACGTCGGCTATGAAAAAAATGCCATCAGTGAAGCAAAAAAATTAGGCATTCCAGTCGTTGGTGTTGTTGATTCTAATAATTCACCTGAAAAAATTGATTATATTATCCCTGGCAACGACGATTCTATTCGTGCGGTTAAGCTTTACTGTGAAAGTGTTTCTTCAGCCGTTTTGGAAGCTAAAGGCGCAACCTTAAGTTTATCATCAAAGCCAGATGACTTTGTTGAGGAAGCAGCGACGGCAACAAATTAATTAAACGTTTAACCTTTAGAGTATTACTTTAAACTTACTTTAAATAAAGGTTAAAGGTAGCTTAGGCAAAAAAACGCCTCCTTTTGGGGGCGTTTTTATAGTGATGATATATTGAGGAAATACAGAAATGAGTATTACAATTAGTGCAGGAATGGTTAAGGAACTACGTGAAAGAACGGGCTCCGGTATGATGGAGTGCAAGAAAGCGTTAGTTGAAGCCAATGGTGACATGGAGTTAGCGATTGAGAATATGCGTAAAGCAGGTTTAGCTAAGGCTGATAAAAAATCAGGCCGTATTGCTGCTGAGGGTATTATTGGTGTTAAAGTCAGTGAAGATGGTAAAGCAGTCGCTATTGTTGATATAAATTGTGAAACTGATTTTGTTGCAAAGGCAGATGGTTTTGTTAACTTTGTAAATAGTGTGACCGCTGCTTTATTAAATGCAGATCACATTGATACAGAAGCGGATTTGTTGGCTATGCCTTTAGAAGACGGTGTCACTGTTGACGAAATACGTCGCGGACTTATTTCAACTTTAGGTGAAAATATTACTGTTAGACGCTTTGAAAGATTTAAAACAGACGAAGGTGGAACAGCTTGCTATTTGCACGGCAGTAAGATTGGTGTGATTGTAGAATTAGCGACACCTGACAATGAATTAGGTAAAGATATTGCCATGCATATTGCGGCGAGCAAACCTCATTATGTGGCTGAAGAACATGTACCCACTGATATCATTGAAAAAGAAAAAGAGATTTTTCGTGCCCTATCTGCTGAAAGCGGTAAATCAGCTGATATCATAGAAAAAATGATTACTGGACAGATTAGAAAGTTTTTAGCTGAAGTGACTTTATTGGGTCAACCTTTTATTAAAGATGATAAAGTAACTGTTGGTAAATTAGTCGAATCAAAAGGTAATAAAGCTGTTCGCTTCACCCGTTTTGAAGTGGGTGAGGGTATTGAGAAAAAAGAAGAAAACTTTGCCGAAGAAGTCATGGCACAAGTTAGAGGCATTTAAGGCAAGTTGTTTTGGGTTGCTACTGGTCAGCAACCCAATTCATGTATCTGTAATTGTTGGATTATAATATCCAACCGAAAATTTTGAGCCCGATAATATGATGAGTAAACCAATTTACCAAAGAATTTTGCTTAAATTAAGCGGCGAAGCTTTGATGAGCGAGACGGGAGGCAGTATTGATTCTGATATTATCAAACGTTTAGCTAATGAAATCAAAGAACTGTGCGAGTTAGGTATCCAGGTTGGTTTAGTCATTGGTGGTGGCAATATTTTAAGAGGCGCAGAAAAAGCTGCCGAAGGTTTAGATAGAGTGACTAGTGATCAAATGGGTATGTTAGCCACTGTTATCAATGCGTTAGCCATGCAAGAAGCATTAGAGTCTCATGGTCAGCAGGTCAGAGTTATGTCTGCACTTAAAATCAATCAAGTCTGTGAAGATTACATTCGCCGTCGCGCCGTTCGACATTTAGAAAAAGGTCGTGTGGTTGTTTTTGCTGCGGGTACAGGCAATCCATTTTTCACTACAGACTCAGCTGCAAGTTTGAGAGCCATTGAAATAAATGCAGAGCTAATGATTAAGGCGACTAAAGTTAAAGGCGTTTACTCGGCTGATCCTGCAAAAGTTAAAGATGCTGTGTTTTATCCACGATTAACCTATGACGAAGCGCTAGATCAGCGTCTTAATGTCATGGATACCACTGCATTGGTATTATGTAGGGATAACAATGTGCCGATGCGAGTAATGAATATTTTTGAACAAGGCGCTGTCTTGAGATTAATGATGGGCGAAGAGATTGGCTCACTTATAGAGCGAGGAACAAACTGATGATTAGTGATATTCAACAAGATGCAGCAACCCGCATGGGTAAGAGTATTGAATCTTTAAAACATGAGTTTTCAAAAATCAGGACGGGCAGGGCGCATCCTAGTTTGTTAGATCAAATTAGCGTGACCTATTATGGTACAGAGTCATCTTTGTCACAAGTAGCTAACATAGCCGTTGAAGATGCGCGTACCCTCACTATTACTCCTTGGGAAAAAGGGATGGTGCAGGCCATTGAAAAGGCAATCTTAAAATCAGACCTTGGCTTAAATCCTGCGACAAATGGTATGACTATTAGAATACCCTTGCCAGCACTGACGGAAGAACGTCGACGAGCTTTAGTTAAAGTGGTAAAAAATGAATCTGAAAATGGACGTGTAGCAATTAGAAATATCCGCCGCGATGCTAATTCGGAAATAAAAGAAGCGTTGAAAGAAAAGTTGATTTCGGAAGATGAGGCTCGCGTAGCAGAAGAAAAAATCCAAAAGATAACAGATCAATATGTTAAAGAAGTTGAAAAACTACTGGAAGCTAAAGAGGCCGATCTTTTATCTATCTAATGGATCGTGATAATGCCTAACGAATTTAAGGAATTACAGTCGGATAATAATCCACGTCATATCGCCATTATTATGGATGGTAATGGTCGGTGGGCGCAAAAAAGATTTATGCCTAGAGCGATTGGGCATAGAGCGGGTGTAAAAACAGTCAAAAAAATTACAGAATATTGTACTAAAAGCAGTGTCGAAGTACTGACTTTATTTGCTTTTAGTAGTGAAAATTGGCGTAGACCAGAATCTGAGGTTAAGCTGTTAATGGCGCTTTTTATGTCATCACTGCAAAAAGAGATTGATAAATTGCACAACAACAATATTCGATTACGGTTTATTGGCGATAGGTCTGCGTTTCCTGAGAGTTTGCAGCAAAAAATGATAGATAGCGAGATACAGACTCGAGCTAATACCGCATTGACATTAGTTATTGCCGTTAATTACGGCGGACATTGGGATATGTGTCAGGCGTTCCAGAAAATAGCTGGAAAAATAGCGGATGGCGTTTTAGACCAGCAAGACATCAATGAGCAGTTGATTGAGCAACATCTATCCACAGCGGGCTTACCAGACCCGGATTTATTTATAAGAACCGGTGGAGAACAAAGAGTTAGCAATTTTTTATTATGGCAATTAGCCTATACAGAAATGTATTTTACAACGACACTTTGGCCGGATTTCGATCAAAGTTCCCTTGAAGACGCTATCAAGAGTTTTAAGGGTCGGCAACGACGCTTTGGACACACCAGTGAACAGGTTCTTAATAAATGAGTCTCTTTATAACTTTATTACCCAATAGCTTACAAAAATGTTAATAAAACGAATTATTACCGCATCAGTTCTTGCTACCCTGATTGCGTTAGCAGTATTCAAACTACCCATAGAATTTTTTTCATTATTGATAGGCATAATAACGCTATTGGGTGCATGGGAGTGGACTAATCTTGCTGGCATTTCGTCTACCTACAAACGAATATTGTTTTTGTTGGCATTAATTTTACCCATGTTAGGCATTCATTTCTGGACACAACTTCTTGAGTTCGTTGCTCAAATTACCGACTGGCCTGATGTAAGAGACTATTCTGGTGCTTTAGAATGGTTAGTTATACCGCCTGTGCTGTTTTGGATATTGGTGATGATTTTAATCAGGAATACTCCTGCAGGTGTATTAAATCTGCAATTAAAAACACGCTATAAAGGTTTGATCGGTTGGTTTATTTTATTGTCGGCCTGGATGTTCCTGTCAAGATTAAGAACCTTATATGGTACGGAAATGACCATGTATTTTCTAATCCTGATTTGGGTTGCCGATATCACTGCATTCTTTGCTGGAAAAAAATGGGGCGTGACTAAACTGGCACCAGAAATAAGTCCTGGTAAGACAGTTGCAGGGATGTATGGCGCTCTAATTTCTGGTTTGGTCTGTGGTTCTATCTTAAGTTTGATTTATAAATTTCAACCGATGATTGCCTCAGATTTTATTTTGTTATCTGTGTTAACAGTTTTGATTTCTATTTATGGTGACTTATTTATTAGCGTTGTAAAGCGTCAATGCGGTGTCAAAGATAGTGGTACATTATTGCCTGGTCATGGTGGTATTTTAGACAGGATTGATAGTCTAATTGCAGCCATTCCTTTTTTCTACGGCTGTATATATTTCGTTTATAGGTTAGTTTCATGAAAGGGATCTGCATACTGGGTGCGACCGGTTCTATTGGCGTTAGTACGTTAGATGTTGCTGCTAGGCATTTAGACTTATATAACGTAGTTGCTTTGACTGCAAATAACAATATTGATTTGCTTTATGATCAATGTCTGGTTCATCATCCTGAATACGTTGTTGTCGTTGATGAGATTAAAGCCTTAGCTTTTTCTGAAAAAATAAAAGACACTATTATTGCTAATATTAAAGTCCTTTCAGGAGCAGAGTCATTAGAATTTGTTGCAACGCTGGACGCTGTTGATTCGGTAATGGCTGCAATTGTAGGTGCTGCTGGCTTGTTGCCTAGTTTAGCCGCAGCAAAAGCGGGTAAAACAATTCTATTAGCGAATAAAGAAGCGTTGGTGATGTCAGGCAATATTTTTATGCAAGCTGTGGCAGAGTCTGGGGCACAGTTGTTGCCTATTGATAGTGAACATAACGCTATTTTTCAATGTATGCCGGCAGGTTATAAATCAGGTATGCAGGCAAAACAGGCTAGACGGATTTTATTGACAGCTTCTGGAGGGCCGTTTCGTGAAATGCCGATTGAGCAATTGATTCATGTAACCCCGGCACAAGCGGTTGCTCATCCCAATTGGGATATGGGTAGAAAAATCTCCGTGGACTCAGCAACGATGATGAATAAAGGTCTCGAAATGATCGAAGCCTGTATTTTATTTGCTATGCAGCCCGATCAAATTCAGGTAGTTATTCACCCTCAAAGTATTATTCATTCGATGGTCGATTACATTGATGGGACAGTGTTGGCGCAAATGGGTAATCCAGACATGCGCGTTCCCATTGCCTATTCAATGGCTTGGCCTGAGCGTTTTGAATCAGGCGTGGAACCTTTAAATATTTTTGACGTCGGACGTATGGACTTTGATGAACCCAATTTAGAACGCTTTCCGTGTTTACGTCTTGCTTATAAAGCTATACGCCTTGGCGGAATAATCCCTACCGTATTAAATGCAGCCAATGAAATTGCTGTAGATGCCTTTTTAAAGGAACAAGTACGCTTCACTGATATTCCATTAATCATCGAGCGTTGTATGGATCAATTTGAAGTAAAGCCAGCTGAAACGTTGACTGTTATTTTAGAGAGTGATAAACAAGCTAGAATAGTATCTAAACAAGTCATTGCCGAGCTGACCCATTAATGGATTTACTTCATAAATTATTTTATTTCGTTATCACTATTGGTGTACTGGTTTCATTTCATGAATTCGGTCATTTTTGGGTAGCTCGTAAATCGGGAGTAAAGGTTCTTCGCTTTTCAATAGGCTTTGGAAAGGTTTTATGGTCTTACCAAAAGCATGCTGAAACAACGGAATATGTTTTATCAGCTATTCCTCTGGGTGGTTATGTCAAGATGGTTGATGAAAGAGAAGGTCCGGTTAAAACCGAAGATTTAGCCTCTGCTTTCAATAGAAAATCCGTTTTGGCAAGGACAGCGATAGTGGCGGCAGGGCCAATATTTAATTTACTTCTTGCTGTTGTTTTATTTTGGGGAGCTTTAGTGATTGGTGAGACCGGAACGAAACCAATCATTGGTCAAGTCGGGCAGGGCACACTGGCGTATGATTCAGGCTTTACCGAAGGCGATGAAATTATTTCGGTTAACGAGAAAGCAACGCCAACCTGGACTGAAGCCATAAGCGTCATTATTGCCTCAGCATTAGAGGGCAATCAATCGATTACGGTTAACGTCAAAAACCTGGATGAAAAGCAAAGCGTAAAAGTGATTACACCTACTGAAGACAGCATTAAGAATCCAGATTTACTGTATCAAAAACTGGGCTTTAAGCCTTGGTCCCCTCAATTAAAGCCTATCATAGGTAAGGTGTTACCGGATAGTGCTGCACTTGCGTCAGGTTTAAAAAAGGGTGATCTACTTATAAGTGCTAATAGTGTTCCCATTAATGATTGGAAGCAATGGGTTGATATTGTTAGAGCCAATCCTGACATATCTATAGACTTAAAAATAGAACGTGATGGTGTACAAATTCCGATCAATATTACCCCAAAAAGCGTTCAGGTTGAGCAAAAATCAGAAGGAAAAATTGGAGCTTCTGTATATATTCCCGAAGAGTTAATCAAGTCAGTTAGCGCTGAATATTCCCTTGACCCCTTGGCTGCGATCCCGGTTGCTTTTGAAACAACCTGGTATTACTCTTCTTCAACATTAAAAATGATGAGTAAGATGTTAATAGGCAAAGCTTCTGTAGATAATTTAAGCGGCCCTATCAGTATTGCTCAATATGCTGGAGAATCAGCAGATATGGGTTTCGTTTCATTCATTAAGTTTATGGCGTTATTGAGTGTCAGTCTTGGGGTTATTAATTTATTTCCTGTGCCTGTTCTTGATGGTGGACATTTAATGTTTTTTGCCTTAGAAGCGATTCGGAGAAAACCGGTCTCAGAGAAAATTCAAGGCTTTTTTCAACAGGCAGGTATGGTTTTTCTATTATCGTTAATGTCTTTAGCGATGTTTCTGGATATTCAACGATTATTTCACTAATCAAAACTTAATAACATTAAGCTTAATAACATTAAACTGATATAAAACCATTTAATTATTTAATAAATTATTTAAGGAAAAAATGAAAGTCATGAAAAAAGTTATTATGTTTATTGCGATAACCGTATTCGGATTGACT
The DNA here is from genome assembly GCA_903839855.1 of uncultured Methylococcaceae bacterium. Taxonomy (GTDB): domain Bacteria; phylum Pseudomonadota; class Gammaproteobacteria; order Methylococcales; family Methylomonadaceae; genus Methylobacter_C. The sequence goes on from CAIMEB010000160.1 coordinate 50,931, forward strand.
CTGTCAATTGCTAAAGCAGATGAAACCACTATTAGGCAGTCAATCGCTAAATCAATGCCGTCTATTAAAGTTGATTCTGTTAAGTCGTCTGTTATTAAAGGTCTTTATGAATTAACGATTGGTGCCAATTTATATTACGTATCTGAAGATGGTAAGTATTTATTGCAAGGGCACCTGATAGATATAGCCGATAAAAAAGATTTAACCGAAGCAAAGCTAAACGTCATAAGAAAATCAGCTATCGCAAAAATGGGGGTAGCTAACATGATTGTATTTAAGCCTAAAATAGCTAAATATACCGTAACTATTTTTACGGATATAGATTGCGGATATTGCCGTAAGTTACATTCTGAATTAGATCAATATCTGGCACAAGGCATTACTATTCAATATGTATTTTTTCCCAGAGCCGGCAAAGACTCAGATTCTTATAATAAAGCGGTTTCTGTCTGGTGTGCTAATGATCGTAATGCCGCATTAACCGCAGCTAAAAAGGATCAGAATGTCCCAAGTAAAACGTGTGATAATCCTGTCGATGAACACATGCAACTGGCTGCCGAATTTGATGTAAAAGGCACGCCGATGATTATCTCAGAAAATGGTAACGTCTACCCAGGGTATTTACCAGCAGCACAATTGGTTGCAGCATTACAAAGTGAAACTGCTGGAAAATAAGTCATTGTATTATTTGGATTAGACTAACCCATAAATATCACCACTGCTTGGTTAAGCAGGGGCAGGCGTTAGTATAAAAATGGGTGTTAATGATTTGTCCATGACAGTGTGGTTGCTTTACCAAGACGATCATTAATGGCTTGCCAGGCCTCAGTGTTTGGAGGTTGTTCTATCAGGATGATATCAAGTTCACGACTGTCTAAATCACGCAATGAAGCATATAAGATCTGAGCGTAACTATCTGCCTGCTCGGGCATGCAAAGCAAATGTAATCCTCTGTTTTCGGGTGGATTGTATTGATATGCGAGTAAACCAATCGTTTTATTTTGAAGATTTAATACCTTTATAAGGTCTGTTAGTTGATCATGAGGGCAAAGCATAGCTACTGTCAAGGGGGCATAGTGTACGGTCATCATCCCTGGAGCACGGACATCTGAAGAGCTGGCTTGCTCCTTTGGGATTGCTACATTGATGAGTTCCGTTTGTAAAATGGCCTCTATTTCTTGACGGGTAATATGACCAGGCCTTAATAATCTAGGAATATCTCCACTTAAATCAACAATAGTTGATTCTACACCGACTTCACAAACACCACCATCAAGTATCATGTCTACAACGGTACCTAGCTCTTTTTCAACATGGGCAGCCTGAGTAGGACTAATTCTGCAAAAACGATTTGCAGAGGGCGCTGCGATTCCGCCACCAAATACTCTTAATAGTTGTAAGGCAACTGGATGATTCGGCATACGTAAGCCGACGGTAGTTTGTCCACCGGTTACTTCAAGGGGTACTTCAGGTTTTTTATTTAAAATGATAGCCAGTGGACCCGGCCAAAAATGATTAGCCAGCCTAATTGCTGCATCAGGTATATTGATAGCCCAGTCGTCAAGGTTATCAATACCAGCAATATGAACAATAAGAGGATGGTCAGAAGGTCGACCCTTAGCTTGAAATATTCGGTTAATCGCTATGGGGTTTGAGGCATCAGCTCCTAAACCATAGACTGTTTCAGTTGGAAAGGCCACTAAACGACCTTGGCTCAGTAATTTAGCCGCCACTTTAATAGCAGCTTCATCGGCAAAAATAGGTTTCATTTTATAAACTTATAGCTAGTACTAGTAAGGGCGGCAAGTATTTCTACTTAGACATAACAGACATAGACAGATATAGAGGGTATTTAAGTCTTTTTCAATTGCTAGGTCTGAAAATATAGCAGTTTAATATTCGGTATATATTAACTTCGTATAATGTATATTATGTTAAATTAATGAATAGGCGAACAAAATAATGCACTCAATAATTTATTGTTACTATTTAAGGAGCGTAGCAGCATCATGAACTGACTCAGATAACGTTGGTCGCGCATGAATAGTTCTTGCCAGATCTTCGCTACTTGCAGAAAACTCCATGGCCAATACGGCTTCTGCTATAAGTTCTGATGCTTGAGTAGCGATAATATGAACACCTAAAATCTTATCAGTTTCTGCATGAGCAATTATTTTAACCATACCTTCTGCTTTATCCAGTGCTAAAGCCCGAACCGTTGAGTCCAATGGAAAAATCCCAACTTTTATAGGTTCACCTGCAGCACGTAAAGCCTGTTCAGTCTGACCAACCCAAGCTATCTCTGGTTCAGTATAAATAACACTGGGCATGTTATTGTAATTAATCTGATTATTTATTCCAGCGATACTCTCCGCAACAAACACGCCCTCCTCTATTCCCTTATGAGCTAACATGGGACCCAGTAAGGTTAAGTCACCCACTGCATAAACCCCAGGTAGATTCGTTCGACAATTATCATCTACGTAAACATAACCATTATCATCTAATAATAAATCAGCTTCAGGGGCAGCCAGTTCTGTCGTATTAGGTTTTCGCCCACAGGCCACTATAAGTTTATCAATTCGCAGAGTATGTGTACCCTCTTGGTCTTGATATTCAAGAGTAACTTTTTTGTTACCTTTCTTTGCTGAAATTACCCGTGCTCCTAAGCGTAAATCAAAACCTTGCCCCTGATATATGCGATAGGCTTCACCGGAAATTTGTTGATCTAATACAGACAAAAAGTTTTCTTGTGCTTCCAATAATATAGTTTCTGAACCTAATCTATTCCAAATACTTGCTAACTCAATACCCACGACCCCTGCACCAATAATAGCCAGTTTTTTAGGAACAACTTCTAAATTTAAAGCTGTTTTAGCGTCAATGATAAACTCATTATCTAACGTTAAACAAGGCAACTTAATAGGTTTTGAGCCAGAAGCCAAAATAACATGAGTGGCACTAATGATGGATTTTACCAGATTATCTTCTGTCGCTATCTCGACTTGACGGTCGCTCAAAAGACGGGCTTTTGCTAAAATGTGATCTACCTTATGATGCGTAAACAGCCCAAGCATTTTATGACTAATTTCTTCGATGATTTTATCTTTTCGTCGAATCATCTTAGGCATATCAATTGAAATAGTAGCGACATTTATACCATGCTTCGGCGCTTCATGAGTCAATTGATAATATATTTTAGCGGAATTTAACAAAGTCATAGAGGCGACACCGCCCGTATTTAAATGAGAACCCCCTAAGCGCCCCTGGTTATTTTTATCGCGCTTATTATCAATACACGCAGTTTTTAATCCCAGTTGGGCACAACGAATTGCACTGGCAAAGCCTGCCGGCCCTGCACCAATTACAATGACATCATAATGCGTTTGCTTTTTTAGCATAATATTAAATATTAAGTAAAAGATGGGCGGGAGCTTCCAAGCATTCTTTAATAGTGACTAAAAATTGTACAGCTTCACGACCATCAACCAAGCGATGATCGTAAGATAAAGCCAGATACATGATCGGTCTGATAACAATCAGACCATTTTCAACCACGGGACGTTCTTTAATTGCATGCATACCTAAAATGGCACACTGGGGTGGATTAAGTATTGGCGTTGATAGCATTGAACCAAAAACACCGCCGTTGGTAATCGTAAATGTTCCGCCTTTTAAGTCATCATAGCTTAAAGTACCTGCCCTCGCCTTTTCTCCAAACGAGGCAATACTTTTTTCAATACCTGCAAAATCAAGTTGATCTGCATCATGCAATACCGGCACAATTAGTCCTCTTGGCGTACTGACAGCAATACCTAAATCATAATAGCCATGATAAATGATGTCACTGCCATCAATAGAGGCATTGATCGCTGGGAAGTGTTTTAAGGCTTCAATTGAGGCCTTAACAAAAAATGACATAAAGCCAAGCTTAACAGAATGTTTTTGTTCAAACCGGGTTTTATATTGATTACGAAGATCAATAACGTTTTGCATATTGACTTCATTAAAAGTGGTTAACATCGCCGCATTTTGTTGGGCTTGTAACAAACGTTCAGCGACTTTTGCTCTTAATCGGGTCATTGCAACACGTTGCTCAGGTCTTAACCCTGCAACGGTGCTCGTGGTATCGATTGTCGTTTCTGTGACTGTTTTTTGGGGTGATACCGTTTTTTCTGGATCGGCAATCACTTTTTTAGTTGGCGTTTCAATCGCTGCAACAGTAGGCATTATTGGCTTATTAAGATGTTCTAAAACATCCGCTTTAGTTAACCGACCGCTCTTACCAGTACCGCTGATCTGCGAAGGATCCAAGGCATTTTCATTAATCAATCGACGTACAGAAGGGCTTAGGGGGATGTCTTGATCATTATTTGTAATGCTCAGTGAGGCTGACTTACTTTCATTTGATGCTGTGGATTTAATATTATCCACTTCGACATTGGCTAACAACTCACCACTCGTAACAATAGCCCCACTTTCTTTAAAAATTTTACTAAGAATGCCCGACTCAGGTGCAGTTACTTCAAGTACAACTTTATCTGTTTCAAGATCAACAAGGTTTTCGTTTTTATTAACGAAATCCCCTGCATTTTTGTGCCAACTAATTAAGGTGGCGTCAGAAACTGATTCGGGTAGGTTGGGAACTAAGACTTCAATGCTCATGTTATTTTCCTGAAGGATTGCCATATAAAGCTGCGTGTACTACAGCTTTTTGTTGTTCTATATGCACGTGAAACTTGCCAACAGCTGGCGCTGCAGAAGCATCACGCCCTGCATAAGTAACACTAATATTTGCGGATACATTATCTGTAAAATGGTGTTTAGTTTGGTACCAGGCACCCTGGTTTTTAGGTTCCTCCTGACACCAGAAAAACTCTTTTAAATTTGGATATTTTGCCAGCTCCGTTTTGAGTAAGGTTTCTGGAAACGGATAAATCTGTTCTAGACGCGCGATAGCAATATGCTCAAGCTTATCCTGGTTTCGCGCTTCCAATAAATCGTAATAAACCTTACCCGCACATAAAACAAACCGCGTTACTTTTTTTGGATTCAGCGGATCTTGCTCTCCAATAACCGATTGAAAATGGCCTGCCGTAAGATCCTCAAGAGTTGAAACCGCTAACTTATGTCGAAGCAGGCTTTTGGGACTCATGACAATCAGTGGCTTACGATAAGGACGTACTATTTGACGACGTAATAAATGGAATATTTGTGCTGGTGTCGTAGGGTTACAAACCTGAATATTATGCTCTGCACACAGTTGCAAATAACGCTCTAATCTTGCTGATGAATGTTCTGGCCCCTGCCCTTCAAAACCATGAGGTAATAACATAACCAGTCCACATAATCGTCCCCATTTTGTTTCACCTGAGCTAATAAACTGATCAATCACCACCTGAGCACCATTAGCAAAGTCGCCAAACTGCGCCTCCCAAATAACCAGTGTATTCGGTGTCGTTGTACTGTAACCATATTCAAAGCCCAACACCCCTGACTCCGATAAAAGAGAGTCGAAGATTTGAGCACTAGCTTGCTCTTTATCCAAGTGCTTAATAGGTGTGTAGGTTTTATTATTGATTTGATTATGTAACACGGCATGACGATGCACAAACGTGCCCCGTCCTACATCTTGCCCTGTCAAACGAATCGGATGTCCTTCTAAAAGAAGACTCGCATAAGCCAGATTTTCAGCAAATCCCCAATCCAGAGGTAATGCACCTGCCGCCATTTTTCGGCGGTTTTCCATCACCTTAGCGACTCTGGGATGCAACTCAAAGCCAGTGGGTAGTCTCTGCATTCTGTCATTACAAAAGCGTAAATAGTCCAAAGAAATAGCTGTCTTGCAAGGCGTATCCCAATGCTTATTGAGAAACTTATTCCATTGATTAGTATACGAATAGCCCGGATTTTTTAATACAGGTCTTGAAACAACCTGACCTGCTTCAAGTAGTTTTTGATAGTCCTGTTCCATCTCAACAGACTGCCTGGAGTCAAGAATTCCTTCGCTGATTAATTTCTGGGCATACAGTTTTCGTGTTGTTTTGTGCTTGCGGATTTTCTTATACATAACGGGTTGAGTCGTCGCCGGCTCATCCGCTTCATTATGTCCAAGACGACGATAGCAAATTAGATCAATAACCACATCTTTATTAAAAGTCATTCTATAATCAAGCGCTAAGCGAGTGACAAAAATAACAGCTTCTGGATCATCACCGTTAACATGGAAAACAGGCGCCTGAATCATACTGGCAACATCTGTACAATAAAAAGTAGACCTAGCATCTAAGGGATTACTCGTCGTAAAGCCAATTTGATTATTAATGACGATATGTACAGTCCCACCGGTATAAAACGCTCGAGTCTGAGACATATTCAACGACTCCATCACAATCCCCTGCCCTGCAAACGCCGCGTCGCCATGAATCAAAACAGGCACGACCGTACTCACTCCATCATCTCCTGCTCTATCTTGTCGTGCTTTAACTGAGCCCTCAACCACAGGATTAATAATCTCCAGGTGGGATGGATTAAAGGCAAGTGTTAAATGCACAGGACCACCGGGTGTTGCTACATCCGATGAGAACCCCATGTGATATTTTACATCGCCTGAACGAGCGCCGGGTAACAAGGTTGAGGTTCCAGCAAACTCATCAAACAGAGTAGCCGGGCTTTTACCCAAGATATTGACCAGAACATTTAAACGACCGCGATGTGCCATGCCGATAACGATCTCTTTTACGCCCTTTTGACCAGAAACCTGGATGAGTTCATCGAGAATAGGAATCAGTGATTCCCCACCTTCAAGTGAGAAGCGTTTTTGACCGACAAAACGGTGATGTAAATAGCTTTCAATCCCTTCAGCCGAAGTTAATAACTTGAGCAACCAATGTTTTTTCTCTGCATCCAGATTTAATTTGGCTTGAGTAGTTTCAAGTCGATTAATCAACCAGCGTCTAATTTTAGTATCCGCAATATGCATATACTCGGAGCCTATGCTACCGCAATAAATCGCTTTTAAATTAGCTATGATATTACGCAAGGGTGAGCGGTCTACTCCCCCATAAAGAGCGCCTGTGTCAAAAAGGGTATCCATATCAAGTTCAGAAAGCCCATAGTAGGAAGGATCCATATCGGCTTGTGGCTGTACACTGGTACCCAGTGGATTATTATTAGCAATTTGATGACCTCGAACCCGATAATGATTAATTAATCGAGAAACAGCCGCTTGTTTTTTGACACTTTCTTCAGTAAACCCCTGTAACTGGGCTAATCTTCCTGGCGATTTAATGGCAAGTTGTGCAAACCGTTGAACAATCGGCCCGTGAGGTGTTTCGTAAAAAGCATTTTGTTGAATTTCTCTGAATTTTTTTTGCCAACTTAATTCAACTGACTCTGGATCTTCCAAAAACCGCTCATATAAATCCTCAATAAAACTGGCATTACTGCCCTGTAATGATGAAGAATCTTGAAAAAGTTGAATCAGGTTACTCATTATGGATATCCAATTATTCTACGGAGTGTGTTTGTATATTTAAGTCTTGACCTAGTCGATTGCCAAGAGGAGCAGATTAAAATTATTTGCTACTTGCTTAAGTTTTTTAATTGTTAACAGCAAGAATACTATATTAACTATATTGATGTCATGGCTAAAAGGAGGATATACATTATAAACTCATTGTTAACTAATAGGAGCATTCAAATAGACTAAGTTTTGTGGCTGAAGCAAAAAAGCCCCATAAAGGGACTTTTTAGTGTATCGAAAGTGTTTATGTGTGACTTGTACCAGCAGCTATTCTTTGTTCTCTTTTTTCACTGGATTTTTCTATTTTAGAAAAAACTCTCAATATATCTGTTGCGGACAAAATACCGACTAATTTATTATCTTTATCGACTACCGGCAACGCTCCAATTTTATGATCAGCCATCAATGCAGCGGCCTCGGATACGTAAGTGTCTGGATTAACAGTAATGACACCTCTGCGCATGATATGTTGTACTTTTTGAGGAACAACATGTAACTCTGCCGGATTTTTTTCACTAGAGGATTCAATCGCATTGGAATTATTTTTTGGCCCGAGTGCTTTATATAAATCTCTATCTGAGACAATCGCAATAACTTTGCCTTTTTCAACGACTGGCAAATGACGTACTTTTTCATAATGAATCAAAAAAAAGACTCTATCAATCAAATCGTGTTGTTCTACAGTAAATACTTTTGACTTCATTAAATCTTCTACACGCATATTTATTCTCCTACTAAATCCTAATTAATTGTGTAAGGTTAGAGAAATAATCAGATTTTTACAAGTGATTAAACGGGTTGTGTTATAAAATAAGCACTCATAATTTTATGTTAAGTCATAAAATCTAACAGCTTTATTTTTTTGTAGTTACATAACTATTTGTTATATATAGTTAATATAACAATGTAACTACACATTCGGAGTCATTATATGCGTATCATCTTATTAGGAAGCCCTGGGTCTGGTAAAGGCACCCAAGCTCAATTTATTACCGAAAAATATTCTATTCCACAAATTTCGACCGGTGATATGTTAAGAGCAGCCGTTCGTGATGGCACACCTCTGGGAATTGAAGCCAAGAAAGTAATGGATATAGGGGGATTAGTTTCTGATGATTTGATTTTAGGATTAATAAAAGAACGGGTTACTCGGTCTGATTGTGCTAATGGCTTTTTACTGGATGGTTTTCCTAGAACGATTGCCCAGGCTCAAGGACTTAGCGATATGGGCGTTAAGATTGATAACGTGATTGAAATTAACGTCTCAGACGAAGAAATCGTCACTCGTATTGAAGGTAGACGGGTACACCTTCAATCAGGTCGTTCTTATCACATTAAATTTAATGCCCCTAAAGTTGACGGTATTGATGACATAACGGGTGAACCTTTGATTCAGCGTGATGATGACAAAGAAGAAACTGTGCGAAGAAGGCTCGCGGTCTATCATGACCAGACTAAACCATTAGTCGGTTATTATTCAGATCCTAAACAACACGTAAAATTTAGTTCTATTTCGGGTGTCGGTACTGTCGATGAAATTACTAAGAAAGTGTTCGCTATTCTTGGATAATTAATTTTTACTAAAAAATACAAGTTTATCTTGCGATATTTAAATTCCAATAAAAAGGTATCAGTCAATGAGTAAAGTTTATAACGTCGCGGTGGTTGGTGCGACGGGTGCAGTGGGTGAAGCGATGTTATCGATTTTGGAGGAGCGTAATTTTCCTGTCGGTGAAGTTTATGCCTTGGCCAGTAGCCATTCAGTAGGCAAACGAATTCCTTTTAAGGGTGGTTCCCTAAGAGTTGAAGACTTAGCGACTTTTGACTTTTCTAAAGCTCAAATTGGTTTATTCTCTCCGGGCGCATCCGTCTCTGAAATATATGCTCCCATAGCTGCCGCTGCAGGTTGTATCGTTATCGATAACACCTCACAGTTTCGTTATGACGATGATATTCCGCTTATCGTTCCTGAAGTTAACCCTGAAAAAATCGCTGATTATAAAAACAGAGGGATTATTGCAAACCCGAATTGTTCGACTATTCAAATGCTGGTCGCATTAAAGCCTATTCATGATGCGGTAGGAATCACTAGAATCAATGTCTGTACTTATCAGGCTGTTTCCGGTACAGGTAAAGAGGCCATCGAAGAGTTAAGTAAACAAACTCTTAACCTGCTTAACCTACATCCCATTTCAGCAACCGTGTACCCTAAACAAATCGCATTTAATGTGTTACCGCAAATTGATGTGTTTATGGACAATGGTTACACCAAAGAAGAAATGAAAATGGTTTGGGAAACTAAAAAAATTATGGGGGATGACGCTATTCTAGTGAATGCGACGGCTGTTAGAGTTCCGGTATTTTTTGGTCATTCAGAAGCTGTACATATTGAAACACTCTCAAAAATTACTGCTGCCGAAGTGCGTGCCTTACTGGAAAAAGCACCCGGCGTAACAGTGATTGATGAAAGAGTGAATGGTGGATACCCAACCGCAGTAACCGATTCCTCGGGTAATGATGAGGTATTTGTTGGTAGAATCAGAGAAGATATATCGCATCCACAAGGTATTGATTTATGGGTGGTGAGTGATAATGTCAGAAAAGGTGCTGCGTTAAATAGTGTTCAAATAGCAGAAGTACTTATAAAAGACTACATTTAAGACTTCAGAAAAAGTCCAGGTAACCCCATCATCCTTAAAAGGGTTGCCTAGGCTTAAGATACTCATTAATTACGGCTGATAAGGCATTTCAGATACATTCACCATAACGCTCATTATTGGTGATTGAGGCTGAACATTTGGGGCGATTGTAAACGAGCCAGATACAGGGGGGACTGACTCAGGATGTCGGCTCACAGCCACGGGGATGTGTTGATTGCCCACTACTTGACCGGATGTGGAGTCAAAGCCTTTCCAGCCAGCACCTGGCAGATAAACTTCCGACCATGCGTGGGTGGTACCTTGACCTTGCAGAAGCATTGGCGAGTAGAGATAGCCACTCACAAAACGCGCAGCCAAACCCAGGGAGCGACAGACCTCGATAAACAAGGTTGCAAAATCACGACAAGAACCTGCGTTACGGGACAATGTCGTCGCGGGTGACTGGACACCCGGCTCTTCACGCAGTTGATAGGTGAATCCGGTCGCAATCGCTTTATTGATCCATTCCAGCAGCAAATAAGTTTCCACTCTTTGACCGGATTGCCAGAATTGATGTACCCAGGTACTCAACTGCACGCGGTCTTGATCAAATAGTATAGACAGATAAGGCTCTAAATCAGCCTGCTCAAAACTATCATAATAAAAAGGAAACTTCATCGCATAATCTGCCACCAAAAAATTTAGAGGTTCATCATCGTAATGCTGAATCATGATCCTGCTGTCTATCGAGAGTAAACTGCTCGGTTCAGAAAATGTTACCTCAGCCATAGCATTGTCGTACACGTCACGTTGCCATTGTAGTTGGTGGGTCGGAAAAATAATTAATTCAGCCGATTCAACTCTAATAGGGTGACCCTCACGGGGACTCAAGAGCAATTTATGCGGTAGCAGAGTGACAAATTCGGTATATTGGTAAGTCGTTACATGCTTTATTAGTAATCGCCGCATCTATATCACTCCCATTGGGTAATCATTCACACGCCAACTCCACAAATTGGCAACTGATGCACAGAAAGCCCCGCTTGTCTGGTAGTCACACCTATCAAGAAATCCCAGGGTGAGCATTCAACAAGGACTTTACGCAATTTCACCGTTCCTATCGTTGACAGAATCATCCATCATTATCCCCGCCTTTTTTATAATCCATAGCTCATTATAGATTGACTGACTCAGGATATAAAGCCTGTTGCTGATCATAATGACCGGATTGACTTTCCAGCCAACCTTGTGCCACTAGCTTTTGGGTAATGTAATTTTCCAGATGAATTTCGTGATGATCTTGGTTCATATTATGCCGTTAGTCATAAGTCGTTGGTACCCGTTGTAATGCTTGAAATCGTTATAACCGTTAAAATTGTTTTAACCGTAGCCTCGATGCAGCACCGCGGAATCGAGGATAATTGAACATAATCGTCACATCATTCATCGTGAATTCTCGATATAAATCCTCGATTCCGCTTTGCTGCATCGAGGCTACCTGTTTTAAAATCAGGTTCGCCTAGTATCATACCATCAAGGTTTTCACCGGCCCAATCAGGCAACAGCAAACCTTGTCTGACATAGCGATGAAACGAGGAATATGGCCAATCTACCACACGTGTCACCAATCCATGTTTGACCGGATTATAATGTATATAATTGATGTGCTGATTCAAATCATTAAGGTCACGTATCGTATGTTCCCAATAACGTCGCTGCCAAATTAACGCACTTCCATCTTTGCGTTTAACAACAGGCACACCGCTTTTATCCAACTCGCGAGTAAACAAAGCTTTAATAGCCTTCCACCTTCCAGAATAATCACAGTCGTTACCGTGAAAGCCTCGAATACTCCAGACAAGCATAACCCTACTGCCCTAAGCAGTATAATAAAATCAATAAGTTACTGGTCAGGCTAAGGCAGGTTTTGTTACGGGGAACTTGCCGATTTTTTTAAGAGCCTTGATCCAGCGTGGCGCATTTTTTTGGGCGGACATGGCCTCGTAATCGACCCCGGGATCACAATAGGGCTCATGCCGCGATAGCATAAAATAAATGATACGAATCAATTTATGAGCAATGGCAACAATGGCTTTTTTATGACTCTTGCGAGCCATAAGGCTTCGGTATTTCGCAGCCAAAGAACTTTTGGTGTTACGTGCTGCATTGGCACATTCACATAAAATATAACGGACAATCGCATTGCCCTTGCGTGTCTTGCCCGATTTTCGCTTGCCGGCCGACTCATTGTTGCCTGGACACAAGGCCGCCCAAGAAGCGAGTCGATCAGCATCGCCAAACTGTGACATGTCGTCACCAATCTCTATCAGGATCATGGCGCTAGCGATGGCATCAATACCGGGTATCGTTTGCAACAAATTAAACGCCCATTGGTAGGGTTGCATGGCTTCAATCAAATAAGCATCGATTTTGGCTCGCTTTTGTTCAAGCTGTATGACGTGTTCGTGTAGTTCGGCGAGAATGAACAGGTGGCGTGACGACAGATCACCGTCCAACGACGCGGCCAGATCATCGCGCTTGCTTTTAAGACTACCGCGAGCCATATCAAGCAGGTCATCAATCGTCTTGCCCGCAATCAGCCCCGCTACCATCTCTCGGGCTGATACGCCCTTGATGTCAGACACCACCGCACCCAGCTTGATACCGGCATCGTCTAGTGTCTTATGTAGCCGATTGCTTTCGCTGGCCAACATGGCTGAGAGTTTGCGGCGATAACGCGAAACCAGTCGCAACTCGCGCAAATCTTTAGGCGGTATGAAACTGCCACGTACCAGCCCAAAGCGTGCCAGTACGGCCAGCCATTCCGAATCGCACATGTCGGTCTTGCGCCCCGGCACATGCTTAATGAAATGGGCATTGACGACCATGGCAAAAATGCCAGCCCGCTCAAGGTGGGAATAGGCGCTTTTCCAATAAATACCTGTGCTTTCCATGACCACCCGTTCCACTTCAAGCTCAAGTAACCAAAGCACCATTGCCTTCATGTCGCGTTTAAAGCCACCAAATGATTGCTGGTGCTTGGTTAGGGCGCCATCTTCGTTTTCAACAAGCACAGTGATGACATGCAGCATACGATGGACATCAATGCCAGCGACTACTTTGTGTAAAGGGGATAAACCTTCCATAAAAACCTTCTTTCATTGAATGAGATAATTGGGTTATAG